>JAURZN010000168.1 GCA_030653355.1 Gallionella sp. | reverse complement strand
CCAGACCTTGCCGAAAATTTCTACGGAAAACAACACGCCCGACACCAGCGTCAGCGTCAGCAATACAAAACCGATGCCTATCATGCGAAACAGCAAACTTTCCATCGTCAGCAGCGGCGGCAGGCTGCGCAACACACGCGGCAAATTCGCATGGTGCAGGCGTTTCTCCACCAGCGAAATCAGCACCGCATGCAGCATGGCGATGGTAAACAGGCTATAAGCCAACATCGCAACCGCGATATGCACCCTGAAAGCCAGCAAATCCGTATGGGTTAACTGATGATCAGCAGGAAACACGCCCGGCAACAACAGCGTTACGGCCGCCAGCGGCAACACCAGCGCCTGCAATCCGCCTATCGGATAAAAGAAGCGCGCCACCCAGTACACCAGCAGCGTCAACCAGACAATCAGCGACAGCGCATTAAACACCCCCAGATCGATTCCGCCTCCCGAAAAAATGCCGCTCCACAACAGATAGCCATGCAACGCAATCGGAAATAGTGACAGGTGCCCGACCGTGCCGCGGCAACGCTCATCGCATTCGCCGCGCGCATGTGCGCGCCAGAAGTAGACAGCCAGTAAGGAATAGGTGACGAAAGCGAAAAGTGACAGGAGAAGATTAGACATTTTTTGTCAGAATGTTTTAGACTTCGCAGATTCTACATCATTTACTTTGATTACCCACAAGGACGGATATGCTGGACAATTTGACGCAACGTCTCTCTGGTGTCATTAAAAACCTGCGCGGTCAGGCACGCCTCAGCGAGAACAACATTCAGGATGCGCTGCGCGAAGTACGCATGGCGCTGCTCGAAGCCGACGTGGCCTTGCCGGTCGTCAAGGAACTGGCCGCCTCGGTCAAGCAGGCCGCGCTGGGACAGGAAGTCATCGGCAACCTGAACCCTGGCCAGGCCTTCATCGGCGTAGTTCATCGCGAACTCACCAAGCTGATGGGCGAGCACAACGACGCGCTCGATCTCACCACCACGCCGCCTGCGGTCATTCTGATGGCCGGCCTGCAAGGTGCGGGTAAGACCACTACCTGCGGCAAACTCGCCAAACTGTTGCGCGAACAGAACAAGAAAAAAGTGCTGCTGGTCAGTTGCGACATTTATCGCCCGGCAGCCATCGAACAGTTGCGCACGCTGGCCAGTCAACTCGATACCGATTTCTTCACCTCCGACATCTCGCAGCGTCCGCAGGACATCGCGTTGGCCGCGCTGGACTTTGCGCGCAAACATCATCACGATGTGCTGATCGTGGATACCGCCGGACGCCTTGCCATCGACGAGGCAATGATGGCGGAAATCAAGCAACTGCACGCCTCGCTCAAACCGATCGAAACCCTGTTTGTAGTGGATGCGATGACCGGGCAGGATGCGGTCAATACCGCGAAGGCATTCGGCGAAGCGCTGCCGCTCACCGGCATCATCCTCACCAAGCTGGACGGCGACTCGCGCGGCGGCGCAGCACTCTCGGTGCGCCAGATTACCGGCAAACCGATCAAGTTTATCGGCGTCAGCGAAAAACCCAACGGGCTGGAAGCCTTTCACCCCGAGCGCATGGCTTCGCGCATACTGGGCATGGGCGATGTACTGTCTTTGCTGGAAGAAGCGCAACGCGGGGTAGATCAGGGCGAAGCCGAGAAACTCGCCAAAAAGATGCAGGCCGGCAAGGGCTTCGACCTCAACGATTTCAAAATGCAGTTTGTGCAGATGCGCAAGATGGGCGGCATGTCCGCGTTAATGGACAAACTGCCCGCACAACTCAGCCAGGCTGCGGCCGACTCCAAGGTGGACGACAAATCCATCAATCGCCTGGAAGGCATCATTAACTCGATGACCCCGCTCGAACGCAGCAAACCCGAACTCATCAAGGCCTCGCGCAAACGGCGCATTGCCGAAGGCGCCGGCGTGAAGGTGATGCATGTCAATCAGCTGCTCAACCAGTTTGAACAAACGCAGAAAATGATGAAGATGTTCTCCAAGGGAGGCGGCATGGCTAAAATGATGCGCAGCATGGCGGGCAAGCTGCCGGGAATGAGGTAAAACTAGGACTGAGGACTGAGGACTGAGGACTGAGGACTGAGGACTGAGGACTGAGGATTGAGAAAACATCTTCTCCTACTAACGACTAACGACTAACGACTAACGACTAACAAAATCATGACTATAAAAGCTATTATTTTTGACGTAGACGGAACACTTGCCGATACCGAAGACGGACACCGCATGTCCTTCAACAAGGCTTTCGCCGAAAACGGCCTGGACTGGAACTGGGATGTAGCGCTGTATGACAAACTGCTCAAAGTAACCGGCGGCAAAGAGCGCATCAAGTATTTTGTCAGCGATTTCCTGCAGGACTTCGACAAACCCGCCGACTTTGACGGCTTTGTGAAAAACCTGCATGCCATCAAGACGCAGCATTACACCACCATGATAGGCGAGGGCAATGTTCCGCTGCGCCCCGGCGTTAAACAACTGATCCATGACGCACATGCAGCGGGCATCACGCTGGCCATCGCCACCACCACCACGCCGGAGAATGTTACCGCGCTGCTGGAAGTAGGGTTGGGGAAAGACTGGGCTGACTTGTTTGCCGCCAACGGCTGTGGCGACATCGTGCCGCATAAGAAACCTGCGCCGGATATTTATTTCTGGGTGCTGGAAAAAATGGGATTGGCCGCGACAGACTGCATCGCGCTGGAAGATTCCGAAAACGGGCTGCGTTCCAGTCTGGCAGCCGGAATCAAGACTTATGTCACCACCAATCACTACACGCGCAACCATGATTTTACCGGCGCGGCGGCAGTCTTTGACGACCTGAGCAACCTTGAGCAGTTCTATCAGGCTACCGGATTAACGCTCGGAAAACTGCCTGACTAGTCTGCACCCGTCGCCGAAATACGGCATGTGAGCGCGCATGGAATTCAACCCTCATCGTCTCCGGCAGCTGATTTCGGTTTAGAATACGCGCTGCGCCAATAACTTTCTAAGGAAACATCATGTATCAAATCGCCCCTAGCATCCTTTCCGCCAACTTCGCCAAGCTGGGCGAGGAAGTCGATAATGTTCTCGCCGCTGGTGCAGACATCGTGCACTTCGACGTAATGGACAATCACTACGTCCCCAACCTGACCATAGGGCCGCTGGTTTGCGATGCGCTGCGCGCTCACGGCGTGACCGCACCAATAGACGTGCATCTGATGGTCAAGCCTGTGGATCGCATCATCCCTGATTTCGCCAAGGCGGGCGCGACTTACATCACCTTCCACCCTGAAGCTTCCGAGCACGTTGACCGCACAATCGGCCTGATCAAGGAAAGCGGCTGCAAAGCGGGTCTGGTATTCAATCCGGCCACTCCGCTGGATATCCTGGAATACATGCTGCCCAAACTGGACATGGTGCTGCTGATGTCGGTCAACCCGGGTTTCGGCGGTCAGAAATTCATCCCTTACACGCTGGACAAGGCACGCAAGGTACGCGCGTTGATAGATGCAGGCGGCTACAACTGCCGTCTGGAAATCGACGGTGGTGTAGGCCCTGCGAACATCCGTGAAGTCGCCGCTGCCGGCGTGGACACCTTCGTGGCAGGTTCGGCGATTTTCGGCGCGCGCAAAGCCACCGACCAGCATCAGTTCGACACCGTGATCGCCGCGATGCGCGCTGAACTGGCCAAGGTTTAATCATGCTTCGCCACGCCTTCACCTTGCTGATCATTGTGCTCGCAACCTCGGGTTGTGATCGCATCACGGGCGTGGCAGAGCAAAAAATCTATGACGCCGAAGCGGTAGGCTATGCCTGCCGTGTTTCGCTGAAAACACCTGAAGATTGCATGAAGGAAAACGAGGCGCACAGCCCCAGCTCGGTGCTGATGGGCTGGAAATCTGCCGACAAGGATATAACGGACAGAAAACTCGACCCCAGCATGGGCGCCAATCCCGTTAGCGTCGAACAAGTGGTATCTGCATCGGCACCCGCCGCAACAGATATAAAACCCAAGGGCGATGAAAGCGCATTAAAAACCGCGCCGGATCATTCCACCGCGCCCGAAAAGAAACCTGCCAAAGCGCATTAAGGAACCCCATGTCAGAAAACATCAAGCGATTCACCACCCCCGTCAGTATCAAAGCCATCGTCATTGATCTTGATGGCACGATGCTGCACACAGCACCGGAACTTTCCGAAGCCGCCAACCGCATGTTGCGCGATATGGACTATGCCCCTGTTTCGCAAGAGCTGCTGGCGAGCTATATCGGCAACGGCGTCAGCTGGCTGGTAAAGCGCGCGCTGACCGGCGAAATGCACGCCACACCGGATGCCGCCTTATACGATCATGCACTGCCTATCTTCGAGAAACACTACAACGACCTGCTGCTGGAAAGTAAAACTTTCGAAGGCGTCATCGAAGGACTGGAAGCCATGAAAGCGGCGGGTTTCCGTCTGGGTTGCATCACCAACAAACTGGAATGTTTCACTACGCCACTGCTGGCCGGCGTCGGTCTGACGAAGTATTTTGAAATCGTGCTCGCGGGCGACACCCTGCCGGAAAAGAAACCGCATCCGTTGCCCTTGCAACATGCCGCGAAATTCTTCGGCGTACCCACCGAGCAGGTATTGCTGATTGGCGACTCGCTGAATGACACGCTGGCCGCGCGTGCCGCCGGTTGTCCGACATTCTGCGTGCCTTACGGCTATAACCACGGCGAACCCGTGGAAACGCTGGACCTGGACGCTGTGATCGCCAATCTTCCGGCTGCAATGTCCTTGATCAAACTGGCCTGATATGAGAACCCTCCTGTACACGATGAATAGTTGGCGATGGTGTTGACCCACGCAGGGGCGTCTGCGCCCCTGCAACCATTACCACGGGCGAGTTTTCTTCGCCCCTGCGACACAACACAGGAGGTTTTTCATGCTGCACCCCATCACCGAGCAAGAATTCAATACGCTGGCCCAACAAGGCTATAACCGCATCCCGCTGGTCGCAGAGACTTTCGCCGATCTCGACACGCCGCTTTCGCTGTATCTCAAACTGGCCAACCGCCCCTATTCCTATCTGCTGGAATCAGTGCAGGGCGGAGAACGTTTCGGGCGCTATTCCTTCATCGGGCTGCCTGCCGATACCCGCATCACCGTGCGCGGCAAGCGTGTCACGTTGACGCATAAAAACAGCGAAACGACTCATGAAGTCGGCACCCCGCTGGATTTCATCAGCGAATATCAGTCCCGCTTCAAGGTTGCCCCCCTGTCCGGCCTGCCGCGTTACACCGGCGGTCTGGCGGGCTATTTCGGCTACGAGACCATACGCTACATCGAGCCGCGCCTGGATAACGTACACAAGCCGGACGCGATAGGCACACCGGACATCCTGCTGATGCTGACCGAGCAACTGGCCGTGGTGGACAATCTCTCCGGCAAGCTGACCTTTATCGTCTATGCCGATCCGGCACGGGATGATGCCTATGCACTGGCACGCGAGCGCCTGCGCGAACTGACGGCCATGCTGCGTCTGCCGGTGGACATACCCTACGCAGCGCCCGTGCCGCCCATCGAAGCGCAGTCCGAATTCGGAGAAACAGCCTTCAAGGCAGCGGTGGAAAAAGCCAAGCAATACATCTTCGACGGCGACATCATGCAGGTGGTGCTGTCGCAACGCATGACGCAGCCCTTCCCCGCCTCACCGCTCTCGCTGTATCGCGCGCTACGCAGCATCAACCCGTCGCCCTACATGTTCTATTACGACATGGGCGACCATCACGTAGTCGGTTCCTCACCGGAGATTCTGGCACGCCTCGAAGGCGATGTGGTCACGGTGCGCCCGATTGCCGGAACCCGCCCGCGCGGCAAGACGCCACAACAGGATGCCGAGCTGGCGCAGGAACTGCTGGCCGACCCGAAGGAACTGGCAGAACACCTGATGCTGATCGATCTGGGGCGCAACGACATCGGCCGCGTCGCGCAAAACGGCACGGTAAAATTAACGGACAAGATGGTGATCGAACGCTATTCGCATGTGATGCACATCGTCTCCAACGTCGAGGCCAGGCTCAAACAGGGACTAGATGCGATGGATGTGCTGCGCGCGACCTTCCCGGCCGGTACGGTATCGGGGGCCGCGAAAGTGCGTGCCATGGAAATCATCGACGAACTTGAGCCTTCCAAACGCGGCATCTACGCCGGTGCAGTCGGCTATCTGGGCTTTAACGGCGACATGGATGTCGCCATTGCGCTGCGCACCGCTGTCGTCAAGGACAACACGCTTTATGTGCAGGCGGGTGCAGGCATTGTCGCCGACTCGGTTGCCGACAGCGAATGGATGGAAACCCAGAACAAGGCGCGCGCCGTGCTGCGTGCGGCAGAAATGGCACTTGACGGCCTGGATGCAGACCTGCATCGCTAGAAAAAGAAACCAATGTTACGACTGACAGAAATAAAATTACCGCTGGCGCATGCCGAAGGCGAAATCAGGACGGCCATCCTCAAACGATTGTGCCTGAACGAGGATGAGCTGATCGACTATATCGTCTTCAAGCGCGGCGTGGATGCGCGCAAACCGCGCGCCATCCTGTTTGCCTACACACTGGATGTGACGGTGCGCGAAGAGGCTGCGGTGCTGGCGAAATTCGCCAGCGATCAACATATCAGGGTAGCGCCCGATACAGGTTATCACTTCGTCGCACACGCGCCGGTTGAATTGCCTTCACGACCTGTCGTCATCGGTATGGGCCCGGCGGGGCTGTTTGCCGGACTGCTGCTGGCGCAGATGGGTTTTCGACCGCTGATACTGGAGCGCGGCAAGGCGGTGCGCGAACGCACCAAGGACACCTTCGGGCTGTGGCGGCAAGGCGTACTCAACCCCGAATCCAACGTACAGTTCGGTGAAGGCGGCGCGGGAACATTTTCCGACGGCAAGCTGTACAGCCAGATCAAGGACCCGCGTCATCTGGGGCGCAAGGTGCTGAATGAATTCGTCAAGGCGGGCGCACCGGAAGAAATTCTTTACGTCAGCCATCCGCACATCGGCACCTTCCGCCTGGTCGGCATGGTGGAAAAAATGCGCGCAACCATACAGTCGCTGGGCGGCGAAATACGCTTCGAAAGCCGCGTGGATGACATCAACATAAAGGATGGTCAGGTAACTGGCGTAGTGCTCGCCGGCGGTGAACACATCGCCACCTCACATTTGGTGCTGGCGGTCGGCCACAGCGCGCGCGACACTTTCGAAATGATACACAAGCGCGGCATTTACATCGAAGCCAAGCCCTTCTCCATCGGTTTCCGCATCGAACACCCGCAATCGCTGATTGATAGCGCACGCTATGGCAAAAATGCGGGCAATGAATTGCTCGGTGCAGCCGACTACAAGCTGGTGCATCACGCCAGCAACGGTCGCTCCGTATACAGTTTCTGCATGTGTCCCGGCGGCACGGTGGTGGCGGCGACATCCGAACCGGGGCGGGTGGTGACCAACGGCATGAGCCAGTATTCGCGCAACGAGCGCAACGCCAATGCCGGCATCGTGGTAGGCATCACGCCCGAAGAAGATTATCCCGGTGACCCGCTCGCGGGTGTTTCATTTCAAAGGTTCTGGGAATCGCGCGCTTTCGAGTTGGGAGGCGGCACCTATCAGGCGCCGGGCCAGCTGGTCGGCGACTTTCTCGCGGGCAGAGCCTCAACGGCCTTGGGTCAGGTACAACCGTCATACACGCCCGGCGTACACCTGACAGATTTGTCCACCGCGCTGCCGGATTACGCCATCGACGCAATCAGGGAAGCGATCCCCGCCTTCGCTAAACAGATCAGGGGATTCGATCTTGCGGATGCCGTACTGACCGGCGTCGAGACGCGCACCTCCTCACCGATACGCATCAGACGCAATGCCGACGACCTGCAAAGCATCAACACAAAGGGGCTTTATCCGACCGGTGAGGGTGCGGGCTATGCGGGCGGAATCCTGTCTGCCGCCGTGGATGGCATCGAGGTCGCCGAGGCGGTAGCGCTGAGCATGTTATCAAGCACACGCCCGGCACCATAGTCCGCGCATCAACTGACCGATGGGGGTGTTGTAGAAACACAAACCATCCTGAGAGCAGGCAAAGCGAACACCTGTCGCGTCGGGTTCGGGGTCTTTTCTGAACCTGAAATCTTCCCGACAGCTTTTTAGTTGCCAAGGGATAGGACGAAACTAAGGCTGTGCCATTACAATAGCCGACAATCTAATTTGCAAGGCTCGAATGAATCACACAACGCTCTCGTCCTTCATTTGGTCAGTCGCCGATTTACTGCGCGGCGACTACAAACAATCCGAATACGGCAAGGTCATATTGCCGTTCACCGTGCTACGCCGTCTGGACTGCGTGCTGGAAGCAACCAAGCCTGCCGTGTTGGTCGAACTGGAGGCAAAACAGCAAGCCGGACTGAATCCTGAACCGTTCCTGTTGCGCAAAGCCGGGCAAAGTTTCTACAACACGTCCGCCCTAGACATGAAGAAACTGATGGGTGATCAGGATCACATCCGTGAAAACCTGTACAGCTACGTCCAGTCATTCTCCCCAGCCGTGCGCGACATCTTCGAGCGGTTCGATTTTCACACACTGGTTGATCGCCTCGCCAAATCCGGCCTGCTGTATCAAGTCACCGAGAAGTTCGCACAGATCGACCTGCACCCCGATGTGGTCAGCAACAGTCAGATGGGACTGGTGTTCGAGGAGCTGATCCGCAAGTTTGCTGAAATCTCCAACGAAACTGCCGGTGAGCACTTCACCCCGCGTGAAGTTATCCGCCTGATGGTTAACTTGCTGTTCATCGAAGATGACGATGTGCTGTCCAAGCCGGGCGTGGTGCGTACCATTTACGACCCGACCGCAGGCACGGGCGGGATGCTGTCCATCGCAGGCGAGTATCTGGAAGAGCATAACCCGGAAGCGCGGCTCACCATGTTCGGGCAGGAGTTGAACGACGAGTCCTACGCCATCTGCAAAGCCGACATGCTCATCAAGGGGCAAGATGTCGCCAACATCATGCCGGGTAACACCCTGTCGGATGACGGACACCTGCACAAGAAATTCGACTACATGCTGTCCAATCCGCCGTTTGGCGTGGAGTGGAAAAAGGTCGAGAAAGACATCCGCAAGGAGCACGAGCAGCAAGGTTTCAACGGACGTTTCGGCCCCGGTCTGCCGCGTGTGTCGGATGGTTCGCTGCTGTTTCTACTGCACCTCGTCAACAAGATGCGCCCAGCCGCCGAAGGTGGTAGTCGCTTCGGTATCGTGCTCAACGGATCACCGCTGTTCACTGGCGGCGCGGGTTCGGGTGAGAGCGAGATTCGCCGTTATGTGCTGGAAAACGATCTGGTCGAAGCGATCATCGGCCTGCCCACCGACATGTTCTACAACACCGGCATCAGCACTTACGTATGGATACTCTCCAACCGTAAGCCAGAAACGCGCAAAGGCTACGTCCAACTGATCGACGCTTCCGGCCTGTGGCAGAAGATGCGCAAGAGCCTCGGCAGCAAGCGCAAGGAAATGTCTGAAGCGCACATCGCTGAAGTCACCCGCTTGTTTGGCGATTTCGTCGAAGCCCCTCGCCCGCAGGCGGGAGAGGGGTTGGGGAGAGGGCAGCCGATTAGTCGCATCTTCAAAAATCAAGACTTTGGCTATCGCACCATCACCGTTGAACGCCCCTTGCGCGATACGGCAGGCAAGATTGTGCTGGGCGAAAAGGGCAAACTGAAAGGCAAGCCGCAATCGGATAGTGGTCTGCGCGATACTGAAAACGTGCCATTGAGCGAGGATGTGGAAAGTTACTTCAAGCGCGAAGTGTTGCCCCATGCGCCTGATGCGTGGATCGACCACGACAAAACCAAAGTGGGTTACGAAATCCCGTTCAATCGCCACTTCTACGTATTTCAGCCACCGCGCCCACTGGCGGCGATTGATACCGAACTGAAGCAGTGTACGGATCGGATTTTGACCATGATCGCGGGGCTGTCGGCATGAGCCTTGCCATGTATCATTCACCTAACAACACCCTCCAAGCCTATCAGCCGGATCATCGGCACGACGCTCAAACCGTGGGGTTACTTTTTTGTTGGGAACACACTACTACATCTCGCCGAATTTCATCGTTCCGTCCCCTAGGATTCCTGAAGAATTTCATTCGTTTTCTTATCACACCAGAAAACGGAAACTCATATAATATTATTTATAATCATGCGGTTACTATCACATGAATAAACACTGGATTGCACAACCATTGTTGCGGATACAAGGGGTAAGGCTATGATTGATAAAAACACTCAGTCAGCTAATCAAACCGGAGAATTCCTCCTCTACCAGACTGAAGACGGCAGCAGTCGCATTCAATGCCGGTTTGAGGGTGAAACTATCTGGCTGACACAGGCGCAGCTCGCGGAGCTATTCCAGACCACGCCGCAGAACATCACCCTGCACTTGAAAGCCGTCTTTGCCGAAGGCGAACTAAACGAGATGGCAACTTGTAAGGATTACTTACAAGTTCGCCAGGAAGGCGGGCGCGAAGTATCGCGCAATCTGCGCCACTACAATCTGTCCGCCATCCTTGCCGTAGGCTTCCGTGTGCGCAGCCACCGGGGTACCCAATTCCGCCAATGGGCCACGGGCGTACTGCGCGACTTCGCCATTCGCGGCTATGTGCTGGACAAGGAACTGCTGAAGAACGGCGCGTTTCTGAGCAAAGACTATTACGAAAATCTGCTCGCAAAAATCCGCGCCATCTCGTCACTCCCGCGAATGCGGGAATCCAGAAACGGGTACAGCGCATGAAAACCCCCGCCGTATATTTAATGGCAAGCCAACGCAATGGCACACTCTATGTCGGTGTCACCAGCGACCTGATCAAACGCGACTGGCAACACCGAACCCACGCAGTTGCTGGTTTTACCGAAAAATACAACGTCACCTTGCTGGTCTGGTTTGAACAACACGAAACGATGGAATCCGCCATCGCCCGCGAAAAAGCCATCAAGAAATGGAATCGGGCATGGAAATTCAACTTGATTGAACAGACCAACCCAAACTGGCTTGACCTTTGGCCGGTCATCACAGGAGAGCAAGCCGACTTCCGCGTTCCTGACATAGGCGAACATTCCAGCGCCCCTTCCCGTCATTCCAGCGCCCCTTCCCGTCATTCCCGCGTAGGCGGGAATCCAGCAAAACAAACAGCCCCGCAGAGCGGACAAAACGATTGTCCTGCTGCGCAGGAATCTTTGAACTCACTAGATTCCCGCCTTCGCGGGAATGACGAAGCGGGAGAAATCGCATGAGCCTTCCGAATTATCCCGAATACAAAGCCAGCGGCGTGGAATGGCTGGGCGAAGTGCCGCGAGGGTGGGCAGTTAGGCCACTCAAACACCTTGCCAGGCTTCAAACTGGCATGACTCCTCCAACCGACGACTTGGGTAACTACACGGAAGATGATGTATTCCAATGGGTTCGTCCTGAAGACCTCAATGAAACGGGTACACCGACTAAAGCATCGAAATTTTTAACAGAACAAGGGTGGTTAAAAACACGCCAAATCACGGCTGGCGCCTCTTTGATTTGCTGTATCGGCACCATTGGAAAAGTCGGAATTACAAATACTGCCGTCTCGACCAATCAGCAAATTACTGCGGCAGTACCGCGAGAGGACTGTCAGTATTTGTTTTATGCCATCTGTTCTGGTCGAGCTGAACTTGAACTCGCGTCGACGGGTAATGTCCTGCGGATTCTCAACACTGAGCGTCTCGGCAATATCAGCTTTCCAAACCCTCCCCTCGTCGAGCAAACCCAAATCGCCGCCTTCCTCGACCGCGAGACGGGGAAGATTGATGCTTTGATTACCGAGCAACGGCGGCTAGTAGAACTGCTGCAAGAACGCCGCAGCGCGCTAATTTCCGCCGCCGTGACCGGCAAGATCGATGTGCGCGAACAGCAAGTTTAATAGCGCGCTTTACAGTGTTGTTTATCGCATGGTTAAATGCACGTTCTAACAGGTTTAACCAGGAGTGCATCATGTCTCATATCAGTGCTAATGACTTGAAAACCAAAGGAGTGGCGGCCATCGAAGCCATGCTGGCACAACATTCTGAGGCGATTGTGTCGGTGCGCGGCAAGGATCGCTTTGTGGTGATGGAAATTGCTCAATACAACTACTTGCGCGAATGCGAGCTGGATGCCGCCATTGCTGAAACCAAAGCGGACCTGGCGGCAGGTCGGTTTACCACAGAATCGCTGGATGAGCATTTAGCCTGGCTTGATCAAGCATGTTCCAGCTGATTTTTACGCAGCAATTCAAGCGCAAAGAAGTCCAGTTCATAAAACGGCATCCCGAACTTAGGCAGCCCTACGCTAAAACTTTGCAACTGCTTGCCGCCAACCCAAGCCATCCATCCTTGCGCTTACATCGCTTGCGCGGCAAACACGAGGGTTTGCATTCGGTGTCCATTAACCTGTCGTATCGCATTACGCTGGAATTGCTGATTCAGGATGGGAAAATCATCCCAGTCAATGTGGGCGATCATGATGCAGTCTATTAACTGAAAGCGAGCATGAGCGCATTGCACAAAGAAATCGAATTCGAGAACGACATTTGCGCACATCTTGCCGCGCATGGCTGGCTGTATCAGCCTGCGCTGACAAGTGCGGAGCACCCGCAAGGGGTAAGCCGTGGTTGTAAAGACGCTGAAGCGTCAACAACCACGCTCGGCGACTTTGCTGCCTATGACCGCGCCCGTGCCATATTCCCCTCCGATGTAATTGCCTGGGTGCAGGATACTCAACCGAAGGCGTGGGACGCGTTATGCAAAAGTCACGGCGCAGCCGCCGAAGCGGTTTTGCTGGATCGGTTACGCCGCCAACTGGATGATCGCGGTACGCTGGATGTATTGCGGCATGGCATTGAGTTGCTGGGCTTGCGTCAGCCGTTGCAGCTTGCGCAGTTTAAACCCGCACTGGCAATGAACCCGGAGTTACAACAGAAGTACGCCGCCAACCGCCTGCGCGTGGTACGTCAGGTGCGCTATTCGCTGCACAACGAAAACTCGATTGATCTGGTGCTGTTCCTGAACGGCATCGCCGTTGCGACGGTAGAGCTGAAATCAAACTTCACGCAGTCAGTGGACGATGCGGTGGATCAGTATCGCTTCGACCGTCACCCCAAACCCAAAGGGCAAAATTCCGCCGAACCACTGCTGGACTTTCCGCGTGGCGCACTGGTGCATTTCGCAGTCAGTAACAGTGCGGTGATGATGACCACACGCCTGCTGGGTGCAGTAACGACGTTCCTGCCATTCAATCTGGGCGACCACGGCGCGGCGGGTAATCCTGTCAATCCGAACGGGCATCGCACCGCCTATCTGTGGGAACAGGTGTGGGCGCGGGAAAGCTGGCTGGAAATCATCGGGCGTTATATCGTCGCCAAGCGCGACAGCAAGAAGCAGATCAAGGCTGTGATCTTCCCGCGTTATCACCAACTGGATGCCACCCGAAAACTGCTGGCGGCGGTGCTGGCGGAGCATTCACCCTCTCCCCTAGCCCCTCTCCCGCAAACGGGCGAGGGGAATAAGTATCTGATCCAACACTCTGCCGGTTCGGGCAAGACTAACTCTATCGCATGGACGGCACACTTCCTCGCCGACTTACACGATGCGCAACACAAAAAACTGTTCGACTCGGTACTGGTGGTATCGGATCGTACCGTGCTGGATACGCAGTTGCAGGAAGCTATCTTCGACTTTGAACGTACCGCTGGCGTAGTCGCTACCATCAAGGGCGAAAGTCAGAGCAAGAGCGGCGAATTGGCGCAAGCACTGTCCGGCGGCAAGAAAATCGTGGTGTGTACTATTCAGACCTTCCCCTTTGCGCTACAGGCCGTGCAGGAACTCGCTGCCACTCAAGGCAAACGCTTCGCAGTGATAGCCGATGAAGCACACAGTTCACAGACGGGCGCAGCCGCATCCAAGCTCAAGCAGTTGTTGAGTGCCGAAGAAATGCAGGAATTGGCGGATGGGGGCGAGATCGGCACGGAAGACTTGCTGGCAGCGAACATGGCGGCACGGGCGAATGACGCGGGGATCACTTATGTCGCATTCACCGCCACGCCCAAAGCAAAAACGCTGGAGCTGTTCGGTCGTCGTCCCAATCTGGCACTGCCTGCCAGTGATAGCAATTTGCCTGCGCCGTTCCACGTCTATTCCATGCGTCAGGCTATTGAGGAGGGTTTTATCCTCGATGTGCTGAAGAACTACACGCCGTACAAGCTGGCTTTCAAACTCGCCACAACCCCCTCCCCAACCCTCCCCCGCTATGCGGGAGAGGGGGCAAACGAATCGCTACGCGAATCTCCAATCCCGGAAGGGCGTGAGTGGGATGAGAAGGAAGTGGAACGCAGCACGGCGATGAAAGGCATCATGCGGTGGGTGCGTCTGCATCCCTACAACATCATCCAGAAGGTGCAAGTGGTGGTGGAACACTTCCGTGAAAACGTGCAGCCCTTACTCGAAGGCAAAGCCAAGGCAATGGTGGTAGTCGGCAGTCGTCTGGAGGCGGTGCGCTGGCAGATTGCCATCGACAAATACATCAAGTCACAGGGATACAAAATCGGTACGCTGGTGGCTTTCTCAGGCGAGGTATACGATCAGGAATCACACCCCGATCCGCTCTCTGAAACCAGCAAGACGCTTAACGCCAATCTGAACGGGCGCGACATCCGTGAAGCCTTCGCCACCGATGAGTATCAGATTCTGCTGGTCGCCAACAAATTCCAGACGGGATTTGACCAGCCCCTGCTGTGCGGCATGTACGTGGACAAGCGGCTGGCGGGTATTCAGGCGGTGCAAACACTGTCGCGCCTGAACCGTGCCTATCCGGGCAAGGATACGACCTATGTACTCGACTTCGTGAACGATCCTGACGAGGTGTTGAGTGCCTTCAAGACATACTTTGAAACCGCAGAACTGGACGGTGTAACCGATCCGAATCTGGTGTATGACTTGCGCGCCAAACTGGATGCAGATGGTCACTACGACGACAACGAGGTGGATCGTGTGGTGAACGTGGAGATGAACCCCAACGCGTCGCAGGCTGAGCTTTCCGCTGCCATTGAACCCGTGGCGGATCGACTGTTGAAACGCTACAAAGCCGCACTGGAAGCATTCAAGGCCGCCGCGATGAAACAGGATGCCAACGGGCAGGCCCGTTCCCCCTCTCCAACCCTCCCCCGCTTTGCGGGGGAGGGGGAAAACGAATCGCTGCGCGACTTTTACGTTTCTGCGGAACAAGCCGCGCAAGATGAAATGAATGCACTGGTGTTGTTCAAGCACAATCTGGGTGCATTCCAGCGGGTGTATGCCTTCCTGTCGCAGATATTCGACTACGGCAACACTGCCATTGAGAAGCGCGCCATCTTCTTCAAACGGCTGTTGCCCTTGCTGGAGTTCGGGCGGGAACGTGAGGGCGTCGATCTGTCCAAGGTGACGTTGACCCATCACAAGCTGAAGGATCAGGGCAAACGCAACTTGGCACTGGTGAACGGTGAATATCCAAAGTTAGTCCCACTGACCGAACCCGGCAGTGGCGAGGTGCGGGAGCAGGAGAAGATTTACCTCGCAGAAATTATTGCAAAGGTAAACGAGCTATTTGGCAATGACACTACCGATGGAGATCAACTGGCTTATGTAAACCATACCCGCAGCAAGCTGCTCGAATCGGATATTCTGGTACAGCAGGCCAATAACAACACCAAGGAGCAGTTTGCGAATTCACCCGATCTGGCGAATGAACTGATGAACGCCATCATGGATGCGCTGTCGGCACACTCATCGTTGAGTAAGCAGGCACTTGGGTCGAAGAAGGTGCGGAGCGGATTAAAAGATGTACTGCTTGGCCCCGCTCAGTTGTACGAGGCATTGCGTGAGCGTCCAGCGGCACGAGAGTCCTTACGCTTTCCGATGCAGTGACTAGGATGAGATAATGAGCGGATTAAATGGAGATGCCATTTTAGGAGCGGTGATCTGGGTTGCAATATCCGAGACTACCCGAACAGAATGGGGGTATCTCAGGGGGTATCTGAACTATGTTGCAGATTGCTATTCCTTAATAATCAAAAGATTGGAATTAAATTGCTGTTAATGATCGATAATTACGACTCCTTCACCTACAATCTGGTGCAGTATTTCGCCGAACTGGGCGCTGAGGTGGAAGTACATCGCAATGACGAAATCACCGTCGAGCAGATTGAGAAAATGAATCCGCAGCATATCGTGGTATCGCCCGGCCCCTGTACGCCGAATGAAGCGGGCATCTCGGTCGCCACGATACAACATTTCGCCGGCAGGATTCCCATCCTCGGCGTATGTCTGGGCCATCAGAGCATAGGTCAGGCGTTTGGCGGCGAGATCATACACGCCAAACAACTGATGCACGGCAAGACTTCGTCGATTCATCATCACGGCAACAGCGTGTTTACCGGCCTGCCCAATCCGTTCACCGCGACGCGATATCACTCGCTGGTAATCGCGCGCGCGACCCTGCCGGACTGTCTGGAAATTACCGCCTGGACTGACGATGGCGAGATTATGGGCGTGCGCCACAAGACGCTGGCTATCCACGGCGTGCAGTTCCATCCCGAGTCTATCCTCACCGAACACGGGCATGAGATGCTGGCAAACTTCCTCAAGGGAGCGAAATAATGCATTACTCACAGACACTCGGCAGGCTGATAGAGCGCAATGATCTGTCCTACGCACAAATGCGCGAACTGATGGAACACATCATGGGAGGACAACTCACTCCCGCACAGATCGCCGCAGTACTGGTCGCGCTGCGCATGAAAGGCGAGACGGTCAGCGAGATCGCGGCGGCGGCAGCCGTGATGCGCGAATTATCCAGCAAGGTAACGCTGCATAATACCGACCATCTGATCGACACCTGCGGCACCGGGGGCGATGGCATCAGCACCTTCAACGTTTCCACCGCCAGCGCCTTCGTTGCAGCAGCAGCGGGGGCGCGCGTCGCCAAGCATGGTGGCCGTTCGGTTTCCAGCACCTGCGGCAGCGCGGATGTGTTGGAAAAACTGGGCGTGAATGTCGGTCTTACGCCCGATCAGGTCGCGCAGTGTGTAGATAAAATCGGTATCGGTTTCATGTTCGCGCCCAACCATCACAGCGCGATGAAACACGCCGCTCCGGTGCGCCGCGAACTCGGCGTACGCACCCTGTTCAACATGCTGGGGCCGCTGACCAATCCGGCCAACGCGCAAAATCAGGTGCTGGGCGTATTCAATCAATCGCTGACCGGGAAACTCGCACAAGTCATGGGCGAACTCGGCAGCCGTCATGTGCTGGTGGTACACGGCGCGGATGGAATGGACGAAATATCAATAAATACAGAAACTTATATCGCTGAACTGAAAGACGGAAAAGTCAGCGAGTACAGCGTGACACCGGAGCAATTCGGCCTGACGCGCGCCTCGAACGAGCTGCTGCGCGTGTCGAATGCCGATGAAGCCTGCGACATGCTGCGCGACGTATTGAACAACAAGGCAGGCGCACCTCGCGACATCGTGCAACTGAATGCGGGTGCGGCGATCTACGCGGCGGGATTAAGCACTACGCTGAACGACGGCATTGCACGCGCCGCTGAAGTCATCGCCGACGGATCTGCAAAAGCCAGACTGGAGCAACTAATTGAGTTTAGCGGACGATTCTCAAAAGCCGAGTAAGACAGCCGCTGCCAGGACGACAAAACATCACATGGATAAGTGGTGATTTTAGCGTTGCCCGGATGCAATGCAATCTGGGGTAGGCGACTACCCAACTAATACCTCAATCCTGTTTTACCCCCCTTGAAATTCCGCATTACCGCCCCATCTTCCTCGTCACTTTGTTCAACCGTAAAAAGGACTGCTATGACTGCAAGCACTAATCGCGAAACGATGGGATTCCAGACAGAAGTTAAACAACTTCTGCAATTGATGATCCATTCACTGTATTCCAATCGTGAAATTTTCCTGCGCGAACTGATTTCCAACGCCTCTGATGCCTGCGACAAGCTGCGCTTTGAAGCCCTGCACAACGACTCGATGTTCGAGAACGATTCCGAACTGAAAATCAGTCTGAGCTACGACAAGGAAGCGCGCACGCTGACGATTGCGGACAACGGCATCGGCATGAACCGCGACGAAGTGATCAACAATCTGGGTACGATAGCCAAATCCGGCACGCGCGAGTTTTTCTCCAAGCTCTCCGGCGACCAGCAAAAGGACGCAGGACTGATCGGTCAGTTTGGCGTCGGTTTCTATTCCGCCTTTATCGTGGCAGACAAGGTCACGGTCACCACCCGCCGTGCCGGTGAGAATGCCGATCAGGGCGTATGCTGGGAATCGGATGGCGGCGGCGAATTCGTCATCGAAATGGTTGAGAAAGCCAATCGCGGCACCACCATTACCCTGCATCTGCGCGAAGATCAGGACGATCTGCTCTCCGGTCACAAGGTCCGCTCCATCATCCACAAATATTCCGACCATATCGTCCAGCCTATCGTGATGAAAAAAGAGGAGTGGAAAGACGGCGCCCAGACCATCACCGAAGAAGACGAAACAGTCAATCAGGCGTCCGCGCTGTGGGCACGCTCCAAGAACGAGATTTCCGAAGACGAATACAAGGCGTTTTACAAGCATGTCGGTCACGACTATGAAGACCCGCTGGCGTGGACGCATGCCCGCGTGGAAGGCCGTCAGGAATATACACAGCTGCTCTATGTACCTGCCCGTGCGCCATTCGATCTGTGGGATCACAAGGCGCAGCACGGCATCAAGTTGTATGTAAAGCGCGTATTCATCATGGACGATGCAGAACAATTGCTGCCTTCCTATCTGCGCTTCGTGCGCGGCATCGTCGATTCCAACAATCTGCCCCTCAACGTGTCGCGCGAGATTCTGCAGGAATCAAAAGACATCAAGGCGATACGCGAGGGTTGCACCAAGAAGGTGCTCGGCCTGCTGGAAGAACTGGCTGGCAATGACACGGACAAATTTACCACCTTCTGGGGCGAGTTTGGTCAGGTCATCAAGGAAGGCGTAGGCCAAGATTTCGCCAACAAGGACAGGATTGCAGGGCTGTTGCGCTTCGCCTCCACCCTGAGCGACACGCCCGACGAAACCGTTTCTCTGGCCGATTACATCACCCGCATGAAGGAAGGTCAGGACAAGATTTACTACATCACCGCCGACAGCTTCAATGCGGCAAAGAACAGTCCGCATCTGGAAGTCTTCCGCAAGAAGGGCATCGAAGTGCTGCTGCTCTCGGCTCGCGTGGACGAATGGGTAGTCGGTTCGCTGACTGAATTCAAGGAAAAATCGCTGGTCTCGGTCGCCAAGGGCGGTCTGGATCTGGGCGCGCTGGAAGATGAAGCCGAAAAGCAGGATCAGGAAAAACAGGCAACCGAGCACAAGGAACTGACCGAAAAGATCGAAACCAGCCTGTCCGGACGGGTAAAAGAAGTACGCGTCACGCACCGCTTGACCGACTCCCCTGCCTGCCTGGTCGCGGACGAAGATGACATGAGCGGCAACATGGCGCGCATGCTGAAAGCAGCGGGACAGAAGATACCGGAATCAATGCCGATTCTGGAAATCAACCCGCAACATCCGGTGGTGATTCGCCTGAAGGCTGAAACCCAGCATTTCGACGACTGGGCCGCAGTATTGTTCGATCAGGCTTTGCTGGCTGAAGGCGGGCAACTCGACGATCCGGCCGGTTTCGTGAAGCGCATCAATCACCTGATGCTGGAAATGCGCGCAAGCTAAGCAATCTGTACCCTGAGTAAACGACAAAGCCGGAGCAATCCGGCCTTGTTACATCTAGCGTTTCATTTCAGACAGAAAATCCGCCACAGTCGGATATTTCAGCACTACTTTCAGTTCCTGTTTGATACGTTCATTTTCCAGCCTGCGCGATTCGTTAATAAACGACCACATCACAGGCGACACGGCATGTTGCACTTCGCATCGCGTCATGCGCGGCGCGTGTGGCAAGCCATAGGCATCCGCCACAGCATCGAAATACTCACCCATTTTCATCTGGCTGTCATCGCTGGCGTGATAAACGCGACAGGGCTTGCCCCGTTCCAGTGCCGCCAGACTGATGCCGGCCAGATCGTCGGCATGGATATGATTGGTATAACCATCTTCATCGGCCACGATACACGGCTGCTGCAAACGACTTAATGGCAAACGCGTAGCGGCGTAAATGCCCGGCACGCGCAAAATACTTGCCCGCACTTCATTGCGCCTTGCCCAGTCGCGAATCTGCCGTTCGGCATCCACCCGCCGTTGCGCGCGCGACGATTGCGCATTCAGCGCATGACTCTCGGACACCCAGGCCCCCTTGCAATCGCCATACACGCCGCTGGTGCTGATATAAACCAGACAGGACGGCAAAGTGCCCCGGGATAAAACACCGAGCAAATTACGCGTGCGCGTGTCGATGCCATCCGTCGCAGCGGGAGGCGCGAAGTGCAACACCGCATCGGCAAGGCCTGATATGCGTGTCAGAGACGCGCGCTTATCCAGATCGCCACTTACGGGAATCGCACCCAGCGCTCTTAATTTAGCGCCGTAACCGGCATTGCGGATCAGTGCGTACACCCGGTAGCGACGGACCAACAAGGGGATAGTGCGCAGGGCAATATCCCCACAGCCAACAATGAGTATTCGTTTCATGGATGAATTATGCGTTAAAATTCACACTTTCGTGCAACCGCCACACAGCAATCCATCATGACTTTTCAAACCACGATACAACCCAGCGGTCACCAGTTCCCCGTCGAAACGAATGAAACCCTACTCGAAGCCGCACTCAGGCATGGTTATAACCTGCCATACAGCTGCCGTGACGGGGTATGCGGCGCGTGCAAGGGGAAAGTGCTGCAGGGCGAGATTGATCACGGCCACGGCAGCGCATTGACTGAGGCGGAAAAAACCAGCGGGATGGCTCTGTTCTGCTGCGCAAAGCCGCAATCCGATCTGGTGATCGAATGTCAGGAAGTTAGTGCAGTCAAGGATATTCAAGTCAAAACCATGCCTTGCCGGGTACATAGCATGGAAAAACCTGCTGCCGATGTGATGGTGTTGAAACTCAAACTGCCCGCCAATGAACGCCTGCAATTCCTCGCGGGACAGTACATAGACATACTGCTCAAGGATCAGAAGCCGCGCAGCTTTTCGCTGGCCAATGCGCCGCACAACGATGAATTACTGGAATTGCATATCCGCAACATTACCGGTGGCGCGTTTACCCAGCATGTTTTTAACGAGATGAAAGAGCGCGACATTCTGCGCTTCAAGGGCCCGCTGGGTAGTTTTTTCCTGCGCGAAGACTCCGACAGGCCTATCATTTTTGTCGCCAGCGGCACGGGCTTTGCGCCGGTTAAAGCCATTATCGAACACGCGCTGCATATCGGCATCAAGCGTGCCATGCACTTTTACTGGGGGGCGCGCAAATTGTCCGATCTATACATGCTGGACATGGCTCAACAATGGGAAGCGCAAGGGATCAAATTCACCCCGGTACTGTCTGACGCGCTGCCTGAAGACGAATGGCAGGGACGCAGCGGTTTCGTCCATCAGGCCGTGCTGGAAGACTACAGCGACCTGTCCGCACACGAAGCCTATGTCTGCGGCGCCCCGGTCGTTGTCGAAGCAGCACACACGGACTTTACTGCGCAGCGCGGTCTGCCCAACGAAGCGTTCTTTTCCGACGCCTTCACCTTCGTTCCCAAGAGTTGAGAATTATGCATTGTTCCCGCAAACCCCGCCCGGGTTTGCGTCGTATGCGGGAACAACGCCTTACTGCTGTTCCTGCATACGATTGAAAAAGAAGTTGGTCGCATCCACAAAGCCTTCGATACTTCCACAATCAAACCGCTGACCCCGGAAGCGGTAAGCGATCACCTTACCGTTCGCAGCTTGGGCTTGCAATGCATCGGTAAGCTGCACTTCGCCGTTCTTGCCGGGCGGCGTGTTCCTCAATATGTCGAATATATCCGGGGTCAGGATGTAACGCCCGATGACGGCGAGGTTGGACGGTGCATCCAGCGGTGACGGTTTTTCCACCATGCGCTCGACCCGGATATGCTGATCGTCCAGACGCTGACCGCTGACGATACCGTACTTGTCCACTTCTTCGACGGGCACTTCCTCGACCGCAACGATACTGCAACGATATTTCTCATAGACCCTCACCATCTGCGCCATGATGCCATCCGGCTCGCCGACGCCCAGATCATCTGCCAGGATTACGCCGAAAGGCTGCTCACCGATCAGCGCCTCACCGATCAGAATGGCGTCCCCGAGTCCGCGCATGTGATTTTGTCGCGTGTAGGTAAATGTACACTGCTCGATCAGATTTCGGACGCAATTCAACTGGCGTTCCCTGATGGTGCCGCTGATCATATCTTCCAGTTCGTAGGTGATATCGAAATGGTCTTCAATGGCGCGCTTATTGCGTCCGGTAACGAACGCGATATGATCCATTCCCGCCGCCAGAGCTTCCTCCACACCGTACTGAACGAGCGGTTTGGTGAGAATGGGCAGCATTTCCTTGGGTTGCGCCTTGGTAGCCGGAAGGAAGCGTGTTCCATACCCTGCCACGGGGAAAAGACATTTCTTGATCATGCATTTCTCTCCTTGTAAATTAATCGGTTAACCAATAACAGGATAGCGGCGGCAGGATGATTTCATCATTTTCGACCGTTGTTCGCTCTCCCGAACAGCTGTCCAGCATGCTGCCGCGCTGGAAAAATCCGTGCGACCTTAACACACCGACGTGCAGCTTTTGCGGGTGGATGTCGAAGTTAGCGATCACCAGCACGCTGTTGTGCTGATTTTTTATTTCCGTCCGCGAAAAAACCAGCAACTTGGAATTCTCTACCGGCAGCAGCCGCCTGTCGTCGAAATCCGCGAATGCCGTCGTCTCTTTACGCAAGGCAATCATCTTTTTCAGTCCACTGAAGATACGCTGCTCTACCGAGCCGGTCTGATGGCGTTTTCCCGCCTTGTTCCAGTCAAATCGCGAACGATGCACCCAGCGATTGTCATCGCGCTTGGAAGGTTCAGCGAGGTATTCCAGACTGTTGAGCATGCCGATCGCATCGCCGTAGTACAACAGCGGTATCCCGCCAAAAGACAATATCATGCTGTGCAACAACAGTATGGTCTTGATCGCCTTGTCGACTTCTTCCTCATTTTGACTTTCAAGCGCGGATTCGAGCCCGACCAGCGATGCCAGTGAACCCGAGATGCGCGCATCGCCGGTCTTGGGATTTTCGCCGAAAGGCAGGCCTTTGGCGGATGAACCGGGGAAGCGCCCGGTGAAATAATCGATCAGAAAACGCCGGTGCTGCGCAGGATCGTAACCGCATAAGCGTGCATCATTGTCATTGAAACCGAGACCGATATCATCGTGACAGCGCACGTAGTTGAGCCAGGTCGCCCTTTCCAGTTTCTGCGGCAGGCTGTTGATTCCCATGTTGAGCAGCGCGGCATTCTTGGTCGCAACCGCATCCCAGAGCAGCGACATGAACGTGGCGTTATAGGCTATCTCGCATTCCTTGGCATTGATCGCGTCCTCGCCGAAATACTTGGTGATTTCGTTGGGTGAGACGATGGCCTCCGCAATGAACAGCACACCCGGCGCGGTCACCTGGCAGCAGTCCTTCATTAGTTGCAGTATCAAGTGTGCCTCGCGCTCATTCTGGCACACGCTGCCCATTTTTTTCCACAAAAACGCCACCGCATCGAGGCGCAAAATATCCGCTCCCTTGTTTGCCCAGAACAGGATGATGTCTATCATCTCGATGAACACGGCCGGATTGCGGTAATTCAAATCCCACTGATAACTGTTGAATACCGTCATCACCCACTTGCCCATTTCCTCATCCCAGGTGAAATTACCGGGAGAGGTGGCGGGGAATATCTCGGGCATGCTCGCTTCAAAACGGTCTGGAATCTCACGGTCGGCGAAGACGTAATAATAATCCTGGTATTTTTTCTCGCCATTGCGCGCACGCCGCGCCCATTCATGCTCATTCGACGTGTGGTTAACCACGATATCCAGCACCAGCAGAATGTCATTTCTCCTGAGCGTCGCGGCCAGCACTTCGACATCCTTCGTCGTCCCGAAGCGCGGATCTACCCGGTGAAAATCACGCACCGCATAACCGCCATCACTGTTATCCGGCGGGCAGTCGAGTATCGGCATGATGTGCAGCATATTGACGCCCAGTTCCTGCAAATAAGGCAAATTTGCGCGCAAGCCTCTCAGGTCGTCGGCGTAACGGTCGCAGTACAGCGCCATCCCGACCCATTTCTGACTGAGGAACCAGTTGTAATTTATTTCGCGCGCCAGATCAGATTTACGCAACTGGGGAGGGCGCTTGATATAACGAAAGAGCAGCGTTTCAACCAGGCTGGTCATCTGCTCCTTGAAGTCTGAACGTTCTCCATATAACTGATAAAACAGAGAGTGTATGGCATAAAAATTCGCCCCCAGGCGAGTGTAGAAATGCCGTAGCCTGACGTTCCCTATTTCAGGTTTCAGCTTGACCAGAATTTCGTTCAGAAGTGCGTGAGAAACTTGTTCGTACATCAACACCCTTTCAATTAAGTTCGCGTAACCACAGATTCACTTCCGGCCAGTAATGCGCTGCGCCCTCCAGAATACCGGCGCTGTAATTGCCATTCATGCCGAGATAATGGCCACTTGCGACATAAAGTGTCTGAGTGCTCGCCTCTGCGGCCCGGCCCTTGACTTCAGCGTCGGCATTGGCCACCAGCACAGAAGGAATATCGCTCAGCAACACATCCAGATCGTTACCGCTGTCGCCTGCAAAGACCGTGTTCTCATGCCCGAATCCTGCGCGCTGCATCAGGAAGCGGATGGCATGCAGCTTGTTGGCGCTGACTGGCAAAACATCCAGCAAACCGACCCCTTCCTCTTCGTCTATGCTCCAGATCAGGTTTGCCCTGATTCCGGCCTGCGCCAGGCGCACGTCCATTTCCAACCTCAGCGCGTGTGCGTCCGTTTCCAGCGTAATATAAAAACTGAGTTTATGGCGGCCCTGCTTCTCCTTTTCCTGCAATTGCAGCACAGGAAAAACGCTCAAAAAACGGTAGAGTTCGTCGTGCGACCATCCGCGCCAGTCCGGCGCAATCTGTTTGTCCCATTCGTCCCATTGCCGCCAGTCGGACGGACCCAACTGGTAGATCGTCGAACCCACGTCGGCGATGGCAAAATCCGGGCGCGGGAGATCGAATTCCGCGATAGCCTGCTCAATGAGCGCCTGATGCCTGCCCGTCACATAAGCCAGCGTGATTTCTGCGCGACTCACCAATTGTTTGAATTGCCCCATCGCATCGGGAGAGGCGGGTTGCGCACCGTTCGGAATCAACGTGCGGTCCAGGTCAGTACAAAGCAGAAATTTTTTCATGGTTATGCCCCGGCCTTGCCATCATCCAGAATCCGGTAATGCTCCATCGCTTCCAGAATGCCGGCCGCGTGCAGATTTTTCGCAAAATAAATCTTCTCTATATTGGCCAGATCAGACAATTCGGCGAGATGATGGCTGTCCACAACCGCACCCAGAGTATTGCCGCGCAACATGTCGGCATCGGCGCCGGTGACGCCGGAAACCAGTGTGTGTTCCAGCGCAAAGCCAAGTTGTTCCGCGCACCAGCGTAGCGCAAGTCCTTTGGAAGCACGCACCGGGACGACATCAAGAAATTGCTCAAAAGAGAATATGGTGTTCACAGCCAGCTCATTGCGCAACAGGGTTTGCCGGATTTCCTTAATGTCGGCTACCGCATGATCGACGTAATAACTGATTTTGA
Organism: Gallionella sp.; assembly: GCA_030653355.1. Classification (GTDB taxonomy): domain Bacteria; phylum Pseudomonadota; class Gammaproteobacteria; order Burkholderiales; family Gallionellaceae; genus Gallionella. The sequence goes on along the minus strand of JAURZN010000168.1, from coordinate 7,179 downwards.
ACGCGCTCTGGTGTATTTTCGATTGTATCTTAAGCCCCGGCAGCTCTTTGAGCGTGTCACGCACCGCCTGCGGATTCCACGAATAATTGATATGACGTTTCCAGACGGTGTCCTCGGTCAGATTCGGTGCATAGTGGATTCTTGTTCCCTGCCCGGTAATCAGCACGTCAGGCCGCCGTATGTTGTGGCGCTTGAGCGTAGCCAGTGCGTCATCCAGATGACGACCCGTTGCGATGCCGAAGATGAGCGATTTGCGGTGCGCCTGCATGGTTTGCAGAAAATCCTGCAACGCCTGCTCGTCACCGACCAGATTCAGATCAAGACTGGTGAAAATTGCCCGGTTGCGAAACACCCCCGGACGGCGGCTAAGGTTTCTCCTCGGCAAGGGTTCGGTTTTCTCCACCAGCGGACGGATGACCGCCAGGTATTTTTCCACATGCGCCTGCCACGAATAATGCTGACGCACACCTTTAATGCCGTTTTTTGCCAGCCGTCGCCATTGCGGCTTGTCCGTCAGTATCTGCAGCAATGTTGCCGCCATCCCCTTCTGGTCCAGCGGATTGATAAGATAACCATTCTGACAATTTCTGATGATGTCGGTGGGTCCGCCGTCCTCGGTTGCCACGATAGGCAATCCGCAGGCCGCCGCCTCAATCAGCGTCAGCCCAAAGGGTTCGGTCAGGGCGGGATTGACAAACACGCCATGCAAGGCGGCCGCAAGACGATAGAGTACCGCCACCTCTTCCGGCTTGTGATGTTTCGGATAGGCCACTTTCCCGTACAGATTGTATTTATCTATGGCCAGCAGAATGTCATTCAGCACGGTAGCCGATACATTCTCCATATCCTGAATGTCATCCCGATTTCCCGCCACAATCACCAGATTGGCAACATGTTGCAACTCGGGTGACTCGCCATACGCCTTGATCAGGGCAACAATATTTTTCCTGGGGTCCGGCCGCGACAGCGCCAGAATGACAGGCTTGCCCGGCTGTTTCAGGAACCGTTTGAGCTCGTTGGCAATATCGCTGCTTTTCTCGTCGCCCTGCGGCGGGAAAAACTTTTCCAGATCGGTACCGGGCGGAACGACCCGCATACGATCAGGCTGATAAAAATCGTACAGTCCGTATTGCTGCTCGATTTCCTGCTGCGTGCTGGTAATGACGCGCTCAGCAACGCCCAGTGTCGTTTCCTCCGCCTCGATACGACGGGAAATATTGTAGGTTGTCTCGATCTCGCTGCGCTTGATGCCGCTGGCCAGCAGTTGCTTGCGCTTGCTGCGCCCCAGGGAATGGCCGGTATGCACCAGCGGCACGCCCAGCTGATGCGAAAGCCGCGAACCTACGTAACCTGCATCCGCGTAATGGCTGTGGATAATGTCCGGGATGCGTCCCTGACTCTTGAGAAAATCCAGTGCATTGTCGGAAAAATTATCCAGCGAGTCCCACAACATCTCCTTGCGCAGGTATTTTTCTTCACCACACTCGATGCGCACTATGCTCGCTTTTTCAGACAGGGGATCGAACACTTGCGCATAATCCGCGCTGACCTGACCGTCAATGACACGCCGCGTCAGCAATACCACTTTTTCAACATCGGCACGCTCGCCCAGCGCGCGCGCCAGCTCCACGACGTACTTGGTTTGACCTCCGGTATCGGCATCACGCCCCAGTTCGAATTCATGACTGCGTATCAAGCCATGCACGCTGATCAACACTATGTACAAGGGTGGTCTGGGTGCTGTGGCTTGCTTTTTCATACTACCCACTCCCTGATAAAAGGTTGGTAGAAATCCCCGTCATCGGGAACGGCCCCCCGAATGGCACAAATCGCGGCAGCGAAAGCATTAGCCCTCTCCAGTGTTTTGCGCACCGGCCAGCGTTTTAGCTCTCCCAGTATACAGACAGAAGCAAAGCCATCGCCAGCCCCTACTGTATCCACCCATTCTGTTACAGGATTCTTTATGCCGACTTCGACTTTCTTACCATTCCGATTAACCTGCCATGCACCTTTTTCCCCGCAAGTCACCATGACATGGTCAAGATCGAATTGATTCATTAATCCCTTGACCCGTTCGTGTGTATCGTTGCCCGGCAAGTCCAACATTTCCGTCAACTCATCCAGTTCGCCATCATTCAACTTCACGATATCCGCGTTCGCCAGTGAGGTCCGAAGCGTTTTTTCGTCATACCAAGGTGCGCGCAAATTGATATCCAGGAACTTCACCGCACCGGTACTGCGCAACAAGGCTTTCAAGGCACGCCTTGAGGTTTCGTGTCGTTGCGCCAGCGTACCAAAATAAACCAGCACAGGATGCACGGACAACGCAGCCATACGCACCACACCCGAATGAATGAAATCATACGCCTGCAAGGGGAGAATTTCGAAACGATGACCGCCCTCTTCAATATGCACCTTAACCTGGCCAGTCGGATAACTATTGTTGCTTTGTACGCCCAATGTTTCCATGCCATTTTGCAGCATCACGCTTAATACTTCATCGCGCAACGCATCATTGCCCAGACGGGTGATTAACACCGGATTCTGTCCGAATGCCTTGAGATGCCTTGCGACGTTAAACGGCGCACCGCCTAAGACAGTGCGGTCTGGAAAAATGTCTGCCAGCACTTCGCCAAATAGCACCACCGTGCCCTTCTGGCTCACGCAAACAGGCTGCGAGACTGATCGTTCTGACGCTATAGCGGATGTCATCTGGTTGTTTTATTCCTCTCGGCGAATCGCTTCATTTTGAAATTTGTTTTCCTCAGCGTGCACGAAGGTAGCGACGCCGCACACATGTTCACAGCGCGAATCTGGTGCGCATTGTCATCAGCCAATGTGACGCAGCCGAAGGAGCCGCACCAGTATGCAGCCTGCGTGATGATCCGCAGAGATTGCCGTAAATTACATTTGTATCAATATAATTTACACAAGCATATAATGCAAGCTATATAATTTAACGCGGCCATCAAACCGCATCAGATATTACAGGAGCGACAACTTGGACCAGCGCAGCAAAGAACTGCTTTCTCTTCAAGCCCTTAAAAAATTCCGCATCATTTACGGGTCGGTGCGTCAGCATTTTCGTGAGATTGAACAAACCTGCGGCGTGACCGGTTCGCAGTTGTGGGTTATGCAGGAAATCGCCAATACCGCCGGGATCGGCATCTCTGAACTGGCGGAACGCCTGTCTATCCATCAATCAACATGCAGCCAGCTTGTTGAAAAATTGGTGACACGCAAGTTGATCACCAAGGAACGCAGCAAGGAAGATCAGCGCCGTGTCGGATTGCGCCTCACAACGCAAGCGACCGCCCTCATCAAAGGCGCGCCCGGCCCGGCTGATGGCGTGTTGCCGCAAGCCTTGCGGGCACTATCGACAGAAGCCATTCATGCACTCGATTTATCTTTGGAAAATGTGATCAGACAGCTGGAAATTACCGATGACAAACTAGCCGAAAAACCGTTGTCTGATTTGTGAGTTTTCCCGGAAGCCACGCGTCCGCAGGCAACGATCAGGCTTATCGCAAGCTGCGTGGCGACTCGTAATCAATCACTACCTGATCGCGCCCGTTATGCTTGGCGTGGTACAGACGCCGATCTGCTTCCTTGAGCAACTCTGCAGCCGAACAGGGCACTTCCGGCGTCCAGCTGGAAACACCGATGCTGCACCGCACATCGCCCACATCCAGCGGCGCAATGGCGGTATTGCGCACACAATCCAGAATGCGATTGGCGATCTCCAGTGCGACTACGGCATCGGCATGCGTCAGGAGCACCACGAATTCTTCACCGCCGTAGCGCACCAGAATATCCGAGTCGCGCATTTGCTCGTGCAGTATTTCGGCAAAACCGCGCAACACGGCATCACCCACGTCATGGCCGTAAGTGTCATTGATGCGTTTAAAATAATCGATGTCCAGCATCAGGCAACTGAGCGCCTGGCTATGGCGCACGCTTTGCTTGAGTTGCGGCGCCAGCCATGACCACAGAAAATGCCGGTTAACGCGCCCGTCAACTGATCACGGTTGCTCTGCGATTCCATTTTCGTGGCCAGCCGCGCCAATGCGGAAGACTTGGCAACGCTCTCGGTCACGTCATTGATGCTGATTACCGCCAGCGTTTCGCCACGACTATTGGTCAATGGCGCCACGCTCACCTGCTGCTGCATCAGCTTCAAATCATGCATGGTGGAAAGCAGCGGTATGGGCAGCACATAACGATTCAACGTCTGCGATATCAGCTGTGGCGATTTGTGTTTTATACAAAGATCAATAGCCGATAGCAGGCGCGGACTATTAAAGTCCGCGAACAACTCCGTTAACAGTTTGCCACATGCCTGCTGCGAAGAAATTCCTGTTTTCCGTTCCATCCATTGATTCCATCTATGCACGCGCAAATCCGTATCAACCAGCAACACGCCCATCATCAAGGTGTCGGTCAGCTCGGCGAAGAACCGGGTAAGCTCGGCAAAATCCCTCTGCATCCGGACGAAAACCAGAAAGTACAGCACCGGGGAAACCAGTACGACCAGCGTGACCGCATCTATGATGCTCCAGATGGTGTCCGAAACTGTAAATGACGTGAGAGGCATGATCACGTCATGCAGCAATGCCATGAACAGAAACTCAACGCCAAACACCACCGCTCCCACTGCGACCACGATGCGCAGCGGTGTCCTGAACCAGCCTGATTTCCAGCGTTTCATTGCGTGTACTCCGATGCCTTCAGCGATTCCGGCATGTCAAATTACAAGCCCCTCAGCAATTTATGCAAACGGTCAAACAACACCTGCACCGAGTCAACCGACATCAACATCACCATGCGCCCCTCAACTTCTCGCTGCGCTGCCTTCAGCTGCGTGAACATGATAATCGCCTGCATTTCCCGTCCGGCATTGTCACGGTTGCGCTGCTCCATGATGTCCGGCAAATTACCTTCCATATAGCCCGGCAACGACATCTGCACTTCCTGACCCAGCATATCGGCAATCACCGCCATTCCCGAGGTGATGATGATATTGCCGATTTCCATCATCGCCTCGTGTTCGATGCCGCGCAAATCGTCCTCACCCACCTCCCGCATGGAGGGTCCGACCAGGGCATGCACCAGTCTTTTGCTGTCCTCCGAGGGAAACATCAGCATGGATGTCCCCTCACTCTGGCCAGAAAAACTTTGCCAGACTGTGGCGACCATGGCGTGCGGATCAAGCTGCAAAGCCTGTGTTACCTGGCCATAGGGAACCACCTGCACCAGAGGCACCGTCATTTCGATGTGATCGTTCAGCAACTCGGACAGCTGCGTAGCAGCGCGACTCAGGCCTATGTTGGCTAATTCGCGCAATGCGTCGCGTTCCAGCTCATCGAGTTCCATCATGCCACCTGCGCCAACAGCGCGACAATTTTTGCCGCATTGACCGGCTTCTCTACAACCTGAATGAAGCCGGCTGCCAGCGCCGCATCAACCACTGTTCTTTGGGTATTGGCCGTCAGCAACACAAATTTTGCCTTAAATCCGGCGCCCAGCATGGCCTGCGCCATTTCCACCCCGTTGTGTTCCGGCATGTTGTAATCCAGTATCACCAGTTCCGGTTGCACTTCCCGCATCTTCTCCAGCGCATCCGGCAACACCGCCGCCTCGTACAGTTCATGCCGCCCGTCTTTAGGCATGTAAGCCTTGAACAGCATACGCGAGGTCATGCTGTCATCCACAATCAAAATTTTCATCTCGCATCTCCCTTATTGATTCGGCTTTCTATCGCTAGCAGCTTGGCGTCCCTGTCATCATTGCAAGCTTCAAGGCACATCTCATCCCCGCAGCGCCTGAGCACTGCAATACCCGCCCGCAAATCCTGCCAGCAGGACTGGTCTATCGTTTGCCCGTCCCTCAGGCGATTACGCAAATAGCGTGCGTAGATCGCCATACTGCGTAAAAAACGTTCCATTTCCGGCAGATGCACGGCGCGCGCACCGCCGAACAGGGTATCAAATTCCTGATGCAATTGATCCAACTGCGTGCGGCTCAGCGGCATGCCTGTTTGCACGATATCGGCAACACATTGCATGCGTTGACGGCAATCCACACAAAATGCCTCAACCATATCCTCCCGCATTTCCTCCATATCACCGCACCTATTGACAGACGATGCTGCTCAAATAGGCGGGCATATTGTCCAGCGCCACCACCTGATCCACTGCGTCCAGTGCGATTGCCGCACCCGGCATACCATATACCACGGCGCTTGCCTCATCCTGTACCAGCGTATGACTGCCGGCGCTGCGGAGCGCCAGCAGTCCATCCGCGCCATCCACACCCATACCCGTCAGCAGCGCCCCTATCGCACGATTCTGACAGGCCGTCGCCACCGACTTGAACATCGGACTGGCCGAAGGTCGAAAACCATTGAAGCGTGCTTCCTGATTCAAATCCACTGCCAGTCCCTCATGGGTACGGGTAACCAGCAGATGATGATCGTCCGGTGCGAAATAAATCGTTCCCGCCTTCAGCGGCTCGCCTTGCTCAGCCAGCTTGACGTTCAGCAAAGTGTTCCCCGCCAGCCAGGCCGCCAGGCCGCCGACGAACCCCTTGGAAATGTGCTGTGTCACCACGACAGGCACCGGAAAGCCTATAGGCAGCGATGCAAATATTCGATGCAGGGCCTGTGGGCCGCCGGTAGAACAGCCTATCGCCAGCAACTCATAGGTTTTAGTACGCTGATGAATCGCTTTTTCATAGACATCAGCGCCACGGGATCGCTCAACTTTAAAACGTTTGAACAGCTTGACTTGCGACATGGCGCGCACGGTGTCCACCAGATCGCGGCGTATCGTTTCAAAATCGGGGTGGGTAAAACCGCGCGGTTTTTCCATGACCGCCAGCGCGCCTTCTTCAATGGCGCGGAAGGTGATGCGCAACTCTTCATCATCCACACTGGAACTGACCACGACAATGGGCGTCGGGCTGCCTGCCATGATCAGGCGCGTTGCCTCGAAACCGTCCATCACCGGCATGCGGATATCCATGGTGATCACATCCGGCTTGAGTTCAAGCGCCATTTGCACCGCTTCTCGTCCGTTCTTTGCGTGACCGACCACTTGCATATCAGGCTGTTGTTGAAAAATCGCCTTGAGCAGCAGCGCAACGACTGATGAATCTTCCACGATCAGGATGCGTAACATA
>JAURZN010000160.1 GCA_030653355.1 Gallionella sp. | reverse complement strand
CACCCATCTCCCCAAGGCGATTGCCCCATCCGATCAGCACATCAATCTACCCCAATCAACCACCCCCGGCATCATCCCGCCGCTTGCCGACATCGCCCCGCTACCGCCGCCGCCAAAAGCGACCCGAGCCGCCGAACGCTACAGCATCGTGGTGAACAATGTGCTGGCACAGGAAATACTGTTTGCGCTGGCGCGAGACGCAAAGCTCAACATCGAGATACATCCGAGCATCACCGGCACGGTAACCATGAACCTGCTGGACCGCACCCTGCCTGAAATACTGGACGCCATCGCACGACAGGTGGACATGCGCTATGAACTCAATGGCGGCAATCTGGCCATCATGCCCGACAACCCATTCCTGAAAAGTTACCAGATCGAATATCCCAACGTGGCACGCGATGCCAAAAACAGCATCAACATGTCCACCAGCATCGCGGTGATCGGCAAAGGACAAGGGACCGGCGGGGGCAGCAACGGCTCTGGCTCCAGTATCGACAACACTTCCAAGAACGACTTCTGGGTAACGCTGACTGAAAATATCAAAGATCTGTTGCGCGAGACCGACAAGAAACTACCTGAAGGAGCCAGCGATACCACCTATGAAACTACCGCTGCCCAGACCAGCACGGTTACCAGTAACGCGTCAGATCAAAGCGCAGTATCCGCGTTGCCTGCGCAGATACAAAGCCAGAACACAGTCAAGTCGCGCAACGTAAGCTATCGTGCAGCCGCCTATGTGATCGCCAACCCGGAAACCGGCATCATCAGCGTGCGCGCGACCTCGCGCCAGCATGCTTCGGTCCGCGAATTCATCGACAAGGTGATCAACAACGCGCGCCGCCAGGTGATGATAGAGGCCACCATCGTCGAAGTCTCCCTGTCCGACCGCTACCAGCAGGGCATAGACTGGGGGCTGCTGCGCACCCTGGGCCTGAGCCTGACTCAGGCTTCGCCAATAGCTGCCACCGCCGCGATGGGCACCATCAGTTACACCAATCCCGGCCGGGGTGGCATGTTCAGCCTGAGCGGATCGATCAAGCTGCTGGAAACCTTCGGCAAGACCCATGTCCTGTCCAGCCCCAAACTGTCGGTGCTCAACAACCAGACCAGTTTGCTGAAAGTGGTGGACGAATCGGTTTACTTCACCATAGAAGTTACAGCAGAAAAGCGTGATGCGAACAATAATATAACCACCCCAGCAACATATACCACCACGATACACACCGTCCCGGTCGGCTTCATGATGTATGTCACCCCGCAGATCGGCGGCGACGCCGAGGTGACACTCAACCTGAGACCGACCATCACCCGCATCCTGAGCTATGCGAGAGACCCTAATCCGGCGCTAGCTTTAAGTACCCCCCCAATTACCAACCTCATCCCGCAAATCCAGACGCGCGAGATGGAATCCATCATGCGGGTGCGCAACGGCGACATCGCCGTGCTGGGCGGGCTGATGCAGGACACGCGCCAGGGCGATACCAGCCAGATACCCGGCATCGGCGGCCTCCCCGGATTGGGCGAATTGTTCAAGGCGCGCAACGACACCAATACCAAAACTGAGCTGGTGATTTTCCTGCGCCCCATCATCCTGAATCAGGAAAGCCAGTACGACGTAGTACGCCAGTTCAAGAATCCGACCGCCACCACCGAGTGGCAACAAAGCGCCCGACAAACGGGGGGGACACCATGAGCCTGCTGTTCGATGCTTTAAAACGCGCGCAAGGAAATGACAGCAAACCCATGCCGGATGCGTCGCCGCATAACGGCAACAATGAAACAATGCCTAAAACAGAAGGGTGCAGCGCGACCACCGGACCCAGGACTCGCGTATTACCCTATGCCATAGCCGGACTGGTCCTGCTGACGGGCGGGTTGTCCTGGTTTTTTTACCAGCAAAACCAGCATATTCCCGTCGCTACCGAACAGGCTGATCTGGCTGCTTTATCGCTCGATGCGGCCTCACAAGTTGTGGCCGCGTCCGGCATCGCAGAAACCATCGCCACCCTGCCTGCCACCGCAAGCGGGGCCGATAATCTGACCTACAAAGACAAATCGTGGACACGCCCTGTCGAGACCCAAACACAGGCAAAACGCAAAACCCGGCGCAAAACCGCCCAACCCGGCATTCAACCCCGTTCTGATCCGCTCCAACTGGCTTATCTGGCGCTATCCGAAGGCCGGCTGGATCAGGCCGAGCACAACTACCTCGCCGCACTTGCGCGACAACCGCATGAGAAAGATGCGCTACTCGGACTGGCAGTGATCGCACAGCGCAAGATGCAGACGGAGCGCGCCGCCGAACTCTATCGTCAGGTGTTGCGCGAAGATCTGGGCAACGTTGCCGCTGCCGCCGGAATGGTCAGCCTGTCCATGCCGGCTGATCCGCTGGCGGCCGAAAGCCAGCTCAGGGAACTGATCGACCTCAAACCGACGGCAGCCGAGTTTCACTACGCGCTGGGCGGTGTACTGGCAGCTCAGCAGCGCTGGGGGGAAGCACAGCAAGCCTACTTCCGCGCCAGCAGCCTTAAACCTGACTACGCGCTTTACGCTTACAACCTGGCGGTCTCCCTCGACCACTTACACCAGCCAGCCGCCGCCCTTGCCCAATATGAACAGGCATCCCGACTGTCCAAACCCCGCGATCCCGCCATAGACCAAGGTGTAATCAGTCGCCGGATACAGGAGCTGAAGGGCGGTCAATAGCTGGTAGCCAACATCATGAATTATTTGTATTAATTTTTACAACCGGTAGTTAACTTGCGATGGACACCCGAAATTCACCCGTCAGTCACCAGCGTATCGGCGAGGTACTGATTGCGCGCGGCCAGATCAATAATGATCAGCTGCGTATCGCCCTGCACCGGCAAAAAAACGATAACAAACCGCTGGGCGAAGAGCTGCTTGATTTACATTTCATCACCGAGCAAGCCATGCGCGAGGCCGTATCCGAGGCAGCGGGCTACAAATCCATAGACCTGTCCGGTCTGGTAGCCAACGCAGCCGCCTTGGCACTGATCCCCAAATCCATCGCCATCAAGCACACCCTGTTTCCGGTCAGCTTTGACCCGGAAGAGGCTGATCTGGTGATCGTCGCCTCCAATCCGGACGATATTCTGGCGCGGGATGCGATTGCCCCTTTTCTGATTCAGGCCAGCCAAATAGCGGGAAAACGCATCATTCCGTCATGGCGTATCGCACCCAGTGCGGAGGTGCTCGCCACGATAGACAGATTTTACAATCACGAACTTTCCATCGAAGGCATCCTTTTCGAACTGGAGAGCGGCGAGCTCGACATGAACGCACTGACCCAGGCCGGCGTTTCATACAGTCACCCGATTGTTCGTCTTACCGACGCGATACTTTCCGATGCGGTCAGCCGCAGCGCATCAGATATTCATTTCGAACCGGAAGAGCAGTTTTTGCGTGTTCTTTACCGCATAGACGGCGTATTGCGGCCGGTACGCTCACTGGCTAAATCACACTGGATGGCGATACTGGTGCGCCTGAAAGTCATGTCAGGCATGAATATCGCCGAAACCCGCGCACCGCAGGACGGGCGCATCTCGCTCTCGCTGTTTGGCCGCCAGATAGACTTTCGCGCGGCATCACACCCGACCATACACGGCGAAAATTTCGTGTTGCGTATACTCGACCGCAAGGCAGGCATCGTCAGCCTGGACAAGCTCGGCATGACCGATGCGCAACTGGCTCTGCTCAAACGCATGCTGGAAAGACCCGAAGGCATACTGCTGGTCACCGGGCCTACCGGTTCCGGAAAAACCACCACCCTGTATTCGATACTCAACCCTCTGAATCACGAGGACGTAAACATCATGACGCTGGCAGACCCGGTGGAGTATCCGCTGGCACTCACCCGGCAGACCTCCATTTCCGAGACCGTCAAGCTGGAC
>JAURZN010000155.1 GCA_030653355.1 Gallionella sp. | reverse complement strand
CGCATAGCCCAGATTCATCACAAAGTGGGGTGTAATCGGAAAGTCACCTACCCGCCCGCGGATACCATCGGTGCCAAAGTATTTTCTGCTCATTGTATTTCCCCGTTGATTGCATTCCAGATTTTCAATCCGTCCACAGTTGCACGTACATCATGCACGCGCACGATATTTGCGCCGCGTTGCACCGCTATCAATGCCGCCGCCACGCTGGCTGGCATACGCTGCCCCGCTTCTTGCCCCGTCAGCGCACCCAGCATGGACTTGCGTGACAAGCCCGCCAATAGTGGCACACCGAGCGCAGTCAATTGCTTCAATTCACGCAACAGCGCAAGATTATGCGCCAGTGTTTTACCAAAACCAAAACCCGGATCAATGACGATGCGCTGGCGCGCGATACCGGCGGCTTCAGCCGCCATGATGCGTGCACGCAGAAAATCACCGACTTCACCCACGACATCGTGATAATAAGGTTGCGATTGCATATTTTGCGGGTTGCCCTGTTTGTGCATCAGACACACCGCGACTTTTCCGGCTGCGACGATGCTGAGCGCGGCCTCATCCTGCAGCGCATTGATGTCGTTGACCATGTGCGCGCCGGCCGCAATCGCCTGCCTCATTACCTCAGGTTTAAACGTATCTATCGATATGGGAACGGAAGCGCCGCGCAGGCCTTCGATGACCGGCAACACGCGATCCAGCTCCTCTTGCAAGCTGACTGGCTGAGCACCGGGTCGCGACGATTCACCGCCGATATCGATGATGTCCGCGCCGTCTTCTATCAGTTGGCGCGCATGCGCCATGGCGGCATCACGCCGCCAGTGTATTCCGCCATCTAAAAACGAATCGGGGGTGACATTGACGATGCCCATCACCAGTGGACGGGAAAGATCAAACTGGAATGAACCGAGGGACAACATCCGGTGGGAATCGAGGATTGAGGATCTAGGACTGAGGACTGGGGGCCGAGGACTGAGGACGGTTAGCGCTCCTCATTCCTCGATCCTGCCTTTCAGCCTTCCTGAGCAGGCTCGGTGCTGGTCACTGCGGGTTCGGCAGGTGTCGTAGCCGGTGCAGTAGGCGCTTCATCCTTGGGCGGCTGAGGTGCTTTCGCACTCTGGCTGGGCTTGGGCGGACGCGGTGGATTGCCGTCCATGATGTCGTTGATCTGGTCCGCGTCTATCGTTTCCCATTCCAGCAGTGCCTTGGTCATCGCCTCGATCTTATCGCTATGCGTCTCGATCAGATTGCGCGCCAGCGCGTACTGCTGATCGATGATGCGACGAATCTCGTCATCCACTTTTTGCATGGTTGCTTCAGAAATATTCTTGTGTGTCGTCACCGAACGCCCCAGGAACACCTCACCCTCGTTTTCGCCATAAACCATCGGTCCCAACGCATCCGACATACCCCATTGGGTAACCATCTTGCGCGCCATATCGGTAGCACGTTCAAAATCGTTCGATGCGCCGGTGGTCATCTGGTGCATGAAAATGTCTTCGGCAATACGTCCGCCAAACAGCACGGCTATATTGCACAGGATGCGTTCCTTGTCCATGCTGTAGCGATCTTCCGAGGGTAATTGCATGGTCAAACCCAGTGCACGGCCACGCGGGATGATAGTCACCTTGTGTACCGGATCGGTTTTCGGCATCAGCTTGGCAACCACGGCATGGCCCGACTCGTGATAAGCGGTGTTGCGGCGCTCTTCTTCCGGCATCACCATGGAACGGCGCTCGGCACCCATGAATATCTTGTCCTTGGCCGCCTCGAAATCATCCA
>JAURZN010000150.1 GCA_030653355.1 Gallionella sp. | reverse complement strand
CCGCGCAACCGCGCCGCACGCATCGCAAAAAAGAGTAGCGTCGAGGGCATGCTGCGCGATCTGTCCGAACTCAAGGTCGGCGATCCGGTGGTGCATGAGCAGCACGGTATCGCCCGTTATCAGGGGCTGGTGAATCTGGATCTGGGCGAAGGTGAAGGCGAATTCCTGCTGCTGGAATATCAGGGCAACGACAAGCTCTACGTGCCTGTGTCGCAACTGCACGTGATCGGTCGCTACAGCGGCGGCGCGGCGGATACCGCTCCCTTGCACAAGCTGGGCAGCGGAGCGTGGGACAAGGCCAAACGGCGCGCGATGCAACAGGTGCGCGACACGGCCGCCGAATTGCTCAACATTTACGCGCAGCGCGCCACCCGCAAAGGCCACGCCTTCAAACTGACCCCGCGCGACTACGAAGAATTTTCCGCCGGTTTCGGTTTCGAGGAGACACCGGATCAGGCCGCCGCCATTGAGGCGGTGATTAACGACCTGCAATCGAGCAAACCGATGGACAGGCTGATCTGCGGCGATGTAGGTTTCGGAAAAACCGAGGTTGCCTTGCGCGCCGCATTTGTCGCCGTAATGGACGGCAAGCAGGTCGCAATACTGGTTCCCACTACCTTGCTGGCCGAGCAGCATTTCCAGAATTTCTCCAACCGCTTCGCCGACTGGCCGATCCGCATTGGCGAGTTGTCGCGCTTCCGTTCCGCCAAGGAACAAGCTCAGGCACTCAAGGAGATGGCGGAGGGCAAGCTCGACATCATCATCGGCACGCACAAGCTGATCCAGAAAGGCATAGCCTTCGACAACCTGGGACTGCTGATCATCGACGAGGAACACCGTTTCGGCGTACAGCAGAAGGAAAAACTCAAGGCGCTGCGCGCCGAGGTGGATATTCTGACGCTGACCGCGACACCGATACCGCGCACGCTGGCGATGTCACTCGAAGGACTACGCGACTTTTCCATTATCGCCACCGCGCCGCAACGCCGTTTGTCGATCAAGACCTTCGTCAGCGCCTACAGTCAGGGCGTCATTCGCGAAGCGGTGCTGCGCGAACTCAAGCGCGGCGGCCAGATTTACTTCCTGCACAATGAGGTGGACACCATTGCCAACATGGCGGAGAAACTCGCCGAGTTGCTGCCTGAGGCACGCATCCGCACAGCACACGGACAAATGGGCGAACGCGAACTGGAAGCGGTGATGAAGGACTTCTATCAGCAGCGTTTCAACATCCTGCTGTGCACCACCATCATCGAGACCGGCATCGACATCCCCACCGCCAACACCATCATCATGAACCGCGCCGACCGCTTCGGCCTGGCGCAACTGCACCAGTTGCGCGGCCGCGTCGGACGCTCGCACCATCAAGCCTATGCTTATCTGCTGGTGGACAGTCTGGATGGACTGACTGTGCAGGCCAAGAAACGCCTGGAAGCGATACAGGCGATGGAACAACTGGGCAGCGGTTTCTATCTGGCGATGCACGATCTGGAGATACGCGGTGCCGGCGAAGTGCTGGGCGAATCGCAAAGCGGCGAGATGCAGGAAATCGGTTTCTCGCTCTATACCGAGATGCTCAATGCCGCCGTAGCGTCGCTGCGTCAAGGCAAAGAACCCGACATGGCGCACCCGCTGGGCATCACCACCGAAATCAACCTGCACAGCCCCGCGCTGCTGCCCGACGATTATTGCGGCGACATCCACCAGCGACTGGTGATTTACAAGCGGATGGCCAACTGCGCCAGTCAGTCAGAGCTGGACGACATGCACCAGGAACTGATAGACCGCTTCGGCCTGCTGCCGGAACCCGCGCAGACCCTGCTCGACAGCCACCGATTGCGCATCGCGGCGAAACCGCTGGGCATCAGCAAAGTGGATGCCTCAGACGAGGCGATCCAGATCCAGTTCATCCAGAATCCGCCTATAGACCCGATGAAGATCATCACCCTGATCCAGAGCAAACGTCACATCAAAATGACCGGCCAGGACAAGCTGCGTATCGAGTTAAAATACGATGACCTGAACCAGCGCGTGCTGGCCATTAAAAACTTTTTCAATGAATTGAAGTGAGTTGCAAATATCTCAAAAAGAGATAAAACCAGCACATACATATCATTACCCATCGCCGTATTGTGGCTGCACAACTGGCATATCCCCATTCTGTGCAGGATCACGGGGCAAGCAATATGTGTTATGGCCCCGCAAGGCAAACACTCAATGTGGTTTTTTCTGCGCCTGATGCAGGACGCGAATAATCCGTGCCGCAGTGGGGGTTAACCGGTAAAGGATGACAAACGGATATTGACTGACGACGAATTGCCGGTATGGTGCGGTTTCCAACTTACGGCCTATTTCCGGCTGTTCAGCAATTTGCAAGATTGCATTGCCGATTTCGCTCCCGATCTTGGCGGTAACCGTGGCCCCTGCTATTTCGATGTAGTAATCGGCAATACGCCTCAGATCGCGGCGAGCCGAGGCGAGATATTCAAGCCGCTTTTTTTTCATGGCGTTCTATTACACGCTCAAACTCACGCATTACCTGTTCATGCGTCGAGGTGGGCTTGCCCTCGCTGTAAGCTTCACCCGCTTGCGCTTCAGCAATCAACCAAGCCTGGTATGCTTCCTTGGCACGCGCTTCCAATTCCTTTACTGCGTCTATTTTATTCATGGCAGGTACTCCACTTTTTAACAGCCTGCATTCTACATAATTCCAACCAAGAAAGAGGTAATGATGCAGCCTAGCAGCCAGATTGGTCTGCCAGAGCTAGGTAGCCAGGGTGTAGCTCAGCAGAATCCCGGGGTAATCCCCCCATTTTTAGTTGGGGTCAGAAGTAGAGTTATTTAATAGTGCCTGCTTCTGTTTCGGGGTGATGCCGCCAAGCGCCATGTGCGGGCGCTCGTGATTGTAAGTCCACATCCATTTCGTTGCATAGTCCTGCA
>JAURZN010000149.1 GCA_030653355.1 Gallionella sp. | reverse complement strand
CCAGGGCTGTTGCCGCTATCAGTGCATCTCGATCAGAACGTGGATCAGGCACATGTAGCTTGGCACATCTCAGCGCAACAGCAACATCAATTGAGAGAATGCGACCAGAAAACGCTGGCAAGACGTGACCATTCAGCCATGTGCGGAGTAGTGCTCCTTGGGTGGGGTCGCGCCGTTCGACTAAAAGTATTCCAGTCTCCAATTCCAGAATAGTGATGCTCGACAAAAACAGGCTTGTAGCCAAAACACTTTCCGCCCAAGCCCTGACATTCTTATCAGCCTTACCTGCTTTTGCTTTGCGCAATTCGGAAACGACATTGGTATCGAGTAAATACATCAGGATAATTCCGCAGGCCGATAAAGATTATTGCCCAAACAAGCAGGTGCAAAATCAATATCAGCAACACCAAGTGCAGCCAGTAATTCGACGATATTCGGTTGAGCGCCAGTAATTTTCTGGTACTCCTCGATTGTTAGCAGAACATGTGCTGGCCGCCCTCGGTCAGTAATAAAAACAGGACCAAGTTTTGCAACCTTCTTGGCTTTGCTGGCATCTTGATTGAACTCTCGACTTGATAGCGTAGTGATAGTCATATTGCCCCCTTATATTTGTAGGTACATTACTACAATCATAAATATTCGGCAACAGATTTATAAATGGGGTTTGCAAAATCACAGCCCCCGTCAAAATGAAACCACTGTCACGACTCTCGTGCATCCTTGATTCATCGTCTCGGCATCTGTTTTATTGCTGTGAAGCTCCCAAGCTGAATTTACGCGCATTGCAGAAACTTCATGCATTACTTGAACACGATGGTCTTGTTGCCGCATACCAGCACGCGGTCTTCCACGTGGTAGCGCAGGCCGCGCGCGAGCACCGTTTTCTCGATGTCGCGTCCGTAGCGCACCAGATCGTCCACCGTGTCGCCGTGGTCTATGCGCACCGTGTCCTGCTCGATGATAGGTCCCGCGTCCAGCTCGTCGGTGACGTAATGGCAGGTTGCGCCTATCAGCTTGACGCCGCGCTGATAGGCCTGGTGATAGGGTCTTGCGCCGACAAAGGACGGCAGGAAGCTGTGGTGGATATTGATGATGCGTCCCGAATAGCGCTGGCACAGGAAAGGCGGCAGTATCTGCATGAAGCGCGCCAGCACCAGCGTATCTCCTCTGTGTTGCTCGAACAATACGGCAATCCGCTCGAACGCGGCGGTTTTGTCTTCCTGCATGGGTATATGGATGAACGGGATGCCGTGCCATTCGACGAAACTGCGCAAGTCCTCGTGGTTGGAGATCACGCAGGGAATGTCCACCTGTAATTCGCCGCTGCGCCAGCGATGCAGCAGATCGTCCAGGCAGTGATCCTGTTTGCTGACCAGTATCACCAGGCGCTTGTTCAGCTTTGAGTCGGAAAGCTGCCAGTTCATCTCGAATTCTTCTGCCAGCGCGGCAAAACGGCGACCCAATTCGTCCACCTCGAAGGGCAGCGAATCGGCGCGTATCTCCTGACGCATGAAGAAGCGTTGCGCCTCCAGCTCGGTGTGATAACTCGCTTCGACGATAAATCCGCCGTGCTGCGCGATGAAGCCGCTCACGGCGGCGATGATGCCCGCGCGGTCGGGACAGGAAATGGTCAGGGTGTAGTGGCGGGTCATGTTTATCACTTGTTAGTAAGTATTTGTCGCCACATATTGAGGAAAGTTGTTTTGCCTTCCCCCCATGACGCGTTAATTGACAATACCAGCGGCTCGTCGGTTGTGCCGATCAGTTCGGTTAAAGCGACGGCACTGTCTTTTCGCCCGAGAAGGTCGTTTTGGAATGGATCAGTCGATGGGATGACTAGTTCCGGCGATTTTAAGTTCATAAGATTTCTCAGTGATGGCTACTAGTTGGCTACGCATGTACAAGTAAACATACCTCGTTCAGCAGCTTCCCGAGGCTGGTTTCCGCCATTTTCAAATCATAGGTTGCTTGCAGGTTGAGCCAGTATTGTGGCGACTGGTCAAAGGCTCGACCAAACAGCAGGGCGAGTTCTGCTGTGACTGGGCGGGTTCCATTGATGACATGCGAAACGCGCATCGGAGAAACGCCGATGGCGCGAGCGAATTCGGCTTGTGAGAGAATTAACTCGCTCAGCGTCTCGCTTAAGTATTCTCCAGGATGGATTGCGGGCAGTCCGTTTGTAACCATGATTGTTCTCCTCAATGGTAATCAACAATTTCAACGTCAAGGGCATCGCCATTCTCGAAACGGAAGCACACGCGCCATTGGTCGTTGATGCGTATGCTCCACTGTCCGGAACGGTCGTGTGTCAAGGCTTCCAGCTTGTTTGATGGTGGCAACCGTAAATCTTCGATACGTGTGGCTGCATTCAGTTGTATCAGTCGCATCGCAGCACGTTTAAGAATTTCCGTTGGTAACCGCCGAGATTTCCCCGTGGTATAAAACTGCTCCGTTTCGTGTGTGGCGAAATTCTGTATCATGAGCAAACTATAAACAATTTGTTTATATCGGTCAAGTGTCAGGTAGATTAAGATGCCGCCATGTGGCGCGAAAGAAATGCTTACAGGAAATGATGTTCGAGTGGTCATGCCGTGCACATTGCTCAAAACGCGTGAATACGATAGTGTGCGGCTGAAATTTCCGCACAGGCCGGATAGTATTGTTGCTCCATTGTGATTGTTGATTGAAAGTACTGCCATGAAATACATGAAGTCCGAGTTTCCCATTGCTATCGCACTCGTCCTGCTGGGATTGGGTTTTGCACTTGAACATAGCGCTGTGGCGCAGGGCGGCGCGCTGTTGTGGGGGCTGTTGCTGGTAATACTCGCCGCAGTCATCGGCGTAGCGTTCCGCATCGCCCATCACGCGGAGGTGCTGGCGTTGCGCTTCGGCGAGCCGTATGGCACGCTCATTTTGACAACGGCTGCGGTGTCGGTGGAGGTGGTGATTCTGATCGTGTTGCTGCAAGGCGCGCCGAATCCGACGCTGGCGCGCGATACCGTGTTCGCAGCGATAATGTTCGACATCAACGGCATACTCGGGCTGGCCGCCATCGTCGGCGGGCTCAGGCACGGCAGCGCCAAATACAATGTGGACTCGGCCAATTCCTTCATCGCCATGCTGCTGGTCGCGATTGGCATCGGCATGTTCATCCCGGATTTTGTGCCTGAGGAAAAATGGCTGTTTTATTCCGCTTTTTCGGTGTGCGTGATGGTGGTGATGTATATCGCTTTCCTGCGCTTGCAGACGGTGGAACATCGTAAGTTCTTTGAGTATTCAGCCGAGATCGATGAAGAGGTGCACGATGAGGTGCATAGCCCGAATAGCCTGCATGTCGCGATTATGCTGGGTGCGATCGTGCTGGTCGGGCTGTTGTCGGAAGTGCTGTCCGTGTTGCTGGATGCCGGACTTACCGGCAGCAGTTTGCCCAAGTCCATCCCGGCGGTGCTGGTGGCGTTGATTTCCGCCAGCCCTGAGATACTCACCGCGCTCAAGGCGGCGCAACAGAACCGCATGCAGACCACCGTGAATATCGCGCTTGGCGCTTCACTCGCTACGGTGTTGCTGACTTTGCCGGTGATAGAGGCGATCGCACTGTTCAATGGCGAGCGTATCAACATGGCCTTGACGCCGGTGCAGGGCGGCATGCTGTTGCTTACCTTCCTGGCGGTGATGAACAATCTGCACGACGGCGAAACCAATGCCATCGAGGGCATCAGTCACTTCGCCCTGTTTGCCGCGTTTATTGCGCTGGTGATGATGGGGGTGGTCTAAGCGCCTGAAAACGCCGGTGGCAATGGCCGTGCGTCAACTTCCTCACCCCATAACACCGACATGATGTGAGTGGCCTGCGCCGCATCTCCGCTGGTCCAGAACTGGGTGGAGGCATTGCCGGTGATACGCGCGGGCAGTTCGGCCTGAAGACGGCGCTGCAAATGCCGCGCAACGGCAGCGCCGGTATCCACCAGCACGATGTCCTCGCCTGCCACCTCGCGGATCAGGGGGGCGAGGAAGGGATAATGGGTGCAGCCCAGGATTAGCGTATCTGCGCCGCGATCCAGCAACGGCGCCGTGTAGCGCGCAACAAGCTCGCGCGTTTTTGTGCCGTGCAGATCGCCCCGTTCTACTTGTTCGACCAGGCCGGGACAGCCTTGCGTGACGATCTCGACCTCGCCGCCATAGCGTTCCAGCAAGGCGGCGAAACGCGCGCTTTCCAGCGTTCCCGTGGTCGCCAGCACGCCGACCACGCCGCTGCGGCTTGCCGCGACGGCGGGCTTGACGGCCGGTTCCATGCCGATGATGGGACATTGAAAATCCCGGCGTAGCCTAGCTGCCGCTGCTGCGGTGGCAGTGTTGCAGGCGATGACGATAGCCTCTGCGCCTAGAGACAGCAGGAAGCGTGTGAGGGCAATCGAACGCTGCTCCATATAGGATGCCGTTTTGTCGCCGTAAGGCACATGACCGGAATCGGCGACGTAAATCAGGCGTTCATTCGGCAGGGTCTGGCGGATGTGGTGCAGCACCGACAACCCGCCAACCCCGGAATCAAAAACGCCGATTGCACCTGTTGTCATAAGCTGGATTTAATTAAAAAATCATGTCACGCGGAGGCGCGGAGAACGCGGAGAAAAACTAAACGCTAAAAACAAACCCCAATACCTAATTGAGTGCGAGAAACACTTGTGGCACCGAAAGTAATTTGGATTTTGGTTTTGAACTTCTCCGCGTTCTCCGCGCCTCCGCGTGAGAAAGTTTTTAAAGTTGTTAAATCGACATCCCCTGATCGCGCAGATATTCTTCGTAGGTGCCGTGGTAGTCGGTGACGCCCTTGGCGGAAATTTCGATGATGCGCGTGGCTACCGATGATACGAATTCGCGGTCATGGCTGACGAAGATTACCGTGCCCTTGTATTCGAGCAGCGCGGTGTTGAGCGATTCGATGGATTCCATGTCCATGTGGTTGGTCGGCTCGTCCATCAGCAGCACGTTGTTGCGTTGCAGCATCAGTTTGCCGAACAGCAAACGTCCCTTTTCACCGCCGGACAGCACGTTGACTGGCTTGTGCGCATCGTCGCCGGAGAACAGCAGACGCCCCAGCGTGGCGCGCACGGTCTGATCGTCGTCATTCGGGCCACGCCAGTAGGTCATCCAGTCGGTCATGATTTTGTTGTCTGCAAACTCGGATGAGCTGTCCTGCGCGTAGTAGCCGACTTTGGCCTTGTCCGTCCACTTGATGATGCCGTAATCAGGCTGCAGATCGCCTACCAGACAGCGCAGCAGCGTAGTTTTACCGATGCCGTTGGGGCCGATGATGGCGACCTTGTCGCCCGCATCGATGCGGAAATTGACACTGGAGAGCAGCGGGCGGTCAAAACCCTTGGTCAGATTTTCAACTTCCACGGCGGTGCGGTGCAGTTTTTCGCGTTCGTCGTATTCAAATCGAATGAAGGGATACTGGCGGGTGGAAGGCTTGATGTCTTCTATCTTGATCTTGTCGATCTGGCGCGCGCGCGAGGTGGCCTGCTTGGCCTTGGAGGCGTTGGCAGAGAAGCGCGCTACGAAGGCTTTGAGTTCGGCGACCTTTTCCTTGGCCTTGGCGTTGTCCGCAGATTGTTGCTCGCGTGCCTGTGCGGAAGCCAGCATGTAGTCATCGTAATTGCCGGGGAAGGTGGTGATCTTGCCGTAGTCCAGATCGGACATGTGGGTGCACACGCTGTTCAGGAAATGCCGGTCATGCGAGATGATGACCATGGTGCAGGTGCGCGCGTTGAGGATGTTTTCCAGCCAGCGTATGGTGTTGATGTCGAGGTTGTTGGTGGGTTCGTCCAGCAGCAGGATATCCGGGTTGGAGAACAGCGCCTGAGCCAGCAGTACGCGCAGCTTGAAGCCCGGTGCAACTTCGCGCATCGGGCCGGTATGCAACTCAATGGCGATACCCAGCCCCAGCAGCAATTCGCCGGCACGCGCTTCGGCGGTGTAACCATCGTATTCGGCGAATTCGGCTTCCAGATCGGCGGCGCGCATGTAATCTTCTTCGCTGGCATCCGGGTTGGCGTAGATTGCATCGCGTTCGGACATCACTGCCCACATCTCGTCATGCCCCATCATCACCACATCCAGCACGCGATTGTCTTCATAGGCGAACTGATCCTGGCGTAACTTGCCCAGTCGTTCGGTCTTGTCCAGCATGACCTCGCCTGAAGTCTGCTCCAGATCGCGCCCCAGGATTTTCATGAAGGTGGATTTGCCGCAACCGTTCGCGCCTATCAGGCCGTAGCGGTTGCCGTTGCCGAATTTAACGGAGACGTTCTCGAACAGGGGTTTGGCCCCGAATTGCATGGTGATGTTTGCGGTGGAAAGCATGAAAAACTCAATCTTGAAAAATTCTGGAGCGCGATTTTACCACTGTGCCGCCATTGTGCCGGAACAAAATGTAAAGGAGGCCAGCCTTGTATTTGTTCATGGGCTGAGTCTTTGAACTTTATCAAAGGCGATAGGCTAGAATGCGCATAGTTTGTTAATGGTTGAAAACTATGGTTCCTCATCTCACTACCTCACTCAATGGCCCGCTGCTTGATCTGGAGCGTCGTTTTCTGACCGCCATGCCGACTATAGAGCACTGGTTTCGCGCCCAGTGGCAGGAGCATGCGGTGCCGTTTTATGCTTCGGTGGATTTGCGCAACAGCGGCTTCAAGCTGGCACCGGTGGACACCAACCTGTTTCCCGGCGGATTCAATAATCTTAATCCGGATTTTTTGCCCCTGTGCGTGCAGGCGATGCAGAGCGCGGTGGAGAAGATTTGCCCTGAAGCGCGTTGCGTATTGCTGATACCGGAAAATCACACGCGCAACATGTTCTACCTGCAAAACGTCGCGCAGATTGTCACTGCGCTCAGGCAGGCCGGAATGAGGGTGCGGGTCGGCAGTCTGCTGGAAGAAATTACGGTGCCAACGGAAATAGACCTGCCCAACGGCGGCGCACTGACGCTGGAGCCGCTGGTGCGGCGCGGCAACCGTCTCGGACTAGTGGATTTCGATCCTTGCGTGGTCCTGCTCAACAACGATTTGTCGGCCGGCGTGCCGGAAATATTAAAAAATCTGGAGCAGGCGGTATTCCCGCCCCTCTCAGCCGGGTGGCACGCACGGCGCAAGTCCAGGCATTTTGCCGCCTATGACCGTGTGGCGACCGAGTTTGCGGAATTGCTCGGCATAGACCCATGGCTGATCAATCCCTATTTCGCCAGTTGCGGGAAGATGAATTTCCGCGATGGCAGCGGCGCAGCGTGTCTGACGGCAAGAGTCGATGAGGTATTGCAGAAGATGCGGGTGAAATATGCCGAATACGGTGTCAAGGATGATCCTTTTGTCATCGTCAAGGCCGATGCGGGAACCTATGGCATGGGGATCATGACGGTCAAGGATGCGAGCGAAATTACCGCGCTCAATCGCAAGCAGCGCAACAAGATGGCGGTGGTGAAAGAAGGGCTGGAAGTCTCGGATGTGCTGGTGCAGGAGGGGGTCTATACTTTCGAGAGCATCAATCAGGCGGTGGCCGAGCCGGTGGTCTACATGGTGGATCACTTCGTCGTGGGGGGGTTTTATCGTGTGCATACCGGACGCGGTGTGGACGAGAATCTCAACGCGCCGGGCATGCACTTCGTGCCGCTGGCGTTCGAGTCGTGCTGCACCCTGCCGAATCCCGATTGTGCGCCGGACGACACGCCGAATCGATTCTACGCCTACGGTGTGGTGGCGCGGCTGGCGCTGTTGGCGGCTTCGCTGGAACTGGAGGAAATGGAAGCATGATTTTTTCATTGTCATTCCCGCGCAGGCGGGAATTCAGTCAAATTGAAAATTCCCGCGTAGCGGGACTCTCCGGTTTTATCCGCCGCATGGGAATGAAGGCTCGGCATGGGTTGCGTTTTGCATTTCTGTTCGGACTGCTTACGCTCAGCGGTTGCGGTAAAGAGCCGCTGTATCAGGAGCAGGGCTATGTGTTTGGCACCCTGGTGGAAGTCAGCATTTATGGCGAAACCGAGCCGCGTGCCAGGCAGGCGGTAGCCGATGTGCTGCATGAGTTTCAGCGCTTGCACGACCTGCTTCACGCCTGGCAGCCTTCGGAACTGAGCGACTTGAACACGGCAATCTCCCAGGGCAAGAACAAGGTTGTTTCGCCGGAGCTGGCCTATATTTTGCGGGATGCGGCATCCGTGTCACAGCAATCTCAGGGCTTGTTCAATCCGGCCATCGGCGGCCTGGCGCAGCTGTGGGGGTTCCACGCGGATGAATTTAAACCGGTGCAACCGGATAACAAGTTGATTGCGCAATGGGTGGCGAGTAATCCGCAGATGAGCGATCTGGTTTTCCTCCCTGCGCCGTCTGGCATGCCGGGAAAATTAGTGCGTAGCAATAATAAGGCGGTGCAGATCGATCTGGGCGGTTATGCCAAAGGCTATGCGCTGGAGCGGGCGGCAGACCTGTTGCGGAAACGGGGTATGCATAATGCGTTGATTAATGTCGGTGGCAACATCCTGGCGCTGGGTCAGCACGGCAAGCGCGCCTGGCGCGTCGGCATTCAGCATCCGCGCAAGTCCGGCGCGCTGGCCACGCTGGCCTTGCATGATGGTGAGGCTATCGGCACCTCCGGCGACTACCAGCGCTATTTCATGCTCGGCAATACGCGTTATTGCCATCTGATCGATCCGCGCAACGGTTATCCGATGCAGGGTGTGCAGGCCGTGACCATACTGATAAAACCACCGGCCATTCAGCCCGGCGAGCAAGGCATGCTTGCCGAACCGTTGCTGATGACGCGCAGGATACATGCCGGGGTGTTATCGGATGTGGCTTCCAAGCCCCTGTTTATCGCGGGCGCGAACGGCTGGCGGGCGGAAGCGGTGCGCATGGAACTGGACGAGGCGATGCTGGTGGATGGTCAGGGACGCATACATCTGACCGGCGCGTTTCAGAAACGGCTAGAATTCGCCGACAAGGAAGTCAAGCTACAGCTGGAATAGTGGCAAAGTCATCGTTCATGCGTGGACAGTATGGGGAGATTGAAGTGGTTGGAATTTTATTGGTAACGCACAATGGTCTGGGTGCCAGCCTGGCGGATTGCATCAGCCATGTGCTAGGCGAAATGCCAAAAAATCTTAAGGTGTTGTCGGTCTGGGCCGAAGAAGACCCACAGCACAAACTTTTCGAGGGCGAAGAGCTTATCAAAGAGCTGGATAGCGGCGGCGGCGTGTTGATTCTGGCCGATGTGTTTGGCGCCACACCCAGCAATATCGGGCGGCAGCTTTGTCATGCCGAGCGCGTAGAGGGGGTGGCCGGGGTGAATCTGCCCATGCTGTTGCGCGTGGTGTGTTCGACGAACAAGACGTTGTTGGAATTGGCAGACATCGCGATTGAAGGCGGACGTGAATGTATCGTTCGTATGGAGCATTAATATGCAGCAAGATGCAGTAATCATCAACAAACTCGGTCTGCACGCGCGCGCTTCGGCCAAATTGACTCAACTTGCTTCCAGTTTTAAATGTGAAGTGATGCTGTCGCGCAATAATCGCCGTGTAAATGCCAAAAGCATCATGGGCGTAATGATGTTGGCGGCGGCCAAGGGCACGACCATCAGTATCGAAACTCTGGGCGATGATGAGGCTGCCGCGATGCAGGCCATTGTGCAGCTGATCGGTGATTATTTCGGGGAGGGCGAATGAGTTTTACGCTACATGGCATAGCGGTCTCCAGCGGGATTGCGATTGCTTACGCACATTTGCTTTCTCATACTTCGCTGGAAGTGGCTCATTACGTATTACCCAAACGCTTTATCGGCGACGAAATCGCGCGCTTTGATGCCGCATTGCTGGCTACGCGCAGTGAGTTTGCAGGGTTGCGCAGCAACCGTCCGAGTTACGCCGCCGCCGAATTCGATGCATTTCTGGAGCTGCACCAGATGATACTGGACGACCCGCTATTGAGCGTGGGGCCGCGCGAGATGGTGGAACGCGAGCATTGCAACATCGAATGGGCGATCAAGGTTCAAACAGATGTCCTGGTGGCACAATTTGACGAATTCGAGGACGCCTACCTGCGTGAACGTCAGACGGATGTAAAGCAGGTCGCTGCGCGCCTGCTCAAGCAACTTTCCGGCCAGCCCGGGCATCAGCCCACCGCCGCGCGTCGCGATGTCGAGACCATACTGGTGGCGCATGACCTGAGCCCGGCCGATCTGATTCAGTTCAGGCCCCAGCAATATGCCGCATTCATCACCGATGTCGGTAGCGCCACATCGCACACCGCGATTGTCGCGCGCAGCCTGAACACGCCGTGCGTAGTCGGCCTGCATCATGCGCGTGAGTTGATACGCGAAGATGATTTGCTGATTCTGGATGGCGAGCAGGGTGTGCTGATCGTCAATCCAGACAAGGCCATACTCGCAGAATACAAATTGCTGCAGAGCGAGTGGGAGCTGGAACGCAAGAAGCTCAAGCGCTTGCGCACCGCGCGCGCCAACACGCTCGACGGTACCATCATTGAGCTGCATGCCAATATCGAAAAGCCGGAAGACATCGTCGAGGCGAAAGAAAATGGCGCAACCGGTGTAGGCCTGTTCCGCAGCGAGTTCCTGTTCCTGGGACGTGATCAATTGCCGGATGAGGAAGAACAGTTTGAGGCGTATCGCGCTGCTGCTTCCGGCATGAAAGGGCATCCTGTCACGATCCGTACCTTCGACCTCGGCGCTGATAAACAGATCAAGGGCGCGGAGCGCGTCGCCAATAATCCCGCGCTGGGGTTGCGTGCGATACGTTTATGTCTGGCAGAACCGCAATTGTTCCGCACCCAGCTGCGCGCCCTGCTGCGTGCCACGCACTATGGCGATGTCAAAATTCTGATACCCATGCTGTCCTGCGTGTCAGAACTGAACCAGACCTTACAGTTCATCGCCACGACCAAGCAAAGCCTGGATGACGAAGGCATCCCTTATGATCGCGAGGTGAAAATCGGCGGCATGATAGAGATCCCGGCTGCGGCATTATCACTGAACGTATTCGCCAGGCGGCTGGATTTCCTGTCCATAGGCACTAACGACTTGATCCAGTACACGCTGGCAATTGACCGGACCGACGAAGAAGTCGCTCATCTCTATGACCCGCTGCACCCCGCCGTGCTGTACTTGTTGTCACACGTCATCAGCACGGCGAATAAACTCAACGTGCCGGTTTCTGTTTGCGGCGAAATGGCCGGTGAGCTGGCTTACACACGGTTGTTGCTGGGCATGGGTCTGCGCCAGTTCTCGATGTTTTCCGCACAGGTGCCGAGCATCAAACAGCGCGTGCTGAGCACCAGCCTGCCGGAAATCGCTGCGCTCACCCAGAAAATCCTGCGTTCCGATGATCCGCTGAAAATCCGCGAGTTGCTGGATAGATTGAACGCGTAACCGATAGGGTGGGCAGGCACTGCCCACCAATGCCGCAACGCGTGGGCAACGATGCCCACCCTACATGAAATATTGGTAATTCTATGAATTTAAAAGGTTTATTGAAAAATATGAACGATGCGCCTGACAGCATCGCTTTCAATGAGGTCATTGCGCTCATCGAATCGATGTACGACTTTACCCCGACGGCGTTCAGCAATGGCGGCCTGGTGAGCGAGGCGGGGCAGAATTCGGGTTCGTGCAAGATTTTCTCGTTTGCGCGCTTGCATGGCCTGTCACCGCAACAAACCCTGCATTGCTTTGGCGCATATTACCGCGACGATGTGCTTAAACACCCGCAAGGCACAGACCATCAGAATATCCGCCGCTTCATGACAACGGGTTGGGCGGGGATCGCCTTTCAGGGCGATGCACTGACGCCGAAATAGACCGCTGCGGACAGGCCGTTGTCTGTGAATGAGCCGTGACAGTCGCGATGAACGCGTTTTTTGCATGCGAATGGCTGGGTTGTATGCGTCAGGAAATTGACAGGCGCTGTCAAAACGTGGAAACTTCGCTTCGTGCCGATTTGACATCAGCTTGCGGGGCACGTTAAACATTCCAGCTAAAGCGTGGAGACCCGTTTTGGCAGAAGCTGAGCGGGTTTTTTATTGTGGAGCTGCTTTGGCCAATTCTGTAGGCATCGTTACTGCGCAACGCGCATTGTTTGATACACCGCTGACCTTTCGCAGCGGTGCGGTGTTGCCGCGCTACGAGCTGGTGTATGAGACCTATGGCACGCTGAATGCCGACAAGTCCAACGCCATCCTGATCTGTCACGCGCTTTCCGGTCATCATCATGTAGCGGGGCATTACGCCGATGAACCCAAGAATGTCGGCTGGTGGGACAACATGGTCGGCCCCGGCAAGCCGATCAACACGGATAATTTCTTTGTGATCGGCCTGAATAATTTAGGCGGTTGCCACGGGTCAACCGGGCCGTCTTCCATCAATCCAGAAACCGGATCGCCCTATGGCGCGAGTTTTCCGATGGTTACCGTGGAAGACTGGGTCGAGTCGCAGGCCAGGCTCGCCGACCGTTTCGGCATTCAACAATTCGCGGCGGTCATTGGCGGCAGCCTGGGCGGGATGCAGGCGCTGCAATGGTCACTGGCTTACCCTGAACGTGTGCGTCATGTGCTGGCCATCGCCTGCGCACCGCGTCTCACCGCGCAAAACATCGCCTTCAATGACGTAGCGCGCAACGCGATACTGACCGACCCTGATTTCCACGGAGGCGACTATTACCAGCACGGTGTGGTGCCGACGCGCGGGCTGCGCCTGGCGCGCATGCTGGGCCATATCACTTATCTGTCGGATGATGCGATGGCGGACAAATTTGGACGCACTCTGCGCAACGAGAAATTCAACTACGATTACGAAGTCGAATTCCAGATCGAATCCTATCTGCGCTATCAGGGTGACAAATTTGCAGCCTATTTTGATGCCAATACTTATTTGCTGATGACCAAGGCGCTGGACTATTTTGACCCGTCGCATGATTCCGGCGGCGATCTGAACCGTGGCTTCGCGCGCGCCAGGTCTGATTTTCTGGTGATTTCGTTCACTACCGACTGGCGTTTCTCGCCGCAGCGTTCGCGCGAGATCGTGCGCCCCTTGCTGCATAACCGGCGCAACGTCAGTTACGCGGAGATCACTTCCACGCACGGCCATGACTCGTTTCTGATGGAACACCCGCACTACTTCGATGTGATGCGCGCCTACCTCGCCAATGTAAGCCGGGAGGTGTCGGCATGAGTATTGAATCGCTGGCCGCTGAACGGCCGGACTTTGCGGCCATCGCCGCGTGGATACCCAAGGGCGCTTCGGTGCTGGACCTGGGCTGCGGTGACGGCAGTCTGCTGCGCTATCTCAAGGAGACGCGCGGCGTGTATGGCTACGGTGTGGAAATCAGCGATATGGACATCGTCTCGTGCATCGCCAACGGCGTGAATGTAATCCAGAACGATCTCGATTCAGGCCTCTCGGACTTCGAGACCGATTCCTTTGATTTCGTGATCCTGTCGCAGACCCTGCAGGCCACGCGTCACACTGAGCCGCTGATACAGGAGATGCTGCGCGTCGGGCGCGAAGGCATCGTCAGCTTCCCCAATTTCGGCTACTGGAAGACCCGTCTCGATGTACTGCTGGGCAACATGCCGGTGTCAAAAGAATTGCCCTACCAGTGGTACGACACGCCGAACGTGCATCTGTGTACGCTGAACGACTTCGAAAGTTTTTGCCGCACGTACTGCGTCAGCGTTACCGCGCGCAGCGTGATCACCGCCGGGCGCGAGGTGAGTCTGTTACCCAACCTGCTCGGCAGTACGGCGGTGTATCGCTTCCAGCGCGGGGTATGAGCGTCCTCGCGCAGTTGTTCACCCGCCGCATGCTGATTTGCGTGTTCACCGGCTTTGCTTCCGGTTTGCCGTTGTATCTGCTGTTCAACCTTATGCCGGCCTGGTTGCGCAGCGAGCATGTTGATCTCAAGACCATCGGTTTGTTCGCGCTGATCCAGTTTCCCTACACCTGGAAGTTTATCTGGTCGCCGTTCTTGGACCGTTATGCCTTGCCGTTTTTGGGACGGCGGCGCGGCTGGATGGTGCTGACCCAAGTCGGGCTGCTGGCGGTCATCGCGATGATGGGCGGTTTTTCGCCGACCAGCGATCTGGCTACCATCGCCTGGATGGCGACGTTGCTGGCGGTACTGGGCGCTACGCAGGACATCGTGCTGGATGCGTACCGGCGTGAATTGCTGTCTGATGCCGAGCTGGGTCTGGGCAATGCGGTGCACGTCAACGCCTATCGCATTGCAGGTCTGGTGCCCGGTTCGCTGTCGCTGATACTGGCCGATTTCCTGCCCTGGGATCTGGTGTTTATCATCACCGCCCTGTTCATGCTGCCCGGCATTGCGATGACGCTGATGATACGCGAGCCGCAGATCGCCGCCGCACCCAAGACCTTGCGTGACGCGGTCATCGAGCCGTTCCGCGAATTTATCAACCGGCAGGGCTGGCGCAGTGCGCTGTTGATTCTGGCCTTTTTGCTGTTTTACAAGCTGGGCGACAGCATGTGTACCGCGCTGGCTACGCCGTTCTATCTGGACATGGGTTTCTCCAAGACGGATATCGGCCTGATTGCCAAGAATGCCGGGCTGTGGCCTGCGGTGATCGGCGGCATGCTGGGCGGCCTGTGGATGGTTAAGATAGGCATCAACCGTGCGCTGTGGCTGTTTGGCGTAGTGCAGCTGTTGTCCATTTTCGGTTTCGCCTGGCTGGCCTCCATCGGCTATCACAGCGAGATCGGCGCGCTGGAGCGCACCCAGCTGGCTGTGGTGATTGGTCTGGAAGCGCTGGGCGTGGGCCTGGGCACGGTGGCCTTCGTCGCCTTCATCGCCCGCAGCACACACCCGGCTTATACGGCCACGCAGTTCGCGCTGTTCACCAGTTTGATGGCGATACCGCGCACCTTCGCTAACGCGGCTACCGGCTGGCTGGTCGAGTCTATGGGCTGGGGCGGGTTTTTCCTGCTGTGCGCGGCGCTGGCCGTGCCGGGAATGCTGTTGCTGCTGAAGGTGGCACCGTGGAATGAAGCGCCGCGCGAGGCGGGCTGAGGACAGTTTTATCTAGCCTAGCCCAGGCGCGTTAAGCTTGCGCATCCAGAAACGCGGCTATCCTGGAAAACTCCGTTACCGACAGATTTTCCGCGCGCAACTGGGGGTTGATGCCCAGTTGTTCAAATCCGGCTTCATTCAAAAAACTGCGCAGCGTGTTGCGCAATGTCTTGCGTCGCTGGCCGAAGGCGGCAGCGACTATCTGAGCGAACAACACTGTATTCTTCACCTGAATCTCGCCGGCCGGCAGTGGAATCATGCGCACGATGGCGGAATTGACCTTGGGCGCGGGACGGAACGATTCCGGCGGCACATCCAGCAGTTTTTCCATGAAAAAACGGTATTGCAGCATCACGGACAGCCGTCCATAAGCGGGTGTGGAGGGTTCGGCTACCATGCGTTCGACCACTTCGTTTTGCAGCATGAAGTGCATGTCGGTGATGCGCGCGGCATAGTCGGAGAAGTGAAACAACAGCGGCGAGGAGATGTTGTAGGGCAGATTGCCGACGATGCGCAGCGGTGCATCCAGCGTGGCGAGATCAAATTTCAGCGCGTCTCCGGCATGTATCACCAGTTTGGCATTGGGCTGAGGGTAGTCGTTTTCCAGGCGCGCGATGATGTCGCGGTCTATTTCCACCACATGCAATCGCTTCAGACGTTTGAGCAGCGGTCGCGTCAGCGCGCCCAGACCCGGGCCGATTTCCACCAGATTATCGTCTGCTTCCGGGCGGATTGCACCGATGATGTCGGCAATAATATTTTCATCTACCAGAAAATTCTGGCCGAATTTCTTTTTGGCTTTATGCATGGTGAACGCTTTCGTATCGAGCCATCTGTGCTGCGAGCTTGATCGCTTCCAGCAGGCTGCCGCTGTCGGCCTTGCCCGTTCCGGCCAATTCCAGCGCAGTGCCGTGATCCACCGAGGTGCGGATGATGGGCAGGCCCAGCGTGACATTCACCCCCTGGCCGAAACTCGCGTGTTTCAGCACCGGCAAGCCCTGATCGTGATACATGGAGAGCACGCAGTCGCATTGCGCCAGCTTGTCGGGCGTAAACAAGGTATCGGCAGGCAGTGGCACGCTGACATTCATCCCTGCTGCGCGCAGCTTGTCGAGCACCGGTATCATCACTTCGATCTCTTCGCGCCCCATATGCCCGCCTTCGCCCGCGTGCGGATTCAGGCCCGCCACCCGTATGCGCGGCTGCGCGATGCCGAAGCGCTGCTGCAAGTCGCGATGAAGAATGCGTAACACGTCTTCCAGCAGCGGCGCAGAGATCGCATCCGCCACCTCACGCAAGGGCAGATGTGTTGTGGCCAGTGCCACCCGCATTCCGCCGCCGACCAGCATCATCACCACCTGCGGCGTCCGGGTTAGTTCGGCTAAAAATTCGGTATGTCCGGTAAATGGAATCCCGGCATCGTTGATGATGCCTTTGTGCACCGGTGCCGTCACCATGCCGGAAAATTCGCCCGACTGACAACCTTGCACGGCCCGGCGTAGCGTCGCCAGCACGTAGTCGCTGTTGGCCGCATTCAGCACGCCGGCCTGGGAGGGCGCGGCAAGCGGAACGTGGATGACGGATAGTGAGTGGTGAGTAGTCAGTGGTGAGTGGTCAGTGGGAATGCGGACGTCAGCCGTGGCGGTTTTGTCCCACTCGCGAATCTCCAGATCGATGCCGAGCTGTTGCGCGCGTTGCTGCAGCAGATGCTTGTCGGCAATGACAACGATTCCGCTCGCAGCAAGCTGGACACACAGTTCTGGGCCTATGCCCGCCGGTTCTCCCGCCGTGATGACCAGCGGTGCGTCTTGGGCATACACTTATTTCAGCTCATTTTCGAGACGGTACTCAACAAACGCACGGTCACGCAGTTGACGCAACCAGTCCTGATAGAGCTCTTCGGATTTGAATGTGCCTATGGAAATACGCGCCTGCTGACGTTGCTGCTGCACGCTGACATCGGTATTGCGCCGTTCCAGCACCTGAATCAGGTGCCAGCCGAACTGGGTCTGCACCATGCCGATTTCACCGATTTGCAATTTGTTTATCGCCTCTTCAAAGCCGGGTACGGTCTGTCCGGGAGACAGCCAGTCCAGATCGCCGCCTGGCTGCGCGCTGCCATCCTGAGAATAGCGTTTGGCCTGTTCGGCAAAACCGGCGCCGCCATCAATGCGCTGCATGATTTCCATGATGCGTTTTTTGGCTTCGGCTGGTGCAACGATTTCACTGGTTTTGATCAGAATGTGGCGCGCGTGCGTTTCCGTAATCACCACCGGCGCGCTGCCGCTGCGTTTTTCGATCAGTTTGAGAATGTGAAAACCGCTGGGGCTGCGCAATACCGCCGTATTCTGACCGGGCTTGAGCGTATGTAATTCGTTCAGGAACATTGGCGGAATGCGATCTCCGGGTCGCCAGCCCAGATCGCCGCCCTGTAAGGCGTCCTTGGCATCGGAGGAACCCGCCGCCACCTGCGCAAAATTTGCGCCATCTGCAAGTTGGGCCAGTGCCTGCTTGGCGCGGTCGCGTGCCGCGCTGATTTTATCGGCACTGGCCTGTTCGGGTACAACCACCAGAATATGGGCGAGATGATATTCCTCATTTGCCGTGCCCATTTTAGCCTTGTTGGCCAGGTAGTTATCCACCTCGATATCGCTGATGATCAACTTGCTCTCGACTTCGCGCTCCCGCAAACGTGTAGCCACTATTTCGCTACGTATTTCCTCGCGGAATTTTTTGATATTGATGCCTTCAGCCTCAAGCTTGTTCAGGAATTCGGCCAGTGTGGGGTAATTATTTTGCTGGGCGATACGCGTTATAGCCAGGTCTAGTTGCACATCATCCACGCGCAACCCGCTCTCTTTTGCGTATTGCGCC
This sequence comes from Gallionella sp., assembly GCA_030653355.1. GTDB lineage: Bacteria > Pseudomonadota > Gammaproteobacteria > Burkholderiales > Gallionellaceae > Gallionella. The sequence continues at coordinate 8,230 of JAURZN010000149.1, read as the reverse complement.
TGTAACATTTCGGTAATCATGCGTTCGAGAACCTGCTTCTCCAGCACGCCCTCATCCGGCAGCGGTGTTCCCTGTTTGCGCAGCTGGCTGATGACCGTGTTCAGCCTCACGTCCAGCTCATGGCGGGTTATCACATCGTCATTAACCACTGCGGCGACGGAATCTATCCTCGCCACCTGTTGCTGCGGGTCGATAGTCTGTTGTTCGGCAGCCGTGACAGGCGACGCGGCAAGCAACGCCGCACTGAGAAAAACAGATAATTTGATTGTTGACATAGTCATCTCTTAGGATTAATTAACGCAAAATCGTGCTGTTTGCGGGTTTATCATTCAACTTGGTGTAACCAGGCACGCTTTGTTTGAGCAACATCAGGGGATCCGAACCTACTTTTACCAGGTCATTCAATTCGAGCTGTACAAATACTCCCGTGCTGGTCTGGTTCGTGCCGACAGTAAAACTATGCGCAACCACTCTTAACATCCAGCAGCTTTGATTGTATTCCAGCCCGGCGATTCCGCTCAAAAGCCTGTTATCCTGGAAAGAATAGTTCCATTGCCCTACCGCATGCCAACGACCGGACAGCGGCCATTGTCCGGAAATATTTATCTGGCGCAAGCCGGGAGAGGCAACAGAATAATTGCTACCGCCTATCGTAGTGTAAGGTATCCCGCCGGTCGTAGGATAAATAACCCCGTTGATGGTAGTCGTTCCGGTCGCAGTGACCATGCCGGGAATCAATGCACCCAGTGAATCACCGATATAACGATAGCCCATGCTGAGTACCTTGCCCGACTCGGGGCGATAACGCGCCATGATGTTGTAATGCTGCATCCTGGACAGGCCGGGTGTGTATTGCAGTTCGCTGTCGAATGACCACGCCTCGCCGATGCGACCCGATGCGGCCAGCAGAATATCTGACTGGTTTCGGGTGGTGGTGGGCGCGACCAGATTAACTTGCGGCGTGCTCAGGCTGAAACGCTGACCCAGCGTGAGTTTCAAGTGTTCGGTGCCATCATCCTGTCCCAGAAAACGCGAAATGACAGCCAGTGTGACCTGATTGGCATCGCCGACCCGGTCATTGCCGAAAAAACGATTTTCCGTGAACATTTGTGTGAAGCTGAAGGGTGCCTGGGCGGTATCGTAAACTGGCAGCAGATTCTGGTTTGTATAGGGCACATACACATAATAGGCACGCGGTTCCAGTGTATTCAGATAATTATTCCCCAGCAGGCTGAGATCGCGCTCGAAGACAGCCCCGCTATCCACACTCAGCATTGGCAAGATGCGCGATGCATCCGGCAGTGCCGTCGCATTGTTGCCGCCCATCGCATAACTGGTGGCATGCAGGGAAAGCTTGGGCGTAAGGAAATAGGCCGGTTCACGAATCAGGGGATAATTGATGCCGGGATGGATCACCAGTCGCTGACCGTTCAGCGCAGTCGGATGGCTGAAGCTGACATATTCGCCGGAAAAAGTAGCATTTGCGCCGGCATAATTCTGCGCGGCATTCAGGGTGAACTGAGGCAGGCGGGCATAAGGCACGGCGATGGGGGCGAGCGGATCCTGCAAGGTCTGATAGCGTTGCACACGTGCGCTGCTGTTCCACCAGCCTGCGCCATAGCTCAGGGAGGCATCCTGCAACAGATTGACCTGCGAAGTGACGCTCACCGCGTCAGCCAGATCCCGGTAGTAGGCATTATCCGAGACGCGGTTGAAATTGATCTGTCCGTTAAACCCGCCGCCCAGGGCCTGGGCATGCTTTAACCCGAAGCGGGCGCGATTGCTCTTGGTAAGCACGTCGCCGGGCAAAACATCCGCATGCAGCTCGCCGCTATAAGCCGGTTGCAGATAGCGCAACTCATTGTTGAGCATCAGTCCCCGCTTGGACATGACGCGGGGTGCGAAAGTCATATCGAGGTTAGGTGCGGCATCCCAGTAAAAAGGCAGCGTCAGTTCAGTGCCACCCTTGCTCGTGCCGCCGACAATCGGCGCCAGGAAGCCGGTTTTACGCTGGCTGCCCAGGGGGAAATCCATCCACGGCGAATACAGTATGGGCACATCCATGAATTCCACGCGGGCATGGCGGGCGACGCCCACCTGCTGAACGCGGTCTATTTCCAGGCTGCCCATTTTCACCAGCCAGTCCTGATCGTCGGCAGGGCAGGTGGTATAGGTCGCGTTATCCAGCGTGTAGTGCTGCTGATCCTGAATGTGCAACATATCTCCGGAACCGCGCCCGTCATTTTCTTTCAGATAGAAAATCGGCTGCTCCATGAATCCGGCATGCGATTCCATATTCAGCTTGAGGTGCGGCCCACTCATCGTGCTGCCTTCCTGCTCCACCACGACAGAACCCAGGCCGTTCACATCGCCGGTGTCCTGATCATAGGTCAGGCGATCTGCCCGTATAGTCTGGTTGGCCTTAAGCAAAATTACCTTGCCGCTCGCCTCAAGATGATTTTTTTTGTCGCCGGTCAGCGTATCCGCTTCGATAAATACGGGTTCTTCCTTGACCGGCGGCGTGACCACGGGCTGATTTTGCGTCCGCACACCCTCAGCCGCGGCATGATGGGCGAAAGTACACAATAAAGTGAGGACAACAGGCTTAAGACGGAACCGCATAATATGGTTAAGGTGGTAAACTTTTGCAAGTTTACCATTAAGCGCATTTTAAAAACCTACTATGCTACGTCTGCAACAACTTACCCTGTGGCTGCACAGCCAGTTTCCCGGCGAAACATTCAGTCTCGCACCGGCTTCTGCCGATGCCAGCTTCCGCCGTTATTTCCGCGTCAGCTTCGAGGATCGCACCTTAATTGCCATGGACGCGCCCCCCGAACACGAAGACTGCCGCCCGTTTCTGCATGTCTGCCAGTTATTCGAGGATGCCGGAACCCATGTCCCGCACATCTATGCACATGATCTGACGCAGGGCTTTCTGTTGCTGTCCGATCTGGGTAATACCACCTATTTGCAGGCATTGACGGCAGAAAACGCCGGCAAACTGTATGGTGCGGCCACCGATGCGCTGATTAAGATTCAACTCGCCTCGCGTGAAGATGCGTTGCCGCCTTACGACGAAGCACTGCTGCGCCGCGAACTGAATCTGTTTCCCGAGTGGTACATAGGCAAGCATCTGGGCGTAACGCTGAACGATAAGCAACAAGCCAAATTGGAACAGGTGTTCGACCGTATCATCGCCAATAATCTCGCTCAAGCTCGCGTCTATGTGCACCGCGACTATCATTCGCGCAACCTGATGGTGACCGAACCGAACCCCGGCATCATCGATTTTCAGGATGCGGTATATGGCCCGATTACTTACGATCTGGCTTCGCTATTCAAGGATGCCTACATCAAATGGGATGAAGAGGTCATCATCGACTGGCTGATCGGCTATTGGGAGAAAGCGCGTCGCGCAGGGTTGCCGGTGCATGAAGATTTCGGCCGGTTCTACTGGGATTTTGAGTTGATGGGTGCTCAGCGCCACATCAAGGTGCTGGGCATTTTCGCTCGCCTGAATCCCCGCGATGGCAAGCAGGGCTACCTGAAGGACATGCCGCTGGTGATGACATATCTGCGCGCGGCCTGCGCGCGTTATGTCGATCTCAAGCCCTTGTTCAACCTGCTCAATGAGCTGGAACCGCCGCATGAAGCGCCGACCGGATACGGATTCTGAATGTGGAAAGCACAAAAATCATGATGCTGCGCATTACCCTCACCTCAATCCTCTCCCGCTTGCGGGCGAGGAAGCAAACGTGAAAGGCACAAAAACCATGAAGGCGATGATACTGGCGGCGGGTCGCGGCGAACGCATGCGTCCGTTGACCGACCAGACCCCCAAACCCCTGCTGGAAGTCGGCGGCAAGGCTTTGATTGTGTGGCATATTGAAAAACTGGTCGCGGCGGGTATCACCGAACTGATCATCAACCATGCTCATCTGGGTGCGCAGATCGAAAAAGCATTGGGCGACGGCAGAAGCCTCGGCGCGCAAATTCAATACTCACCCGAAACCCGTGCGCTGGAGACCGCAGGCGGCATCGCCAACGCATTGCCCATGCTCGGCGAACAGCCTTTTGCCGTGATTAATGGAGATATTTATTGCGATTATGATTTTTCCAGTCTGCCCGAACGCGCCGTTGCGCTGCATGCCGGCGGCGACATGGCCCATCTGGTGCTGGTGGACAACCCTGAACATCACCCCCAAGGTGATTTCTGCCTGCACGACGGGCGTGTGATTAACTCAGCACTTAGCACTCAGCACTCAGCACTGACTTTCAGCGGCATCGGTCTCTATCATCCGGCCCTGTTCGGGCACATTGTGCGCGGCAGCGTGGCCCCGCTCGCCCCGTTGTTGCGCGCAGAAATCGCTCAGGGGCATGTCAGCGGAGAATATCACCGCGGCATCTGGGTGGATGTCGGCACACCGCAACGCCTGATGGAACTCGACCTGCAATTACGCACTACACATGCCCATGTTTGATCACGCCCTCTACGCCCAGCGCCGCCGCCGTCTGTTGAACCAAATGCAGCGCGGTATCGCCATCATTCCCAATGCGAGTGAGAAACAGCGCAACAGCGATGCCGACCATCCCTACCGTTTCGATAGCAGTTTTTATTACCTGAGTGGCTTTGCCGAACCGGAATCCGTGCTGGTGCTGGTGGCTGGCGAGCAGCCGCAATCCATTCTGTTCTGTCGCGAAAAAGACAGGGAGCGCGAAATCTGGCATGGCTATCGTTCCGGGCCCGATGCCGCGCAGGAGAAATTCGGCTTCGATGCGGCTTATCCCATCGCCCAACTGGATGAAAAGCTGACCGAGCTGATGAGTAACCAGCCTACGCTGTTTTATCCGCTGGGGGCGGATGCGGTCTGGGACCGACGCATTCTCAGGCTGCGCGGCAGCATTCAGGAAAAGACGCGCAGCGGCATCCTCGCACCCGATGAAATACGCGATGTACGCACCCTGCTCAACGAGATGCGCTTATTCAAGGATACGCACGAACTGGACATCCTGCGTCGCGCCGCCGCCATTTCAACCGCTGCGCACAAACGCGCAATGCAATTCACCCGTGCCGGTCAATTCGAATATCAGGTTGAAGCCGAACTATTGCATGAGTTTTGTCGCAACGGCGCGCGTGATCCCGCCTATACCTCCATCGTCGCGGGCGGCGCGAATGCCTGTGTATTGCATTACATTGAAAACAACGCCAGGCTTCAGGACGGTGATTTATTGCTGATTGATGCAGGCTGCGAATTCAAGGGCTACGCCTCGGACATCACCCGTACCTTTCCGGTGAACGGCAAATTCAGACCCGAACAGAAAGATGTGTACGAAATTGTGCTCGCCGCACAAACCGCTGCCATCGCCGCTGCACTCCCCGGCAACAACTGGGAAGCACCGCATAACGCCGCCCTGCGAATATTGGCGCAAGGTTTCATCGATCTGAAGCTGTGCCACGGCACGGTGGAGGGCGTGCTGGAAAGCGAGAGCTATAAACGGTTTTATATGCACCGCACCGGCCACTGGATGGGCATGGATGTGCATGATGTCGGTGATTACAGGATCGGTGATCAATGGCGTAATCTGCAAGCGGGCATGGTAATGACCGTCGAACCGGGCTGCTATATCCGTCCCGCCGACGATGTGCCGCTGGCACTGTGGAACATCGGCATCCGCATTGAGGACGACGTGGTGATAACGGCTACCGGAAATGAAGTGCTGACGGATGCCGCGCCGAAAACTGTTTACGAAATCGAGGAGATCATGCGGCATGAATGATTCCATGTATGACATCGCCATCATAGGCGGCGGCCCGGTCGGGGCCGCACTGGCACTGGCCTTGCGCGCCAGCCCGCTGAAAGTCTGCGTGCTTGAATCCAGGCCCGCCAAAGCGCCCAGCATGGACGCGCGTGCGCTCGCCATCTCTTACGGCAGCCGTTTATTGCTGGAACGCCTCGGCGTGTGGGATAAATTGCAGGATGTGTCGGCCATCCGCGCCATTCATATTTCGCAAAAGCAAAGTTTTGGCCGCGCCCTGTTGCGCGCGGAAGAACTCAACGTGCCGGAACTGGGTTACGTGCTGCCTTATCCGGCGCTGCAAGACGCGCTGACTAACGCGCTGCCCGTACCCGGCGCGGGGGGCGGTGTACACACTATATATGGCGCGAGCGTTACGCGTCTGGCGGGAGAAGCCGGTCATGCGGTCATCGGCTACCGGCTGGATGGCGTAGAACACGAATTATCGGCCCGCCTTGCGGTGGTTGCCGATGGCGGAAAATTGCTGGCAGAGCAGTATCCACCCGAGATACACGATTACGGGCAAAGTGCGCTGATTACTCATGTGACCTGTGTCGCACCGCGTGTCGGTACCGCGTTTGAACGTTTTACTTCGCAAGGGCCGCTGGCTTTGTTGCCTTACAAGGATGGTTACGAGATCGTCTGGACTGCACCGCATCAGGACGTACAGCAGATGCTGGGCTGGGATGACGCGCAATTCCTCGAAGCACTGCATCAGCACTTCGGCGACCGGGTCGGAGAATTTCTGAGCGTCGGTAACCGCACCTGCTTCCCGCTCGGGCTCAAAAAAGCCCCCGCACAAACGCCGATGCCGCATGTCGTGCTGCTCGGCAATGCCGCGCAGACCCTGCATCCGGTGGCCGGGCAGGGCTTCAACATGGGATTGCGCGACGCGTGGGAACTGGCGCAAGAGATACTGGATGCGCAGACGCTGGGCACGAATGAAATGCTCGCCGCCTATCGCAGCAGCCGCCGTCTGGATCGCGAGGCGGGCATCCGCTTCACCGACAGTCTGGTGCGGATGTTCTCCAATGACCTGTCGCTGGTCAGCGCCGCCCGCGCCGCCTCGCTCACCGCGCTGGACTGTCTGCCATTTGCCAAGAAATTTGTCGCGAAACGGATGATGTTCGGGGCGAACGGGTAGCCAACGTAGGCTGGGGTGAGCTTGCGAACCCCGGCTCTAATCTATCGGCAAATTTTCATGCCTATATCTGTTAGGGATGCGCTGATTAATTCGTCTTTGCGATAACCAGCGACTTGCCAGCTTGCTGGCTTAGTCGAATGGCTAGTAGCTTCATCAGGATCGCAGCGACGTGGCATACATGGACGCCCACTTTTGCCAAGCTTTCAATTCATGATTTTGGTTAGGTAAAGATTGCAGCCATACATCCGGATTTTGTATGACGCGATTGCGTGGAAATTGAATACCCGTCCACGCAAGTCACTCGGTTTCAAATGACCGGTGGAACTGTTCATGCCAGACGCTTTTGACTTTAAGCTACATCACGCAGCACTTTTTGCACTTGGTGCTTGAAACCGCCCCTATTTACGACTTTAATTGCGCGGAATAACGGATATTCCGCGCAATTAAAGTCGTAAATTCGAAGTACCGTACTATAAGGCTTACAGAGCGCTCGATTTTTAGGAATTTTTTTAAAGTCGTAAATTACAGCTCAAAAACACGCTACCTGAGAATTATATTACCCAAAACTCACGCTGAGTCGTTTTTAATGTAGCACACTCCTGAAAGCTAAAACCCCCCACATTTCTGCCCGTGACAGTCCGCTTCCAGTACCCTATGCACAGAATTAAACTATGCACAGTTGTCGTTTTTAAAAGTCCAAGAAGCCCTATTTCATTAGGCTGCAAGCAAGGTGTTGGCACACTAGCTTGACATAGTTTCACACGTGTTCTGAAGTGGAAATCCACCCACATCAGGAGACTGTAATGAATCCCACCTATCACTCAACCACTTGGCTTCTTGAAAGCCCGCTGGCGGCATACGTTGACGCTTTCACGCATCACTTCACGGATGAACGTTACGCGCCGGCAACCGTTGATACTTACCTTGGTTGCCTTGCCCATTTCGCCCACTGGTCGACTCAATCTGGAATCGATATTCATGGCATCGATGAGAAAGTAGTTCAGCAATTTCTCAATGAGCACTTGCCGCATTGCAACTGTGCAAGACAGGTTCACCGTGTTCGCAGGGACTTGCACGCAGCACTCATCCATCTTCTCGTCGTACTTCGCGCTAATTCTGTCATTGCAGAACCGTCTATTGGCATGATGCCTGTAGACGAGGAATTGCGCCACTTCGATGAGTATATGAATCATGTTCGGGGGCTTGCGCCGAGGACGCGCAGCCAACACATCCGTGTTGTTCAGCGCCTGTTACTTGATCAGTTCGCTGATAACGCCGTTGTGATTT
>JAURZN010000139.1 GCA_030653355.1 Gallionella sp. | reverse complement strand
TTGATCGGTGCGCCACAGCAGCGGCAGGGTTCACCGGCGCGGGCATAGACCCAGTGTTGTTGCTGGAAATAACCGGGGTTTCCCGAAGCGTTGACGAAATCGCGCAGTGTGCTGCCGCCTGCGAGTATAGCGGCGCTCAGGGTGGAGCGTATGGCGGTGACCAGTTTGTCGCAGCGCGCCAGACTGAGTTTGCCTGCCTTGAGTAATGGGCTGATGCCGGCACTGAACAGCGCTTCGCAGGCATAGATGTTGCCCACGCCGACAACGATGTGGTTATTCATGATCAAGGTTTTGATGGCGACATTGCGCCCGCGTGTGGCGCGGTAGAGATAGCGCGCATCAAAGCTGTTCTTACCCGGATAATCTTCCAGCGGTTCCGGGCCGAGATGCGTCAGCAGCGGGTGAGTATGCACATCCCCTTCATGCCAGAGCACGGCGCCGAAGCGGCGCGGATCGCGCAAACGCATCAGCTTGCCGTTGTCCAGCAGCAAATCGAAATGGTCATGCAACTCTGGCGGGGTTGCCTGGGCCAGGATGCGCAGGCTGCCGGACATGCCCAGATGCAGGATCAGCGTGCCATTTACGTGAAATTCGCGCAGCGATTCGTTTGCCCCCTCGCCCGTGTACGGGAGAGGGTTGGGGAGAGGGAAGCGGGCATGGTGAATTTCATTATCAGGGGTGGCGTTTCGAACATGCACACTGCCGCAAGCCATCAGCAGGTATTTGGCGCGACGCTTGAGCGAAATGACGGGCTGTCCGATCAGCAGTTCAGGCAGGTTTTCAGGTATGGGCCAGCGTAACCGGGGGTTGCGGATCACGACGCCGCTGATGGCTGCGCCCTCAAGGTGCGGTGCCAGACCGCGTCGCGTCGTCTCTACCTCCGGGAGTTCAGGCACGGCGGCGTATCCACCAGATGTACACGCCCGATCCGGCCAGCAGCAGCGGCAGGCACAGCAAAAAACCCACGCTGATGAAGGTGAGCTGCATTTGGCTCAATACGATATTGCTGTCTCTGGCGACGCGCGGTTGCAGTGAGATGAGCTGTTCTTCGCCGCTCAGCCAGTTCAGCATATTTACCCCCAGGTCCACGTTGCCGCCGTTGCCTGCGAAACTATTGGCAAGGAAGGCGCCGTTGCCGACTACCACGATGCGCTGCTCCGTCTCGTTGATATGGCGTTGCAGGGTCAGCGCGATAACGGCCGGGCCGGGCGTGTCGCGCCGCTTGTCGAAGCGAGCGCCTGACGCATCCCGGCTCACCCATCCGCGCGCGGCGACTTCCACCAGCGGCTTCCAGTCGGCTCCTTCGTTCCAGGCCAGTGGGCGCGCGCCGGGATAGGCGGTGATCAGGTTGAATTCACGGGTGATGGCGTGCGGCGGATATGTCGCTCCCAGCGACCAGGTGGCGGGGGCATTCATCTCGGTGGCTGCGGGATCAATCACGATGCCGGGTGGCAGTACCAGATCGAGTTTTTCGGCGAGGCGTTCCAGACCGTGCAGGGGCTCGGCATCCAGCAGCCAGAGCAGATTGCCACCGCGCTCGACGTAGTGCAGCAGTTTATCCACTTCGCCGGGCATCAGGTCAACTTGCGGCTGGGTAATCACCAGTACGCGGGTGTTGACCGGAATGTCCTGCGCGATGGCCAAATTCAGGCTGCTGATTTTGAAGCCGTTTTGCCTGAGCTTTGCGCCAAACAATAGCCCGAGGTCATGATTCGCCTGTCCATCGAGCTTGCGCTCACCGTGCCCGTCCAGATACATCACGGTATGGTCGCGGGTGTGCGCCAGGCGCAGCAGGGCGCTGGTGAGAGTTTGTTCGTTGATCTGGGTAAGGTGTTCGCTGCGTCCGGCGTATTCGATCACCATCTCGCCGTTGAGCTGGATGCGTGCCGCACGGGTTTTTTCGGGTTCTTTTTCGGGGTCGATGAATACCAGTTTCAGGTCGGATTTGTAGCGTTGATATAACGATAAAAACTCTCGAATAATCTTGCGTATATCGCCCAGACGCACATCCTGTTCGGTGGCATAAACGGTGATGTTGACCGGGCCGATCAACTGTTTGAGCACCGCGATACTGCCGGGTTCGAGGCTGTTGCTGGCGTTGAAGGTGATGTCGCGTTGCAGGGAGTGGCGCTGGGTGAGATAACCCAGGCCGCCGATCGTGCTCAGCAGCAGCAGCACAAACAGCAGATTGCGCAGGGGGTTTGAATTGAAAAATTTATGCAGCATTATCCATATACCCGGTTATTGTGCAGCCGTTTCATGGTCAGCAACAGGAAGAAGGTGGTAAACAACACGAAGAAAGCGACATCCGCGCTGTCGAGCAAGCCGGCATTGAAGCTCTGGAAATGGTGCAGCGGCGAGAGCAGGTGCCAGGGCGAGTCGGCCGCCGACGCGCCGATGTCGGCCAGCCACAGGCCGACCAGTACGGCCAGTGCGCCGATAGCGGCGATGATGGGCTGGGTGGTGAGCGCGGAAATATACATGCCCAGCGCGACATAGCTGGCAGTGAGCAGCAGCAGGCCGATGCAATTGGCGAGCAGCAGGCCGTGGTCCAGACTGGTGCCGAGCGCCAGGGTATAGAGCATCAGAGGCAGACTGACGATCAGCATCAACAGAAATCCTAGCAAGCCGAAGAATTTACCCAGTACGATGTGGCGGCCGGACAACGGGGCGGACAGCAGCAGCGCCAGCGTCTGATTGCGCCGTTCTTCAGCGATCAGACGCATGGTGAACATCGGCACCAGCATCATCAGCAACAGTGCGGCGGTATAGAACAGCGGAGCGGCAACGGTGAGGGTCACGCCGGGCGGATTGGCCAGCTGTGCGAGTTGCGGCTGGATTTCCAGAAAGGCTTCCAGACGTGCCAGGAAAAACCAGGCAAAAATGAATTGCAACACGGCGAGGACGAACCAGGTCGAGGGCATGGCGTACAGGCTGCGCAGTTCGCGCAGTGCAATCAGGCGGATCATTTTGGCGCTCCCGTTTTGGCTGTTTCATCGCCGGTAATCTTGACGAAAACGTCTTCCAGCGTGGCGTGCAGCGGAGTGAGCTGCTCCAGTTGCCAGCCATGTTGTGCCGCCATGCTGAGCAGCAGGCTGCCGGAGTTGTCATCCGGGGTGTGGAAGACACGGAACTGTTCGGTCGAGAGCTGCTCGACACGGGTGACGCCGTGGATGGCTTCCAGTTCGTTCAGCGCGGGCGGATGGCGCAGGCTGATGATGAATCCGGATATCTGGCCATAGTGCTGCATGCGCACGCTGGAGTCGCCATAGATCAGGCGGCCATGCTGCATGATTTCCACGCGGTCACACACGCTTTCCACCTCGGTCAGCAGATGCGTGGACAAAATCACGCTGTGCGCATTGCCCAGTTCGCGGATCAGCGTGCGGATGTCGCGAATTTGTGTGGGGTCGAGGCCGACGGTGGGTTCGTCCAGCACGATGACGGCCGGGTTGTGAATGATCGCCTGTGCGATGCCGACACGTTGCTGGTAACCTTTTGATAAGGTTGATATTATCTTCTTTTTGACGGAATCCAGCCCGCAGCGCTGCAGGGTTTGTGTGAGTGCTGCCGGGGCGTCGGCCAATTTCACGCCGCGCAGGCGCGCCGCAAACGTCAGATAATCATCCACGCAAAGCTCGCGATACAGGGGCGGCGTCTCCGGCAGGTAGCCGAGATGCGCTTTGGCCAGCGTGGGGTGTTGGCGCAAGTCGATGCCGCAGATCTCGATTTCACCGCTGTCTGGCAACAGACAGCCGGTCAGCATTTGCAGTGTGGTGCTCTTGCCCGCGCCGTTGTGTCCGAGCAGGCCGAGCACTTCGCCGCGCCTCAATTCCAGCGTAACGTCATGGATGACTTGCAGGCTGCCGAAGCGGCGCGACAGATTGCGTGCGGAAAGTGTTATTTCAGGGCTGGTGTTCGACAAGGTAAGTGGCAGCTGTAGTTGTGGATTGAGCTGAATATAACCTAATATGTGCGTCCGCTTCAAAAGCTGTCATGCCATGAATAATTTCAAATACCTGATTTGCGCCAGTTTGCTGCTGACCGCGTGCGCGCAAACGCCTAAAACTGCCGTGTCGGCACAACAGCCCGAACCGACTGCGCCCGAACCGGTTGCAGAGGTCGCGCTGCCCAACGTCGAGTTGAGTGATGAGCTGCTGTATGAATACCTGCTGACCGAAATCGCCAATCAGCGCGGACACAAGGCACTGGCGGTGGAAGGTAGTTCAGATATAGCCCGTAAGACCCGCGACCCGCGTCTGGCCAAGCGTGCCGCGCAATTCTCACTGGAGTCGGGCGATATGAACAAGGCCATTGATGCCTTCAGCTTCTGGCAGGAAATCGAACCCGAAGCGACGATGGCGACGCGCATGCTGTCCTCGCTTTTGTTGCGTGGCGGCAGGCTGGAGGAGGCGCGTGTCGAATTCGTCAAGGTGCTCAAGGCAGACGAGCCGGACGTGGGAAAAACTTTTTTACAGCTCTACCCGATGACAGCTTCTTATCCTGACAAGGCGGTGGTGTTGCAGCTGATGCGCGATCTGGCCGCACCCTACCCGGAAGTGGCTGAAGCACATCTGGTCGTGGCGCAACTGGCGCTGGCCGCCAGTGACGAGATGCTTGCGCTGAACGAAACGCGTCAGGCGCGCAAGCTGCGACCGGAATGGGATACCCCGGTTGCGCTGGAAGCGCAGCTGTTGCGCAAGAGTGCGCCGCAGCAAGGTCTGGAATTGTTGCGCCGTTATTTGTCCAGCTACCCGCAGGCGGCTCCGATCCGTTTGCAATATGCCCGCGCCTTGCTGGAGCAAAAACAATACCAAGCCGCGCGTGATGAATTTCAGCAGCTACTGCGTGCAAGCCCGGACGATGTGGATCTGGCATTTGCGATCGCGCTGATTTCCTTGCAGTTGAATGATTTTTCCGGCGCGGAAGCGCAGCTCAGGCAGACGCTGGCCAAGGGCGGGAAAGGTCTGGACGGTGCAGAGTATTTTCTCGGGCAGTTGAGTGAAGCGAAAGAAGATGAGGACGAAGCACTTGCGCATTACAGCGAAGTGAAGGCGGGTGAATATCTGTTCCAGGCACAGCTGCGCATGGTGTATTTGCTGAACAAACGTGGTAAACCGGACGAGGCTCGCCGGCATTTGCAGCAGGCTCAAGCCGTGAACAATCAGCAGCGCGTGCAATTGCTGATGATAGAGGCGCAATTGCTGCGCGAGACGCTGCAATTTGCTGAAGCCTATCGGGTGCTGCAACAGGGGCTGGTGAAATTTCCACATCATCCCGAGCTGCTTTATGAAGCTGCGATGACGGGTGAGAAGCTGGCTAAATACGATGAATCCGAGAAGTTGCTGCGTCAGCTGATCCAGATCAAGCCGGATCACGCGCATGCCTATAATGCGCTGGGCTACAGCCTGCTGGAGCGCAATGTGCGCATCGCGGAAGCGGTTGTGCTGGTGGAGAAAGCACTGGAACTGGCTCCGGACGATCTTGCGGTCATGGACAGCGTGGGCTGGGCTTATTTTCGCAGCGGCAAGCTGGATGAGAGCGTGAAGATGTTGAGGCGCGCCTATGCAGGTAATCCCGACCCTGAAATTGCCGCCCATCTGGGCGAAGTGCTGTGGGTGCGTGGCGATAAGGCCGAAGCCACCAAGCTATGGCAGGACAGCCTGAAGGCCAATCCAGACAATGCGCCGTTGCAGGCCGTGATGAAACGGTTCCTGCCTTGATTCGTGGATTGCTGGTTTTGCTGCTGCTGTTAAGCGGCTGCGCATCGCAGCCTGCTGCAATCCGTCCGGCGCAGTCCGAATCCGTCTCGTTCGCGATGAATGGCCGTATTTCGATCAAACATAACGGCACAAGGGATTCGGCCGGCTTGCGCTGGGTGCATCAGGCGCAAAGCGATGAAATATTGTTGCTCACGCCGCTCGGGCAGACGGCGGCGCGTATTTATCGCGATGCCGGACAGGCAACGCTGGATGAGGGCGGCAGGCACTATAGCGATATCGATGTCGAATCGCTGATGATGCAGGTATTGGGCTGGCGCTTGCAGTTGGACGGCTTGCATCACTGGATATTGGGCATGGCGGCGGACAACGGCGCACTGCTTGAGCGCGACGGGCTGGGGCGGCTGACCGTGCTGCATCAGGATGGATGGGAAGTGCGCTATCTGAAATACGCGGACGACAAGGCGGACAGCCTGCCGACACGTCTGCAATTGTCGCGCGAAAATTTGCAGATAGTGTTGCTGATAGATGAATGGGAATGGAATCCGAAATGAGCGGAGTAGAGGAGATGACGCTGAGCTGTCCGGCGCCTGCCAAATTGAATTTATTTCTGCATGTCACCGGACGACGTGAGGATGGCTACCATCTGCTGCAAACCCTGTTTCGTTTCATCGATCTGAATGACACGCTGCATTTCACTCTGCGTAAAGACGGCGAGGTGCGCCGCGTCAACGATATAGAAGGCGTGCCCGAAGAGCAGGATTTATGTGTGCGCGCCGCACGTTTGGTGCAAAAAGAGACGGGATGCGCGCTGGGGGTGACTATCACCGTGGAAAAACGCATCCCCATGGGGGGTGGACTGGGGGGCGGCAGTTCGGATGCGGCAACCACGCTGATTGCGCTTAATCGCTTGTGGTCATTGAAGTTGCCGCGTGAACGCCTGATGTCCGTGGGCTTGCAACTGGGCGCAGATGTGCCGGTATTTGTGTTTGGCGAGAATGCATTTGCCGAAGGCGTGGGGGAGAAATTGCAGGCATATCCCTTGCCGGAAGCCTGGTATGTGGTGCTGTTTCCGCCGGTGCATGTACCGACTGCAAAAATATTTATGCATCCTGAATTGACACGGGACTCAGTTTCGATAATAATTCGCGCCCTCTCGTTGCAGCAATGCCGAAATGACTTGCAATCCGTGGTGTGCAGTCTCTACCCGGAAGTGGCAAATTATATTGCCGAACTGTCCAAACATGGCAAGGCGATGATGACAGGTTCCGGCGCATGTGTATTCGCCGAATTTGCGAGTCGCAATGCTGCCGAAGCGGTTTTGCAGCAGTTGCCGCGCGATATGCGCGGCGTAGCAGTACAAGGTTTATCAAAGCATCCCTTGCATGACTGGGTGCTGAGTTGAGTTATTGGGGAGTCGCCAAGTGGTAAGGCACCGGATTTTGATTCCGGCATTCGCAGGTTCGATCCCTGCCTCCCCAGCCACAATTAGGGCACATATGTGCCCTTTTGGTTTTATTCATTAAGGAGTTCACGTGTCCTACGATAGCTTGATGGTGTTCACTGGTAATGCCAATCCCAAGCTTGCCGACGCAGTTGCGCGGCAACTGGATATCAAGCTAGGTCGTGCGACAGTCGCTCGCTTTTCCGACGGCGAAGTGATGGTGGAGCTGCTTGAGAATGTGCGCGGCAAGGATGTGTTTATTCTGCAATCTTCCTGTGCGCCGACCAATGACAATCTGATGGAAGTGATGGTGATGGCGGATGCGCTCAAACGCGCCTCGGCCGGACGCATTACCGCCGCAATGCCGTATTTTGGCTATGCGCGTCAGGATAGACGCCCGCGTTCGGCGCGTGTCGCCATTACCGCCAAACTGGTCGCTGACATGCTGACCAGTGCAGGCGTGGATCGTTTGCTGACCATGGATTTGCACTCCGACCAGATTCAGGGTTTCTTCGATATTCCCGTGGACAATATCTACGCCAGTCCGATTCTACTGGCCGATGTATGGCGTCAGAACTATCCCAATTTAATCGTGGTTTCACCGGACGTGGGCGGCGTAGTGCGCGCCCGTGCGCTGGCCAAACAGATGGATGCCGACCTGGCCATCATCGACAAGCGTCGCCCCAAGCCGAACGTGGCCAAGGTGATGAATATCATCGGCGAAGTGTCCGGACGCACCTGCTTGATCATGGATGATTTGGTGGATACGGCCAATACCCTGTGCGAAGCGGCGAAAGCGCTGAAGGAAAAGGGCGCTACGCGCGTGCTGGCTTACTGTACGCATCCGGTATTGTCAGGCCCGGCCATAGAGCGCATAGAAAATTCAGAAATCGACGAACTAGTGGTAACCGATACCATTCCCCTGTCGGAAGCGGCTCAGAAGTGCAAGCGCATACGTCAGTTGAGCACCGCAGAATTGATGGCGGAAACGATACGCCGCATCAATAACGAAGAATCGGTGAGTTCTCTGTTTACAGAATAAGGTTTTAGCGGCAGCCATGTTGGTTGCCGTTTGTTTGAATCAACTGGTCGCGGTTGATTCTATATTTGGAGAAGTAAAAAATGGCAACTACATTCAACGCAACAACACGCAAAACGCAAGGTACGGGTGCGAGCCGCCGTCTGCGTAAAGCCGGTTCCATACCAGGCGTAGTTTACGGTTCAGGCGATGCAGTCATGATCGAAATGAATCACAACGAACTGTACTACAAGCTGCGCGCAGAATCGTTCCACGCGTCCGTGCTGACCATGAATCTGGATGGCAAGGAAGAGGCCGTACAGTTGCGCGCTTTTGTGAACCATCCGTTCCGCCAGCAAGTTCAACATCTTGACTTTCAACGCGTTGATTTGAACAAGACAATTCATATCAAGGTGCCATTGCACTTCATCAATGAAGATATTGCCCCTGCCGTTAAGCTGGGCGGCGGCAAGATCAGCCACGTCATGATCGATGTGGATGTCACCTGTCTGCCAGCTGACTTGCCGACTTTCATCGAAGTCGATCTGGGCGGCCTGGAAATGGGTCACTCAGTGCACTTGCAGGATTTGAAACTGCCTAAGGGCGTAGAGCTGGCTTCTCATGGCACGCATACCGGCGAAGCGGTCGTTGCGACAGTACAGGTTCCGCGTGGTGCGGTTGAAGCGGCTTCAGCAGAAGCAGAAGCTGCCAAGTAACAGGGAAGTTTATCCTTTGAAACCCGCCACTGCTGATTCAGGCATGGCGGGTTTTTGTTTTGAGCAACGGTAAATGAACCCAATACGTTTAATTGTCGGTCTGGGAAATCCCGGACGTGAATATGAAACTACCCGCCACAATGCCGGTTTCTGGTGGGTGGATGCGCTGGCGCGCGAGGAGAATCTCGGTTTCAAAAGCGAAGCCAGATTTCACGGGCAGGCAGTACGCGGCCAGCTGCATGGTCATGAGGTATGGCTGCTTAAGCCGCAGACCTTCATGAATCTGAGCGGACGCGCCGTTGCAGCCATGGCGCAATTCTACAAAATCACCCCGGCGGAAATACTGGTGGTGCACGACGAGCTGGATTTGCAGCCCGGCATCGCGCGTCTGAAAACGGGCGGCGGCCACGGCGGTCACAACGGGCTGAAAGACATCATCGCGCAGCTCGGCACCAAAGATTTCTGGCGTCTACGTCTGGGTATCGGTCATCCCGGTGATCGTGCCGAAGTCTCCAACTATGTGTTGAATGATCCGCGTCGCGAAGAACGCGAATTGATAGAAGCAGCCATGCAACAGGCGCAACATATCGCGCATCTGGTGATAGATGGAAAAATCGAAGCGGCGATGTTGAAGCTGCATAGCAAATAGGATCGATGATTGAGGATTGAGTTAAAAGCGGTGCGGTTGAATTTCTCAATCCTCAATCCTAAGTTTGTAGCGTAATTAATTTTTGAAAAGAGCATAACCATGAGTTTGAAATGCGGTATCGTCGGCCTGCCTAACGTAGGCAAATCCACCCTGTTCAATGCGCTGACCAAGGCGGGCATCGCGGCGGAGAATTATCCCTTCTGCACTATTGAGCCTAATGTCGGTATCGTCGAAGTGCCGGATCCGCGCATGGCGGAGCTGGCCAAGATCGTCAAGCCGCAGCGCATGCAGCCGGCCATCGTCGAATTCGTCGATATCGCCGGGCTGGTGGCGGGCGCTTCCAAGGGTGAAGGCCTGGGTAACCAGTTTCTCGCCAATATCCGCGAGACCGATGCCATCGTCAACGTGGTGCGCTGTTTTGAAGATGAGAACGTGGTTCACGTCGCCGGTCGCGTTGATCCCCTGTCGGATATCGAAGTGATCCTCACTGAGCTGGCGCTGGCCGATATGGCGGTGGTTGAACGCACCTTGCAACGCGAAGGCAAGAAGGCCAAGTCGGGTGACAAGGATGCGCAGAAATTGATCGCAGTGCTGGAAAAGCTGCTGCCGCACCTGAATGAAGGCCAGCCGGCGCGCACGGCTGGCCTGAGTGATGACGAGAAGGAAATCATCAAGCCCTTGTGCATGTTGACCATCAAGCCCGCCATGTATGTGGGTAATGTCACGGAGGATGGTTTTGAAAACAACCCGCATCTGGATCGCCTGCGCGAACATGCCGCCAAAGAAGGCGCGCCGGTCGTGGTGCTGTGCGCCAAAATCGAGGCCGAACTGGCTGATCTTGACGATGCGGACAAGCTCGAATTTCTGGCTGATCTCGGATTCGATGAGCCCGGTTTGGATAAATTGATCCGTGCTGGATACGAGTTGCTCGGTCTGCAAACCTACTTCACCGCCGGGGTAAAGGAAGTGCGCGCCTGGACCATACACAAGGGCGACACCGCACCGCAGGCGGCGGGCGTGATCCACACCGACTTTGAACGCGGCTTCATTCGCGCGCAGACCATCTCCTACGCTGATTTCATCGCCTGCGGCGGCGAATCGGGCGCCAAGGAAAAGGGCAAGATGCGCGTCGAGGGCAAAGAATACGTGGTGCATGACGGCGACGTGATGAACTTCCTGTTCAACGTCTAGCGTTCGCAGCACCGTATTTCGCTATCCCGCCCCCGTTAATCGAAAAGATGACGGGGGTTTTTGTTTCTGGAAAACGCGGGGTTACAACCCGCCCGAATCGCTGCATAATTCGCCAGCTCAAATAGCGTAACAGCACAGGATAAGCGCGCATGGCAATCAAGAAGTACGAACGCTATAGCTCACTCTGGAAGTTGCACCTGAAGGAACTGAATCGCCCCGCGTTGGGGTATGAGGAGTGGACGTATTAAATGAATAACCGTACCTGGCAATTATTGCGCATGCTCGCTGACGGTGCGTTTCATTCAGGCGAGTCGCTGGGGAGGGGGCTGGGCGTGTCGCGTGCGACGGTGTGCAATGCGCTGGCCGATGTGGCCGATTACGGCGTGGTGCTGCAGCGTATACGCGGGCGCGGCTACCGGCTGGCGCAGCCCTGGCGGTGTCTGGATGCCGTGGAGGTCAGCCGCGCGCTGGGTGGCGCGGCGTCGCGTTTTCAGCTCGAAGTGTTGCAGCAGGCGGCTTCCAGTAATACTGAATTGCTCAGGCGTGCTGCGCTGGGCGCACCCAGTGGTAGCGTTCTGGCTGTGGAATTGCAGACCGCAGGGCGCGGGCGCATCGGGCGCGTTTGGCATTCCGGTTTGGGCAATGCGCTGACCTTTTCATTGTTGTGGCGTTTCGACTGTGGCCTGAACGCGCTGTCCGGCTTGAGCCTGGCGGTGGGAGTGGCTATTGTGCGCGCGCTGAATCAATTCAATGTGGCAGGCGTGGGGCTGAAGTGGCCTAACGATATTCTGGCGCGTCATGGTGATGCGGGCCGGGGCAAGCTGGGCGGTGTGCTGATTGAGGCGCAGGGCGATATGTACGGCCCCAGCGCGGTGGTGATAGGCATAGGCCTCAATTGCAGCCTGCCGATGAAACTGTCGCGCGCGATCACTCAGCCTGCGGCCGCGTTGGATCAGGTGTGCGTCATGCCACCTGACCGCAATACCCTGTTGGCGGCGCTGTTGCAGGAATTGGCTGGCGTGCTGGATGAATTCGCGTGTAGCGGTTTTGCTGTGCTGCGCGCTGAATGGGAATGCCATCATGCGCAGCAGGATTTTTCCGTTGAGCTGCAAATGCCCGATGGTTCGCGCATCGGTGGTATTGCGCGCGGCGTCAGCGAGACGGGCGAATTGTGTCTGGAAACGGCGCAGGGCATGCGACAATTCAATTCCGGTGAAGTGGGAGAGCGACAGTGAAACGATTGTTGATTGATGCCGGCAATACGCGCATCAAATATGCTCTGGTTGAAGGCGAGCAGTGGCTGCCCGTGCTCAATTTGCCGGTCAGCGCCCAATTGCGCTTCGATGAGCCCTGCTATAACGGGGTGGAGCAAGTATGGGTGAGCAATGTGGCCGGCGCGGAAGTCGGACGGCATATCGCGGCTGCCTGTGCGGCGCGCCACTGGCAGCCTCACTTCATTACCTCGCAGGTGGTGCAATGCGGGGTGAGTAACGGTTACGGGCTGGCCGCGCAACTGGGCTGTGACCGCTGGGCTGCGCTGATCGCCGCCTGGCATCAGGCGGGGCGCGCCTGTATGGTGGTCAACAGCGGCACGGCGACCACTGTTGATGCGCTGTCCGGGCGCGGTGAATTTCTGGGCGGATTGATATTGCCGGGGATAGAGCTGATGCAGCGCAGTCTGACAGCGGCGACCGCGCAACTGCAAGGGGCGGGTGGCGACTATGCGCACTTCCCGCGCAATACGGCTGATGCGCTGTTCAGCGGTGCGATACAGGCCAGTTGCGGTGCGATACAGCGGCAACACGCCCTGCTGGGCGATGTGGTAGCGCCTGTGTTGATGGGCGGGGGGGCTGCGGGTCTGTTGCAACCTTATGTGCATTTGCCGGTGCAGATGATGGATAATCCGGTGTTGCAGGGATTGTTGTTAATCGCACAGGAAACGAATAAAGCATGACAAAAACCATAAAAATCCTAATCTGGGTGTTGCTCGCCATCAATGTGATTTTCTTTGCCGTGATGAAATCAGGCCTGTTCGCCGAGACTCCGCCCGTACAACCGTCGCGAGCCATGAATGCAGAAAAAATTATTCTGCTGGACGGGGCGCAAAACGCATCGGCGGTGCTACCCGTCCCGATCGAATCAGCGGCATCGACAGTCCAGGCAACGGTTGAGCCAGAGAGTTGTTTTGAATGGGGTGATTTCTCAGGTAAAGAACTGGTCGCGGTCATGAGCGCCTTGAAAAAACTGCCACTGGGCGATAAATTGAATTCGCGAGAGATCGATCATGGCGTCAGTTACTGGGTGTACATCGCGCCCATCAAGGACAAGGCGGGTATCAACGAGAAACTTGCCCAGCTCAAGGCGCGCGGTGTGACAGACTATTTCGTGGTGCAGGAACAGGGCGAATGGTTGAATGCGATTTCCCTGGGGCTGTTTAAAACACGCGAATCGGCGCAAAAATTTCTGGAGGGCTTGCGTGCCAAAGACGTGCGCACAGCACAAATGGGCGAGCGTGCCGGAAAATACAAGGCAACTGTGTTGATAATCAACGGTCTGGACGCGGAAGTGAGCGGCAGATTAAACGGGTTGCAGAAAAATTTTCCTGAGAGTGAGCTAAAGCGTGTTTCTTGCCATTGACAGGGTGAGCTTAAATCTGGACAATGCCGCCCTCATCGGTGATATAGCTCAGTTGGTTAGAGCACAGCACTCATAACGCTGGGGTCGGTGGTTCAAATCCACCTATCACCACCAAATAAAGTGTTACGTAAGTAGCACAAAATAAAAAACCAGCCTGAGCTGGTTTTTTATTTTGCTTGATTCGTTTGCAGCTTAGTTTTTGCTGAACAGTTGCATAACCATCCAGATTGCAAAACCAGTTGCCAAGATCGCGGTGCCTACGGATGCTACAGTAGCGATAATTGCCATTTTTTCTCCTCCCAAGAGATCATGAATTAAACACGTCAAAAAACTGTGTGAATCGTAGCACAGTTCTTACACCCGGCAAATATTTTTATTAAAAGTCGAAAACACAGGCGCGTGCGCGGAAGTCATAGCGCTGGGTGGTCTGGTGATTTTCTGCCGCATGATTTTGTGTTGCCGGACAGCGCATGGATGTGGAAAATGATCTGCTGTTGAAAGCAGATCAATGGCGTGTTGATTTCCCCGGATCTGTGCCGGTTTTAATTATTTTTTACTCTCAAGGTATGATTTCAGCGTGTTGAAAAAACTCTATATAAAGACCTATGGCTGCCAGATGAACGAGTATGACTCGGACA
Organism: Gallionella sp.; assembly: GCA_030653355.1. Taxonomy (GTDB): domain Bacteria; phylum Pseudomonadota; class Gammaproteobacteria; order Burkholderiales; family Gallionellaceae; genus Gallionella. The sequence continues at coordinate 2,267 of JAURZN010000139.1, read as the reverse complement.
AGATGGCCGACGTGTTGCGCGCCTGTGAAGATATGGAGCAGACGGACAAGATCGAGGAGGCCGATGTCATTCTGTTCAACACCTGTTCGATACGCGAGAAGGCGGAAGAAAAGGTGTTTTCCGACCTGGGGCGCGTGCGTCCGCTTAAATTGGCCAAGCCTGATTTGCTGATCGGCGTGGGAGGCTGCGTTGCCAGCCAGGAGGGAGAGGTGATCATCAAACGCGCGCCCTATGTGGACGTGGTGTTCGGGCCGCAGACCCTGCACCGTCTGCCGCAGTTGATACAGGCGCGACGAGACACGGGACGCCCGCAGGTGGACATCAGCTTTCCGGAAATTGAAAAATTTGATCATTTGCCGACTCCGCAGACCAGTTCCGGTTCTGCATTCGTCGCCATCATGGAAGGGTGCAGCAAATACTGTACTTTCTGCGTCGTGCCCTACACGCGCGGCGAGGAGGTGTCGCGTCCGCTGGCGGATGTCATGCAGGATATACAGGAGCTGGCAGATCAAGGGGTGCAGGAGGTGACTTTAATCGGTCAGAACGTGAATGGCTATCTCGGTGCAACGGATGACGGCGATACGGTGGACTTCGCTTTCCTGCTGCAGGCCATCGCCGATCTGCCGGAAATCGCACGTATCCGCTACACCACCTCGCATCCCAGAGACATGTCGCAACGTTTGATTGACGTGTATGCGACCACGCCCAAGCTGGTCAGCCACCTGCATCTGCCGGTGCAGTCGGGTTCGGATCGCGTGCTTGCCGCGATGAAGCGCGGTCACACGGTGCTGGAATACAAGTCCATCATTCGCCGCGTGCGCGCCGCGCGCCCGGACATCTGCATTACCTCTGATTTTATTGTGGGTTTTCCCGGTGAAACCGAACAGGATTTTGAGGCGACGCTCAAGCTGATCGATGAAATCGGTTTCGATAATAGTTTCAGCTATGTGTTCAGTCCGCGACCTGGCACGCCGGCCGCCGAGATGCGCGATGATACGCCGCATGAAGTGAAAGCGGCGCGCCTGAAAAGTTTGCAAGACCGCATTGCCGAGCAGGAATCGGGTGTTGCGCAGTCCATGTTGGGTAGCGTGCAGCGCGTGCTGGTGGAAGGGGTGTCGAAAAAGGACGTGCTGGAGCTGGCCGGACGCACGGACAACAACCGCGTGATCAATTTTCGTGGCTCGCCCGGCATGATAGGGCGATTTGTGGAGGTCACTGTTACCGAAGTGGTCAGGCATACGCTGCGCGGAGAATTGGCGGGGAAGCGCGAATGAACGCATTGAATAACACGGCCCGGCCCGGCTTGTCACTCACGGTTCAGTACGCAAGTGCTGCGACATCATTGCCGACGCGTCCGCAGTGGCGGCGCTGGATCAGGATAGCGTTGCAGCGTGATGTGTGCATGACCTTGCGTATCGTTGACGAGGCCGAGGGGCGCGAGCTGAACAAGGCTTATCGCGGCAAAGACTACGCGACCAACGTGCTGACCTTTGTTTATGACGATACCGGGGAAATTTCCGGTGATGTGGTGATCTGCGCGCCCGTGGTTGAAAGGGAAGCCGCCACGCAGAATAAAGACTTGCAATCCCATTACGCGCACCTGGCCATACACGCTGCGTTGCATTTGCAAGGCTATGACCATGAGAATGATGAACAGGCAGTACAGATGGAAGCACTGGAAACCGCGTTAATGGTAAGATTGCACTTTCCTGATCCTTATCAAGAAACCTGAACAAAAATGGACGAGCCTGAGAGTCACAAGCCCACCTTGCTGGAACGCCTTTCCGCGCTGCTGCTGCGCGAACCTGAAGACCGGGAGCAGTTGGTAACACTGCTGCACGGCGCTTACGAAAATAATCTGTTGGATGCTGACGCGCTGTCCATGATGGAAGGCGTGTTGCAGGTTTCCGAACGCCAGGTGCGGGAAATCATGATTCCCCGCGCACAAATGGATGTTATCGATATTGTCCAGCCGCCGGAAGCCTTCATCCCTTTTGTCATTGAGGCGGCGCACTCGCGCTTTCCGGTGATCGAGGGCGACAAGGACAACATCATCGGCATCCTGCTGGCCAAGGATTTGTTGCGCTATTACGCCGGTGAGGAATTTGATGTGCGCGATATGTTGCGCCCGGTGGTGTTTGTGCCGGAATCGAAACGCTTGAACGTGTTGTTGCGCGATTTCCGCAGCAATCGCAACCACATTGCGCTGGTGGTGGACGAATACGGCGGCGTGTCGGGCATGGTAACGATAGAGGACGTGCTGGAAC
>JAURZN010000129.1 GCA_030653355.1 Gallionella sp. | reverse complement strand
CGCATCGAAGAAGTGCCGTTCTCTGCGCGCAACCGTTTCTCGTTGAGCGATGCGGAAGTGCTGGAATTGTCCAGATATGCGATGACGATAGAGCGGCATTACGGACGCCCCATGGACATCGAATGGGGCAAGGACGGTCTGGACGGAAAACTTTACATTTTGCAGGCGCGTCCTGAAACCGTTCAGTCGCAAGTCCGCACAGGCGGAGCTGGGAAATACCGGCTGACACAGCGCGGTGAAGTATTGATTGAGGGGCGCGCGATCGGTCAGAAAATCGGCATAGGCGCGGTGCGATTGGTGGCGGGTGCGGCCCAAATGAACAAGGTGCAGGCGGGCGATGTACTGGTTACCGATATGACCGATCCGGACTGGGAGCCGGTGATGAAAAAGGCCGCCGCGATCATCACCAATCGCGGCGGGCGTACCTGCCATGCCGCGATTATCGCGCGCGAAATGGGTATTCCGGCCATCGTGGGCTGCGGTCATGCCACTGCCGCGTTGCAGGACGGCGCGATGGTTACCGCGTCTTGCGCGGAGGGCGATACCGGTTATGTGTATGCGGGGCGCTTGCCGTTCGAACTTATCGCGCCCAGCGAAACCGCCTTGCCGGATTTGCCGGTCAAACTGATGCTTAATGTGGGCAACCCGACGCTGGCTTTTGAGTTTGCGCAAATGCCCTCGGCAGGGATCGGCCTGGCGCGGCTGGAATTCGTTATCAATAATATGATAGGCATCCATCCCAAGGCCGTGCTGAACTTTCAGACCCTGCCGACTGCGTTGCAGGCGGCGGTGCTGGAGAAATCCCATGGTTATGATGATCCCGTTGCTTTTTATGTGGAAAAATTGACCGAGGGCGTCGCCAGCCTGGCGGCCGCGTTCTGGCCGCGTCCCGTCATCGTGCGTCTGTCCGACTTTAAGTCCAACGAATACAGTAAATTGCTGGGTGGAGACAGGTACGAACCTGTCGAGGAAAACCCGATGATAGGATTCAGGGGCGCCGGGCGTTACGTCGCACCGGCTTTCAGGGATTGTTTCGCACTCGAATGCCGCGCAATGCTCAAAGTGCGTGAGGAGATGGGCTACAGCAATGTGGAAATTATGGTGCCGTTCGTGCGCACGGTGCAGGAGGCGGCCGAAGTCGTCGAAGAGCTGGCGAAAAACGGTCTGGTGCGCGGAGAAAACGGGCTGCGCCTGATTATGATGTGCGAGATACCCTCCAACGCCCTGCTGGCGGAAGAATTTCTAGCATATTTTGACGGATTCTCGATAGGCTCGAATGATCTGACCCAGCTGACGCTGGGGCTGGATCGTGATTCCAGTCTGGTCGCCAACCGTTTCGACGAACGCGATGCAGCGGTAAAGAGCTTGCTGCATATGGCGATCAGCACCTGTAACCGGCTGGATAAATACATCGGGATTTGCGGTCAGGGGCCGTCAGACCACTTCGATTTCGCGCAATGGCTGATGGAGCAGGGCATACAGACCATCTCGCTGAATCCTGACAGTTTGCTGGAAACCTGGCGCAAACTCGGGGCGGCAATAAAACAGTAAGCGGGTCTTTAGAAATTTATTCGTCAGCTTGGCTGTGAGGCGCGTAAATCCTTTCACGCCGCCATGGATAATTCGGTAAGATTGAGCCTGCGCATTAATCTGGTGCGCATTTTGCTCAAATGAACATCCATTATGAAAATTCACGAATATCAAGGTAAGGAAATCTTGCGTCAGTTTGGCGTACCCACGCCGCGTGGCGCGGCGTGTTTCAGTGTGGACGAAGCCGTGTCTGCCGCTCAGGCTTTGGGCGGTACGGTCTGGGTGGTGAAGGCGCAGATACACGCGGGTGGACGGGGCAAGGGAGGCGGCGTCAAAGTCGCCCGTAGCCTGGAAGAAGTGCGTCTGGCGGCGGAACAGATACTCGGCATGCATCTGGTGACGCACCAGACCGGGCAAGAGGGGCAGCTGGTGCGACGCCTGCTCGTCGAAGAGGGGGCACAGATTATCCGTGAATTTTATCTCGGCATGGTGATTGATCGCGACGCGCAGCGCGTGGCACTGCTGGCGAGCAGTGAGGGCGGTATGGAAATTGAGGAAGTGGCCCTGCATAGCCCGGAAAAAATCCATACGCTGCGTATCGACCCGGTCGCAGGTATGAGTGCCGAAGAGGCTGCGCAGGTTGCGCGCCGGATCGGCATACCTGAAGCATCCGTCGCGGGTACAGTGGTTGTGCTGCAAGGCCTGTATCGGGCGTTTGTCGAAAAGGAAGCCATGTTGGCGGAAATCAATCCATTGGTGCTGACGGCTGACGGACGCGTGCTGGCGCTGGATGCGAAATTCAATTTTGACAGCAACGCCTTGTTCCGCCATTCCGAAATCGTGGCCTTGCGCGATCTGGATGAGGAAGATCCGGCAGAAATCGAGGCGTCCAAATTTGACCTGAGCTATATTTCTCTGGAGGGCGATATTGCCTGTCTGGTGAACGGCGCGGGCCTGGCAATGGCGACCATGGATATTATCAAGCTGTATGGCGGTAATCCGGCGAATTTTCTCGATGTCGGCGGCGGTGCGAGTCGTGAGAAAGTGACCGAAGCCTTCAAGCTGATGCTGAAAAATCCCGGCCTGAAAGCGATACTGGTCAATATCTTCGGTGGCATCATGAAATGCGATGTGATTGCAGAAGGTATTGTTGCGGCGGTGCGCGAAGTGCATTTACGCGTGCCCTTGGTGGTGCGACTGGAAGGAACCAACGTGGAACTGGGCAAGAAGATACTGGCTGAATCAGGGCTGCCCATTATTTCAGCATCTGACATGGCGGATGCAGCCGAAAAAGCAGTCGCAGCAGCAAGGGGTAATTAAGTGTCTATTTTAATTGATAAAAACACCCGTGTAATGACACAGGGTATGACCGGCAAAGTGGGTCAGTTTCACACTGCCAACTGCATCGCCTATGCGAATGGCTCGAACTGTTTTGTTGCGGGTGTGACGCCGAACAAGGGCGGGCAGAGTTTCGAGGGCGTGCCTATCTACAACAGCGTGCTAGAAGCCAAGCAACAGACAGGCGCCACGGTGTCGGTAATTTATGTGCCGCCAGCCTATGCCGCAGCCGCGATCGATGAGGCGGTCGATGCCGATCTGGATCTGGTGATTTGCATTACCGAAGGCATTCCGGTGCATGACATGCTGCGCACCCGCTACAGGATGTCCCGCAAGGTGATGGCGACTTTTAGCGAGAGCAACGGTGCGCCCGCGAAAGATCGGACATCAGGCTGTCGCACCTTGCTGATCGGGCCGAATTGTCCCGGCCTGATTACTCCCGATGAGCTCAAAATCGGCATCATGCCCGGCCACATTCACAAGAAGGGCCGCATCGGTGTGGTTTCGCGCTCCGGCACGCTGACTTATGAGGCGGTCGGGCAACTCACTGCGCTGGGCTTGGGGCAGTCTTCCTGCGTCGGCATCGGCGGCGATCCGATCAACGGTCTGAAACATCTGGATGTGCTACGTCTGTTTAATGATGACCCGGAAACCGATGCGGTGATTATGGTAGGCGAGATCGGCGGCAGCGATGAGGAAGCCTGCGCCCGCTGGATCAAGGAGAATATGAGCAAACCCGTGGTCGGGTTTATCGCGGGCGTCACGGCACCACCCGGCAAACGCATGGGGCATGCGGGGGCGATTATTTCCGGCGGTCAGGGCGGAGCGGATGACAAGCTGGCCGTGATGGAAGAGTGCGGCATACACATCACCCGCAATCCGGCCGAAATGGGCCGGGTGATGAAGAAGGTATTAAAAGGGTAAGTAGTAAGTGGGGAGTAGTGAGTGGTGAGTGGTTTTTTCACTTACCACTTACCACTAACCACTCACCAGTTAAAGGGTTATAAATGCTAGAAATGTTTGCTGCGCCGCAGTTCTGGGCTGATGTAGTCAAGATCATCATGATCGATTTGTTGTTGTCCGGCGATAATGCCGTGGTCATCGCACTGGCGTGCCGTAATCTGCCGCCCGAGCAGCGCAGAAAGGGCATTCTGTTCGGTGTGGGCGGCGCGATAGGGTTGCGTATCGTGCTGACCTTTTTCGCGGTCAGTCTGCTCGCCCTGCCCTACCTCAAGCTGATAGGTGCATTGCTGCTGATCTGGATAGGGATCAAGCTGATTCTGCCGGACGAGGAACATGACGAGAATAATATTAAGGCAGACGCACGGCTGATCGGCGCGATTAAGACCATCATCGTTGCTGATTTTGTGATGAGCCTGGACAACGTGCTGGGCGTGGCGGCGGCGGCCAAAGGTAATGTGTCGTTGCTGGTGTTTGGTTTGCTGATCAGCATCCCGTTGATCGCCTGGAGCAGTCAGCTGGTGCTGAAACTGATCGACCGCTTTCCCTACATCATCTATGCTGGCGGTGCCTTGCTGGGCTATGTGGCAGGAGAAATGCTGGTTAGCGAGGTCTTGCTGGCTCCGCTGCTTGAGGGGCAACATCAACTGCACTGGCTGATCCCGGCAGCGTGCGCGTTGCTGGTGCTGGTGGTCGGCAAGTGGCTGGCGATGCGTCGCTTCGTTACGAGTGAAGCTGTCAATCTGGTTGATGGAAAAGTATCTGTTGTTCCGGACAAACAAGGCTAAGGAATGAAAATGAAAACGGAGCGCCAACAACGCATCAGCAAAATACTGATCCCGCTCGACGGCTCATCCAGCGCGGAGCGCGCGGTGGAGTATGTCATCGAGTACATGGATACGTTGAAACAGCCGCCGAAGCTGTTGCTGTTGAATGTGCAATGGAAGATTGCGACAGGCAACGTCAAGCTGTTCATCGATCAGGACACCATCAACGATTATTATCGTGAACAAGGCATGGCCGCATTCCAGCAGGCGCGCGCCAGGCTGGATGCCGCGCATCTTCCTTATCAGTATCACGTCAGCATCGGCACGCCTGCAGAGGCCATCGTGCAATATGCACGCGAGCAGGAGGTGGATCAGATCGTGATGTGCAGGCAGGGAGAGGGTGGCCTGAAAACATTGCTGCTGGGTTCCGTGGTCGCTAAGGTATTGCATCTGGCTGAATGCCCGGTGTTGCTGGTCAAATAAGGATCATGAAATTGGAAGATGCGCTGGAAATCGTAGCTCAAACTCATTCCGGCATGGTGCGTGCGCACAACGAAGACAGTATCGCCACGGATGCAGCCTGCGGTCTGGTCGTGCTGGCCGACGGCATGGGTGGCTACAATGCGGGTGAAGTCGCCAGCGGTATTGCGGTTTCGGTGATGGTGACCGAGGTTGCGCCCCCGCTGAAGGAATCCAGTCCTATCCGGCGTGATGAGGCAAGCGGCGAGGAGCTGGCCGTTGTGCTGCTGAACAACAGCATCCATCGTGCCAATGAGTCGATTTATCAGGCGTCGCAGAGTCAGGCACAATATGCCGGGATGGGGACGACGGTTGTTGCAGCGCTGTTTTATGATAACCGCGTAGCAGTCGGTCACGTCGGCGACTCGCGCCTCTATCGTTTGCGCGGTGAGACTCTGGAACCGATTACCCGCGATCATTCATTGCTACAGGAGCAGATAGACAGCGGGGTGATCAGCATCGAACAGGCGCGTCATTCACAAAACAGAAATCTGGTAACGCGTGCTGTCGGTATCGATGCGGAGGTGATTCCGGAAATTCATGTGCATGATGTTCAGCCGGGCGATATTTACCTGCTTTGTTCGGATGGACTGAACGATATGGTAGAAGACGATGACATTCGATCCATTGTGTATGCGATGCAGGGTAATCTGGCGCTTGCCGCAGAACAGTTGATCCAGACTGCAAACGACAACGGGGGGCGCGACAATGTTTCGGTGATTTTGGTCAAAGTGAAACAGTCGTTTGCGCAGCCCCGCAGTTTCCTGGCAAGGCTGCTTAACTGGTTAAAGAAATGAGAGAGACGGGACTATGACGGCAAAATTGATACTGAGCCTGGATGGGACGCTCATTCAGGAATATCTGCTGAGCAAGGAACACACGACCATAGGCCGCAAGGCGCACAACGACATTGTCATCGATAATCTGGCCGTGAGTAGTGAGCACGCGGCTGTCGTCACCATCTTGCATGATTCTTTTCTGGAAGATTTGAACAGCACGAATGGTCTGACCGTTAACGGGGTTTCTACCCGGAAGCATTTTTTGCAGAATAACGATCTGATCGAGATCGGTAAGTACCAGTTGAGATATCTGAACGATCAAGTCAGCAAAACGAATGCCGCTGATTTTGAGAAGACCATGATTATGCGGGCGCCTGTGTTAGCTGTTCAGCCTCCTGCGGATAAGCCGGGGGATACCGGTGTGTTCCATACGGCCGACTTGCAGGCGGGCAAACCTGCCGCCACGCCCGAGGTTGAAATAAACCCGGTCAAACCCGTTTTGTCTGCTGCCGCTCAGCCTGCGCCGCCTGCCGTGCAGCGCGCCGCGATACAGCTTCTGAATGGCCCGAATGCGGGCAAGGAACTTGAGTTGGTCAAGGGGTTGACCACTTTGGGCAAGCCGGGCGTGCAGGTTGTAGTATTGACCCGCCGCCCTCATGGCTTCTTTATCACTCATGTCGAGGGCGCAAATTTTCCCTCGGTGAATGGTCAGCTTATGGATGGCAAGCCGCTACAGTTGAATGACCACGATTTAATTGAGCTGGCAGGGGTAAAGATGGAGTTTTATTTGAAGGGCTAGCAATGTGCCCGGAAATCCGGATTTTTAAGGTTCCCGAAATGGGGGAGTGGTGACATGAAGTTAAGAATATTGGGGTGTAGCGGCGGGATAGGTGGCAGTCTGCGTACCACTTCATTTCTGATCGACCATGATGTCCTGATCGATGCGGGTACCGGTGTGGGTGAGCTCAGCCTGACCGAATTGAGTGTGATCGATCATATTTTCATCACTCATACGCATATGGATCATATCTGTAGTCTGCCTTTGCTGCTGGATAGTGTCGCGGGAATGCGTGATCGTCCGGTGACTGTGTATGCAGGCGAAGAGACCATAGCCGTGCTCAAACAGCATATTTTCAACTGGAAGGTATGTCCGGATTTCTGTGAGATACCCAGTGCCCAGCGCCCCGTCATGCGCTATCAGGCGATCGCGCTGGGTGAGGTCACTAACTTGCAAGGCCGCAAGATCACCGCTGTTCCTGCCAATCACACCGTTCCCGCAGTGGGATACCACATCGACAGCGGGCAGGCGAGCCTGGTGTTCAGTGGCGACACTTATATCAATGACAGCTTGTGGGCAGTGGTGAACCGGATAGAAAATTTGCGTTATCTGATTATTGAAACCGCTTTTTCCAACGGTGAAAAGAATTTGGCTACACGAGCAAAACACCTGTGTCCGAGCCTGTTGGCTGATGAGCTGGCTAAATTTCAGGGAGATGCCGAAATATTTATCACGCATTTAAAGCCGGATGAGGTGGAGTTGATCATGCATGAAATCGGGCAGTGTGCGGGCAGATTTAATCCCGTGATGCTGGTTAATAATCATGAATTTGAATTTTAGCAGGCTGCTGAAAAACGTTATGAGCGAAGCTGAGACAAGGAAAAAAGGGGCGAAAAAGCGGAGTTTACACACAGTAAATGAGCATTTTGAGCCACTTTTTGACGCCGTATCGGCAAGCGTAATAGTTTTGCAGCGGCCTGTTTGTTGTTTGACGAAGCATCGTCCGCTGTTCCGGACAATGAAAGACCGCCGGTGCCGGCGTGTGGCAAGACAGGAGCAGTAATGGGGTCAGCTGAAAATAAAGACGAGGATATGAGTGCCAGGCTTGAGTTCACCAAGAGCCTCAATCATGTCACCAACAAGATACATGCCACCAGCAATATTGACGAAATCATGCTGGATGTCAGCAAGGATATCTGCACCCTGTTCAATGCCGACAGACTGACTGTCTACGTCGTGGGCGATGACAATGCTTCGCTGGTTTCCAAGGTAAAGACAGGGCTGAATTCCTTTAAAGATCTCAAATTGCCGATTGCGGAGCAGAGCGTGGCCGGCTATGTGGCGATGCACAAAAAAATGCTCAATATCAAGGATGTTTATGATGAGCAGGAATTAAACAAATACAGTTCACATTTGCGCTTTCTGCAGGAAGTGGATAGACGCACCGGATATCGCACCAAGCAGATGCTGGTGGCACCTATTACGGATGCTCAAAACAGTGATTTACTGGGGGTCATACAGGTTATCAACAACAAGGACGGGATTCCTTTTTCGGACCTTGTAGAAGAGGGTGTACTGGAATTGGCGCAAACGATGGCGGTCGCATTGCGTCAGCGCCGGGAGAAAATCACCGTCAAGACACGCTATGATTATCTGGTGACAGGCGCGGTGTTATCTGCCGCAGAGTTCGAACTGGCCACCCGTACCGCGCGGCGCAAGGGGCTGGATATCGAAGAGGTGTTGTTCGACGAGTTTCAGGTCAGCGTCGCCGCCATGGGTAAAGCGTTGTCCGGTTTCTTCGGGGTGGCGTATGAACCCTTCAAGCAGGAGCGCATCAAGCCATCCGATTTATTGCGCAACCTGAAACGCGAGTATGTCGAAAGCAGCCACTGGTTGCCGATAGAGGAAACGCAAGAGGGTGTGGTGATATTGACCACTGACCCCGAGCGTATCCAGGCCTCAAGGGTGGTGAAGAATATATTTCCCAGAACCCGGCTGGTTTACAAGGTTTGCTCGCAGCGTGAATTCAGACAAACCCTGGATGCATTTTATGGC
>JAURZN010000124.1 GCA_030653355.1 Gallionella sp. | reverse complement strand
AACCGCTCGCAGATAGCATGGTCGGCCCTCTTGTGTATAGCATGAGTGCAGACGCTGTCGCTGCGGCAAAAGTGATGTACGATTTTGCCAAAACCAATAACAAGCTGGTGATTAAGGCTGGTGCAATGAGTGGTTCGCTGCTGTCCGCGGAACAAGTTGCTGTACTGGCTGCCACACCTAGCCGTGATGAGTTGATTGCACGTTTGATGGCTACCATGAATGCGACAACTGCAAAGTTTGTCCGTACTCTGGCTGCAATCCGCGATGCTAATGGTGTCGTTGACGCTGTTGCTGAAGCGGCTGCCGAAACCGTTTAATTTTTGAAATAACTGAACAAGGAGAACAATATGGCTATAACCAATGCTGAATTGATGGATGCTGTTGCTGGCATGACTGTACTGGAACTGTCTGAGCTGATTAAGCAGATGGAAGAAAAATTCGGTGTATCTGCTGCTGCTGTTGCAGTTGCGGGTCCAGCTGCTGCCGCTGGCGAAGCTGCTGCTGAGCAAAGCGAATTTGACGTGATCTTGACCGCCATTGGCGACAACAAGGTAAGCGTGATCAAGGCTGTGCGCGCTATCACGGGTCTGGGTTTGAAAGAAGCCAAGGATCTGGTTGATGCGACACCTAAAGCAGTTAAAGAAGGCGTGTCCAAGGCTGATGCTGATGCAGTTGCCAAGCAATTGATCGAGGCTGGTGCAACCGCTGAAGTCAAGTAAGTTATCGTGTTGTCAAAAGGCTGACGGCTTACCGTCAGCCTTTTGGCGCTTAAAGAAGCTAGCGGTCAGGAAGTGATGTAAATGGTTTCCTTACCCCTGTCTTTTTGCCTAGTCGTGGAGATTATATGAGCTACTCTTTTACCGAAAAAAAACGTATTCGTAAAAGTTTTGGCAAGCGTATCGGTGCATTGCCGGTCCCTTTCCTTTTATCTACCCAGTTGGAAGCCTTTGCAGCTTTTTTGCAGGCCGATACGCCGGTTGAAAAACGCAAAAATGAGGGCTTGCAAGCTGCCTTCAACGGTATATTCCCTATCGAGAGTCATTCCAAAAATGCGCGCCTTGATTTCGTCAGTTACATGCTGGGCATGCCTGCCTTTGATGTGAAGGAATGTCAGCAGCGAGGCCTGACTTATGCGTCGCCGCTGCGCGCGCGCGTGCGTTTGACCATTATGGATAAGGAAGCCTCCAAACCCACGGTTAAGGAAGTCAAAGAGCAGGAAGTTTACATGGGCGAAATGCCTTTGATGACTAATACCGGCTCGTTTGTGATTAACGGTACCGAGCGCGTTATCGTTTCTCAGTTGCATCGTTCACCTGGTGTGTTCTTCGAGCATGACCGGGGCAAAACTCATTCGTCAGGAAAATTGCTGTTTTCTGCTCGTATCATTCCCTATCGTGGCTCATGGCTGGATTTTGAGTTCGATGCGAAAGATTACGTTTATTTCCGTATTGACCGCCGCCGCAAGATGCCGGTTACCATTCTGCTGCGTTCATTGGGTTATAGCAACGAAGACATGCTGGGGATGTTCTACGAATTTGACACCTTCCAGTTGGGCAAGAAGGGCGGGATTCAATTCGAAGTCGTGGCTGAGCGTTTGCGCGGCGAAGTTGCACGATTTGACATTCTGGACAAAACGGGCAAGGTGATTGTCGCCAATGATAAGCGGATTACCGTGCGTCACATACGTCAGATGCAGGAAGCAGGCATAGACAAGCTGGCTGTATCGGATGACTTTTTGTTGGGTCGCGTGATTGCCAACAATATTGTGGACAAGGATAGCGGCGAAATCATTGCCAACGCCAATGATGTTGTGACTGAAGAATTGCTGCATAAGTTGCAGGAAGCTAGTATCAGCAAACTGCATACTTTGTACACCAACGATCTCGATCATGGTGCTTACATTTCCCAGACATTGCGCACTGACGAATCCACGGATCAATGGACAGCACGCGTCGCGATTTACCGCATGATGCGTCCTGGTGAGCCGCCAACCGAAGAGTCGGTTGAGGGGCTGTTTAATGGCCTTTTCTTCAGCGAAGAGCGCTATGACTTGTCCGTAGTAGGCCGCATGAAATTCAATCGTCGCGTAGGTCGTGAGGAATTGACCGGTTCGCCTATTCTTTCCAACGATGACATCGTCGCCGTGGTTAAGATTCTGGTTGAATTGCGCAATGGTCGCGGTGAAATCGACGATATTGATCATTTGGGTAATCGTCGTGTTCGTGCGGTGGGTGAATTGGCTGAGAACCAATTCCGTGTGGGTCTGGCACGCGTAGAGCGCGCTGTTAAAGAGCGTCTGGGACAGGCTGAAGCTGATAACCTGATGCCGCATGATCTGATCAACGCCAAGCCGATCTCGGCTGCGATCAAGGAATTCTTCGGTTCCAGCCAATTGTCGCAGTTTATGGATCAAACCAACCCTTTGTCGGAAGTCACGCACAAGCGCCGTATTTCTGCTCTCGGACCGGGCGGACTGACGCGTGAACGTGCAGGCTTTGAAGTACGCGACGTACATCCGACTCATTACGGACGTGTGTGTCCTATTGAGACACCGGAAGGCCCAAACATCGGTCTGATCAACTCGCTGGCGCTGTATGCGCGTACTAATGAATACGGCTTTATCGAGACGCCGTATCGCAAGGTTACAAACGGCAAAGTTTCCAACGATGTAGATTATCTGTCGGCCATTGAAGAGAGTAACTTCACTATCGCACAGGCAAACGCCGCGCTGGATAAGAAAGGCCACTTTACCGATGATATCGTGTCGGCACGTCAGCACAATGAATTCGTGCTGGCTGATCCAGGCAAGATTGATTACATGGACGTATCACCCTCACAGGTCGTGTCGGTTGCTGCCTGTTTGATTCCGTTCCTGGAACACGATGACGCGAACCGCGCATTGATGGGTGCCAACATGTCACGTCAGGCTGTGCCGTGCTTGCGTGCTGAAAAGCCGCTGGTGGGTACTGGTATCGAGCGCACGGTTGCACTCGATTCGGGTACGGCTGTGCAGGCTGTTCGTGGCGGTCGCATCGATTACGTGGATGCTGCACGTATCGTAGTGCGCGTCAACGACGAGGAAACCACGGCGGGTGAGGTCGGTGTAGACATATACAACCTGATCAAATACACGCGTTCCAATCAAAACACCAATATCAACCAGCGTCCGCTGGTCAAGGTGGGGGACGTGATCGCACGCGGTGACGTAGTTGCCGATGGCGCTTCTACCGATATGGGCGAACTGGCACTGGGACAGAACGTACTGGTCGCGTTTATGCCTTGGAATGGCTACAACTACGAGGACTCGATCCTGATTTCCGAGCGTATCATCGCTCAGGATCGCTTTACTTCGATACATATCGAAGAATTGACTGTGGTTGCGCGCGATACCAAGCTGGGTACAGAAGAAATCACCCGCGATATCCCCAATCTGTCTGAAGTGCAGTTGGGTCGTCTGGATGACTGCGGTATCGTGCATATCGGTGCTGAAGTTGCCGTAGGCGACGTATTGGTTGGTAAGGTGACGCCCAAAGGAGAAACACAACTTACGCCTGAAGAAAAGCTGCTACGTGCGATTTTCGGTGAGAAGGCATCCGATGTTAAAGATACCAGTCTGCGTGTATCTGCAGGCAGCTCCGGCACGGTGATTGACGTTCAGGTCTTTACGCGTGAAGGTTTGCAGCGTGATCGTCGTGCTCAGCAAATTGTTGATGATGAATTGAATCGCTACAAGAAAGATCTGGCGGATCAGATGCGTATCGTGGAAAGCGATGCCTTTACCCGTCTGGAAAAACTCTTGCTGGATAAAGTTGCCAACGGCGGACCGAAGAAGCTGACCAAGGGCAGTACGCTCAGTAAAGAGTATCTGAGCAGCGTCGAACATCATCAGTGGTTTGATATTCGCGTAGCAGATGACGAAGTCGCCGCGCAATTGGAACAGGTCAAGGATGGCCTGGCGCAAAAGCGTGTCGAATTCGATGCCGCGTTCGAACTTAAGAAGAAAAAAATGACGCAGGGCGATGAGCTGCAAGCCGGTGTTCAGAAGATGGTCAAGGTCTACGTGGCGGTTAAGCGTCGTCTGCAGCCAGGTGACAAGATGGCGGGTCGTCACGGTAACAAGGGTGTTATCTCGCGCATCGTTCCTGTTGAAGATATGCCATACATGGCAGACGGTACGCCGGTTGACGTTGTGCTGAACCCGTTGGGCGTTCCTTCGCGTATGAACATCGGTCAGATTCTTGAGACCCATCTGGGCTGGGCTGCTAATGGTCTGGGCAAAAAGATCGATCAAATGCTGCAGACCAATGCCAAGATCACTGAGTTGCGCGGATTCCTCGACAAGATATACAACAATAATAACGGTCAGTCTGTTGATTTCAAATCGTTCAGCGACGATGAGATCATCGAGCTGTGCCGCAACCTGCGCAAGGGTGTGCCTTTCGCGACTCCGGTATTTGACGGTGCAAGCGAAGAGGAAATCAAGTACATGCTGGCACTGGCTGATCTGCCGCTGTCAGGCCAGACAACGCTGCATGACGGCCGTACCGGTGAGGCGTTTGATCGTCCGGTCACCGTGGGTTACAAGCATGTGTTGAAACTGCATCACCTGGTTGATGACAAGATGCACGCGCGTTCTACCGGTCCATACAGTCTGGTTACTCAGCAGCCGCTGGGTGGTAAAGCGCAATTTGGTGGTCAGCGCTTCGGTGAGATGGAAGTATGGGCACTGGAAGCGTATGGCGCGGCGTATACCTTGCAGGAAATGCTCACCGTCAAGTCCGACGACGTGGCGGGACGCACCAAGGTGTATGAAAATATCGTCAAGGGCGATCACAAGATCGATGCCGGTATGCCGGAATCATTTAACGTGGTTATCAAGGAAATCAGATCCCTGGCCATCGATATGGATTTGGAGCGCAACTAATCGCAGTCGTAAGTCGTAAGTAGCTAGTCGTTAGTTGGTTTTCCACGGGGTGGAATTGCTAAAAACTAACGACTAACAGCTGCCTTTAACTACTTGGAGTCACACATGAAGTCATTGTTAGATTTGTTCAAACAGGTCACACAAAAAGAAGAATTCGATGCGATCAAGATCGGCCTCGCATCGCCTGAGAAGATTCGTTCCTGGTCCTATGGTGAAGTCAAAAAGCCTGAAACCATCAATTACCGCACCTTCAAGCCTGAGCGCGACGGTTTGTTCTGCGCGAAAATTTTCGGTCCGGTAAAAGACTACGAGTGCCTGTGCGGAAAATACAAGCGCCTTAAGCATCGCGGTGTGATCTGCGAAAAATGTGGTGTTGAAGTTACCTTGTCCAAGGTGCGTCGCGAACGCATGGGGCACATCGAATTGGCTTCACCAGTCGCGCATATCTGGTTTCTGAAATCGCTGCCATCGCGTCTGGGTATGGTGCTGGACATGACCTTGCGTGACATTGAGCGCGTATTGTATTTCGAGGCTTATGTCGTGACCGAGCCTGGCATGACACCATTGAATCGCGGTCAATTGTTGACGGATGATGATTACCTCGCCAAGACCGAAGAGTACGGTGATGAATTCGTCGCCATGATGGGTGCAGAGGGCGTGCGTGCATTGCTGAGCAGCCTGGACGTAAGCAGCGAAATCGAAACGCTGCGCGCTGATTTGCTGGCAACCGGTTCAGAAACAAAAATCAAGAAATATGCCAAGCGTTTGAAGGTGCTGGAAGCGTTCAATGCATCCGGTATCAGACCGCAATGGATGGTTCTCGAAGTGCTGCCGGTATTGCCGCCTGAATTGCGTCCACTTGTGCCGCTGGACGGTGGTCGTTTTGCGACTTCCGATCTGAACGATTTGTATCGTCGCGTCATCAACCGTAACAATCGTCTGCGTCGCCTGCTGGAGCTCAAGGCGCCGGATATCATCGTGCGCAATGAAAAGCGTATGTTGCAGGAAGCGGTCGATTCGTTGCTGGACAATGGTCGTCGCGGTAAAGCGATGACAGGTGCGAACAAGCGCCAGTTGAAGTCACTGGCTGACATGATCAAGGGTAAGAGCGGTCGTTTCCGTCAGAACTTGCTGGGTAAACGCGTCGATTATTCCGGTCGTTCCGTTATCGTGGTGGGTCCGCAGCTCAAGTTGCATCAATGCGGTTTGCCTAAGAAGATGGCGCTGGAACTGTTTAAGCCGTTCATCTTCAGTCGTCTGGAAGCGATGGGTCTGGCGACGACGATCAAGGCATCCAAGCGCATGGTTGAGGCAGAAGAGCCGGTCGTGTGGGATATTCTCGAAGAAGTCATACGCGAACATCCGGTCATGCTGAACCGCGCGCCGACACTGCACCGTCTGGGTATTCAGGCATTTGAGCCTATCCTGATCGAAGGCAAGGCAATCCAGTTGCACCCATTGGTCTGTACTGCGTTCAACGCCGACTTTGACGGCGATCAGATGGCTGTGCACGTTCCCTTGTCGCTGGAAGCGCAGATGGAGTGCCGCACCTTGCTGCTGGCTTCCAATAACGTGCTTTCGCCCGCGAACGGCGAGCCTATCATTGTTCCTTCGCAGGACATCGTGTTGGGTTTGTATTACATGACACGCGAAAATATCGGGGTTAAAGGCGAAGGTTCGATGTTCGCCAATATCGCCGAAGTGTCTCGCGCTTACGAGTCTCGTGAGGTTGACTTGCAAGCCAAGGTAATTGTGCGCCTTAAAGAGTTCCAGAAAAATGCTGAGGGTGAACTCGTTGAAAATCTGGTACGTCATGAAACGACGGTCGGACGCGCTTTGCTGTCCGAAGTATTGCCGGCCGGACTTCCCTTTGGTTTGATTAACAAAGCTCTGAAAAAGAAAGAGATTTCCAAGCTTATCAATGCGAGTTTCCGCCAGTGTGGTCTGCGCGATACCGTGATCATGGCCGACAAGCTGATGTATACCGGATTCACCTATGCGACGCGTGCGGGTATCTCGATTTGCGTAGATGACATGCTGATGCCTCCGGAAAAGGCCGATTTGATCGGTGCTGCGGAAAAAGAAGTCATGGAAATCCACACGCAGTACACATCGGGTCTGGTAACCGATGGTGAGCGTTATAACAAGGTGGTGGACATATGGGGCCGTACCGGTGACATGGTGGCTAAGGCCATGATGGATCAGCTTAGTTCTGAGCCTGTGGTTGATCGCATTACGGGCGAAGTGCGCATGGTGAACGGCAAGCCTGTGATGCAGGAATCCTTGAATTCCATCTACATGATGGCGGACTCCGGTGCGCGTGGTTCCGCTGCACAAATTCGTCAGTTGTCAGGTATGCGTGGTCTGATGGCCAAACCGGATGGTTCTATTATTGAAACTCCGATTACCGCGAACTTCCGCGAGGGATTGAGTATGTTGCAATACTTTATTTCTACTCACGGCGCGCGTAAGGGTCTGGCTGATACCGCGCTTAAAACAGCGAACTCCGGTTATTTGACACGTCGTTTGGTGGATGTGACTCAGGATCTGGTCGTGGTCGAAGAGGATTGCGGAACGGAAAACGGCGCCATGATGAAGGCGATCGTTGAAGGCGGTGAAGTCATCGAAGCCCTGCGTGAACGTATCCTGGGTCGTGTGCTGAGTCGTGACGTGGTCAATCCTGAGTCGGGCGAAACACTGTATGAAACCGGTGTGCTGCTGGATGAGACGGCTGTTGAGCGCATCGAAGCGCTGGGCGTGGATGAAGTAGAAGTTCGCGCGCCACTGAAGTGCGAGACGCGTTTTGGTCTGTGTGCCAAGTGTTACGGTCGTGATCTGGGTCGTGGTTCCATGGTTAACGTGGGCGAGGCAGTCGGTGTGATAGCGGCGCAGTCGATCGGTGAGCCGGGCACCCAGTTGACTATGCGTACCTTCCACGTGGGTGGTGCGGCCTCAAGAAATGTGATCGCCAGCCAGATAGAAAGCAAGTCTAACGGTGTGTTGAAATACAGCCCGAATATGCGTCTGGTAACGACGGTGCGCGGCGAAGCCATCGTTGTTGCGCGTAGTG
Organism: Gallionella sp.; assembly: GCA_030653355.1. GTDB lineage: Bacteria > Pseudomonadota > Gammaproteobacteria > Burkholderiales > Gallionellaceae > Gallionella. Next base: position 1,415 of record JAURZN010000124.1, on the reverse strand, counting down.
CCGAAATTATTATTGCTGACGATTATGGTCGCGAGCGTGAGCGTCACAAGGTTCCTTACGGTGCGACGCTGGTCATCAAGCAAGACATCACGGTGCGTGCTGGTGAAGTGCTGGCTACCTGGGATCCGCATACCCGTCCGATTATTACTGAATACGCGGGTAAGGTTAGCTTCCAGAATGTTGAAGAGGGCGTTACCGTCGCCAAGCAGATCGACGAAGTAACCGGCCTGTCAACGCTGGTGGTAATCGATCCTAAGCAGCGCACGGGTACGCAAAGCAAGACCATGGTTCGTCCTATGGTACGGTTGTATGACGAGCAGGGCGAAGAAGTTAAATTGACCAACACCGAAACAGCCGTAAGCGTGACCTTCCAGACCGGTTGCATCATTACCGTGGAAGATGGTCAGCAAGTGGGTGTGGGTGATGTATTGGCGCGTATTCCGCAGGAATCGTCCAAGACACGTGATATTACCGGTGGTCTGCCGCGTGTTGCCGAATTGTTCGAGGCACGTATTCCCAAGGATGCGGGTATGCTGGCTGAATGTACCGGTATCGTATCTTTCGGCAAGGAAACCAAAGGCAAGCAGCGTCTGGTGATAACCGATGTTGAAGGCATTGCCAACGAATTCCTGATCCCCAAGGAAAAACATGTGCTGGTACATGACGGTCAAATGGTGGCGCGCGGCGAGATGATCGTTGACGGCCCGGCTGATCCTCACGACATTCTGCGCTTATTGGGTGTGGCCGAATTGGCGCGTTACATCACCGATGAGGTACAGGAGGTTTACCGTCTGCAAGGCGTGAAGATCAATGACAAGCACATCGAAGTGATCGTGCGTCAGATGTTGCGTCGCGTCCAGGTCAGAGAAGTCGGCGATACTCGCTTCATCGTGGGTGAACAGGTTGAACGCGCTGATTTGCTGGAAGAAAACGAAAAAATGCTGGCTGCGAATAAAACACCGGCAACATTTGAATTCATGCTGCTGGGTATTACCAAGGCATCGCTTTCTACCGATTCGTTCATATCGGCGGCTTCCTTCCAGGAGACTACACGTGTCCTGACAGAGGCTGCAATTATGGGCAAACGCGACGAACTGCGCGGCTTGAAGGAAAATGTAATCGTCGGTCGTTTGATTCCGGCCGGTACGGGTATGGCTTATCACAATGTACGACGCAAGCAACGTCTGGGTATCGATATTGCGGAAGGACGCGAGATACAGGCGGCTGATATGGTCGCATCGGGTGAGTTGCTTGACACCGAGGTCATTTCTGACTAGAATCTGCAACCCTTTTACCGTCGTGGCGGGTTATTTAATGCCTGTTGCGACGTTATGCTTTTGTTTTTATTTAGTTTTTAACGGAATTTTGATATTAATTTAGGATGTGTAGATAATGCCAACCATTAATCAGTTGAT
>JAURZN010000114.1 GCA_030653355.1 Gallionella sp. | reverse complement strand
TTTCCGACGGCAGCGATCTACGGCGTGCTCAACATGTTACGTCGTTTACGTCAGGATTTCCCGACGGATTATAGCCTGTGCATATTTGACGCAAAAGGAAAAACCTTTCGCGATGAGCTGTATCCGGAATATAAAGCCAATCGCCCGTCCATGCCGGCCGATCTGGCGCAGCAAATCGAGCCGCTGCATCAGGCAATTGCGGCATCCGGCTGGTTGATCTCCATGGTGGACGGGGTGGAGGCGGACGATGTGATCGGCACGCTGGCGCGGCAGGCATCCGCTGACGGGGTGCGCTGCATCATTGCGACCGGGGATAAGGATCTCGCGCAACTGGTGGATGAGCATGTGACGCTGATTAACACCATGAATAACGAAACGCTGGATATTGCCGGCGTGACGACCAAGTTTGGCGTGCCGCCGGAACGGATCGTGGACTATCTGACGTTGACGGGCGACCAGGTGGACAATGTGCCGGGCGTTGAAAAATGCGGCCCCAAGACAGCGGTGAAATGGCTGACCCAGCACGGTACGCTGGACAATCTGATGCGTAACGCCGATACGATAGGCGGTGTGGTGGGGGCGAATCTGCGCAATGCGCTGGAGTGGTTGCCTCAGGCGCGCCGTCTGATCACGGTGAAGTGCGACGTGGAGCTGAAGCTGGAATACCACCAACTGATTGCGCCGCCGCAGGACAGGGCAAGACTGGCTCAACTGTACCAGCAACTGGAATTCAAAACCTGGCTGCGTGAGGTCAGCGGCGAAGCCGCCGGGCACCACACGGCGTCCTCCCTGCGGGGGCTGCGTGAGGTCAATACACACTCGCATTCTCAGGAACCCCCTCCCCTTCAAGAGGAGGGCTGGGGCGGGGATGGGGTAAAAGAAAGCACAGCAGCGCCGACAAACGAAGCCGCTCACACCGACAGCGCCCATTACCAGACCATCCTGACCGATGCACAACTGGATGAATGGCTGATGCAGATCATGGCCGCGGAGCTGGTGTGTCTGGATACCGAGACCACCGGGCTGGATGCGATGGAGGCGCAGCTGGTCGGCATTTCGTTTGCGATCACGCCGCACCGCGCCGCTTATCTGCCGTTGGCGCATGTCTATCCGGGCGCGCCGGATCAGCTGAATCGCGAAACTGTACTGACTCGTCTCAAGCCCTGGCTGGAGAGTGCAGCGCATAACAAAGTCGGGCAGAATCTTAAATACGACAGGCATATTTTCGCCAATCACGACGTCGAGCTGCGCGGAATACACGACGACACGCTTCTAGAGTCTTACGTGGTAGAGAGCCACAAGCCGCACGACATGGACAACCTCGCGTTGCGCCATCTCAATGTAAAAACCATCAGCTATGCGGAGGTGGCGGGTAAGGGCGCGAAGCAGATCTGTTTCGATCAGGTCGATCTGGATATCGCCACGCACTATGCCGCCGAAGATGCCGACATCACCTTGCAACTGCACCAGATGCTCGCGCCGCAAATCGAACGTGAGACAGGGTTGCGGCATATTTACCGTGAAATCGAGCTGCCGGCCATGCATGTGCTCTACACCATGGAGCGCAACGGCGTGCTGCTCGATTGCAATCTGCTGCATATGCAGAGCCATGAACTGGGTATGAAGCTGGTCGAGCTGGAGGCGCGCGCCCATGAGGCCGCCGATCAGCCTTTTAATCTGAATTCGCCCAAACAGATACAGGAAATCCTGTTCGGAAAATTAGGTCTGCCGGTTGTGAAAAAGACGCCGAGCGGCGCGCCCTCCACCGACGAAGAGGTGTTGCAGGAACTGGCGCTGGATTATCCGCTGCCCAAGTTGCTGCTGGAATATCGCGGCATGGCCAAGCTCAAATCCACCTACACCGACAAGCTGCCGAAGATGGTCAATCGTCGCACAGGCAGGGTGCACACCAGCTATTCGCAGGCCGTAGCGGTGACCGGACGGCTGGCATCCAGCGACCCCAATTTGCAAAATATTCCGATCCGCAGCGCGGAAGGACGGCGCATCCGCGAGGCCTTTATCGCGCCGCCAGGCAGTTGTATCGTCGCGGCGGATTACTCGCAGATCGAGTTGCGCATCATGGCGCATCTGTCTGGCGATGCGGGTCTGCTGCAGGCGTTCGCTAATAACGAAGACATCCACCGCGCCACCGCCGCCGAGATATTCATGACGACCCCGGCGGACGTTACTGCCGAGCAGCGTCGCTACGCAAAGGTGATCAACTTCGGCCTGATCTACGGCATGTCCGCGTTCGGCCTGGCCAAACAGTTGGGCGTCGAGCGCGGCGCGGCACAGGCCTATATCGAGCGCTACTTCGCGCGTTATCCAGGCGTGAAGCGCTACATGGACAGCACGCGCATGGAGGCGAAACAGCAAGGCTACGTCGAAACCGTGTTCGGCCGCCGACTCTGGCTGCCGGAGATCAACAGCAGCAACGGCATGAAGCGTCAGGGTGCGGAACGCGCCGCGATCAACGCGCCTATGCAGGGCACGGCGGCTGATCTGATCAAGCTGGCGATGATTAAGGTGCAAGACTGGCTGGAGGCGGAAAAAATGCAGAGTAAGTTGATCATGCAGGTGCACGACGAACTGGTGCTGGAAGTGCCGGAAGACGAACTGGCAAGGGTCAAGGAAAAGCTGCCGGGCTTGATGTGCAATGTCGCGGTGCTGAACGTGCCGCTGCTGGTCGAACTCGGTTCAGGTAAAAATTGGGACGAGGCGCACTAATGTCCGTCATTGATAAAACCACTAGCCATTCGACTAGGCCAGCAAGCTGGCAAGTCGCTGGTTATCCCGCGAAATCCCGGTAGGTCGGGGTAAGGCACGCACCCCGGCGTATCAAGGTTTTGTGCCGGGGTTCGCAGGCTCACCCCAGCCTACGCGCCCCGCCGAATAGGTTAAACTTGCGCGATTCTTGATAAGGCAACACAGGCATGAAAGAACTGTTCATCACGGAAACCCGCGCGCGGCTGCGTACGCTGCTGGCTATCGGCTATGTGCTGTTCATCGCCTATGTCACTTTGTCGCCGTTTTCCGGCTGGCGTGAGCAGGGACTGGAATTTACAGATGTGCTGCACATGCCTTTGAAGCTGACTTTTACGTCGTTCGATGCGGTCGTCAATGTGTTGGCTTATATCCCTTTTGGACTGTTGGCTGGACTGGCCTTGCGGGCGCGGTTTGCGGCTGTCGTCAGCGTGCTGGCTGCCGTGGCTTTGGGTGTGGGCCTGTCGGCAGGCATGGAGTATCTGCAAATGTATTTGCCTGCGCGCACCAGCTCGAATGTCGATGTGCTGACCAATAGCACGGGTGCGCTGATAGGCGCGTTGCTGGCGGCCAGTATTACGTCATGGACCTGGCTTTTTGTGAGGCTGACACGCTGGCGCAGCGGTGTGTTCCATCACGGCAAGGAGATGGATTTTGGCCTGGCGCTGTTGGTGCTCTGGGTGTTCGGGCAAATCAATCCTTCGCTGCCTATGCTGGGAAATGTATTTATCGCCGAGGCGGCGCACCAGCCGTTTGTAGTGCCCTTGCCCGATCCGTTCAGCGTATGGGAGAGCGCTGCCGTCATGCTGAATTTATTGATGCTGGGTGCGTTACTGCTGACCTTGTTGCGTTCGCCGCGTCGTGTTGTCACCTTTCTGATGGTGGTGCTGGGCGTAGTGGCGCTGATTAAATTTATCGCGGCGGCGGTATTGCTGAAGTCATGGGCGTTGCTGCTGTGGATCAACGGCGAGGCGATGCTGGGCATGTTGCTGGGCATGACACTGTTGCTGGTCGTGTTGTGGCTGCCGCGTCCGGCAGTAATCGGTTTCGGCACGGTCGCGGCACTGAGCTACTTTGTTGTGGTGAATTTCGTGGTGGATGGCAATACGCCCGCTGCCGCGATGTCCATATATCACTGGCACTACGGACATCTGCTCAATTACAACGGTCTGGCGCAGACGCTTACGATGATATTGCCCTTGCTGCTGTTGTTTCATTTGTGGCGGATGCGGAAAGTATAATTATGGATGAGGACTGAGGACTGAGGACTGATGCCGCAAGATCGCAAGGGTCTTCCCACGGAATATAGGCGATAAATCGCCTATTCCTGAATGAGGGGCATTCCCCGGGCAACTAAGGAGCTACGCCCCGAGTTGCTGCGTGAAGGACTGAGGACTGTTAATTTTGGGGTATTGATAATGAGTCATTTCGACAAACATGTATTTTTCTGCACCAACCAACGCGAGGACGGTAGTGATTGCTGCGGTAATCATGGCGCGCAACGGGCGCGTGATTATGTGAAGAACAAGGTCAAGGAACTGGGCCTTTCCAGTCATCAGAACCGTATCCGCATCAATTCCGCCGGATGTCTGGATCGCTGCGACGAGGGGCCGGTGATCGTCGTTTATCCCGAGGGTATCTGGTACACCTATGTGGATGAGTCTGATCTCGATGAAATCATCGAGCAGCATCTGAAAAACGGCCTTATCGTCGAGCGTCTGAAGGTACCCGCAAGGGGTACGCCGGTGGATACCCCGCCGCTGCGCGACGACCCTTCCGCTGTCTAATGGTCGCGCCAAGCAAAATTATTATGGAAGGCCCGGCGGGTATGCTCGAAGGCATGTTGCATCTGCCGGATTCGGAGCCTGTCGCTATTGTCGTGGTGGCACATCCGCTACCCACAATGGGCGGCACAATGGACAATAAAATTGTCACTACGCTGGCTAAGACCTTCGCCGAACTGGGCTTCGCCACTTTGCGCTTCAATTTTCGCGGTGTAGGCAACAGCGAGGGCGTATTCGACAGCGGCAACGGCGAAGTGGAGGACGCGCTGGCGGTGGTGCAACACGCCCGTGAGGCATTCGGTCATCTGCCGCTGGTTCTATCCGGTTTCTCGTTCGGCGCTTATGTGCAGGCGCGTGTCGCGCAGCATCTGCATCCCAAGGCGCACAAGCTGGTGCTGGTAGGCCCTGCGGTCGGACGTTTTGCGATGCCCGCCGTGCCGCACAACACGCTGGTGATACACGGCGAGTACGACGAGATTATTCCGCTTGCCGGGGCGCTGGACTGGGCGCGCCCGCAGCATCTGCCCGTCGTGGTATTGCCGGAGGCAGGGCATTTCTTTCACGGACGTCTGCAGCAGCTCAAACAGATCGTGTTGCACGAATTTAACGGGTGCCGCTTATGAGCATCGTTATTCAGGCGCAGGGCTTGCTCAAGATTTACGCCGGGCAGCGTGTGGTAGATGGCATCAACCTGGATATCGTGCGTGGCGAATGTTTCGGCCTGCTCGGGCCGAACGGCGCGGGCAAGACCACTACGCTGCGCCTGCTGCTCGGTCTGATTGCGCCGGATGCGGGCGAAATCAGCCTGCTGGGTCAGGCGATACCGCAACAGGCCAGAGAAGCGCGCTTGCGCATCGGTGTGGTGCCGCAGATGGACAATCTCGATCCGGATTTTACCGTGGCGGAAAATCTGCTGGTGTATGGCCGCTACTTCGGCATGACGGATGCCGCGATAGAGGCGCGGCTGCCTGAGCTGCTGGAGTTCGCCAACCTCGCCCATAAACGCGATGTCAAAGTGCCGACGCTGTCCGGTGGCATGAAACGGCGCTTGACGCTGGCGCGCGCGCTGGTGAATGACCCAGACGTGATTTTCCTCGACGAGCCGACCACCGGGCTGGATCCGCAGGCGCGGCATCTGATCTGGCAACGGCTGCGCGAACTCACGGCGCGCGGCAAGACGCTGGTGCTCACCACCCACTTCATGGACGAGGCGGAACGCCTGTGTCACCGGCTGGCGGTGATGGACAACGGGCGCATCATCAGCAGCGGCACGCCCAGAGAGTTGATCGCCGATAACATCGAGCCGCAGGTCGTCGAGGTGTTCGGCGAACACGCGGCTGCATGGGCGCAGAACCATGCCGCACAGCATGCGGAACGCTTCGAGCTGAGCGGTGAGTCGGTGTTCTGCTACGTGCGCGATGCGCACCCGCTGCTGCTGGAATTACAGCAACATCCCGAATTGCGCTACGTGCATCGCCCGGCCAATCTGGAAGATGTGTTTTTGAAACTGACCGGCAGGGAGATGCGCGAATGAAAACGAATATTTTCGCCTTGCCGCAACTCAGTCTGCGCTTTATCCCGATCTGGCGGCGCAATTACATGGTCTGGAAAAAGATGGCCGGGCCATCGATACTGGGGCATCTGGCCGATCCGGTGATTTACATGCTGGGGCTGGGTTACGGCCTGGGCGGCATGCTGCCGGAAATCAGCGGCATGTCGTATATCGCCTTTCTGTCCGCCGGGACGGTGTGTTACAGCACCATGAACAGCGCCAGTTTCGAGGCGCTGTATTCCGGTTTTGCGCGCATGCACGAACAGCGTACCAGGGAGGCGATACTCAATACGCCGATCACAC
>JAURZN010000101.1 GCA_030653355.1 Gallionella sp. | reverse complement strand
GCCAAGGCTCAGGTACTGGCCGAAACGCTGGATGAAGCCAACAGCCGAATTCTGGAAAACAACCGTTCCCCCGCACGCCGTGTGGGAGAGATTGACAACCGTGGCAGCCATTTCTACCTTGCCCTTTACTGGGCGCAGGCTCTGGCCTCACAAACGAAAGATTTGGATATTCAGGCACGTTTCACTGCACTAGCCAAAAGATTGCAGGACAACGAGACCATAATCAATGCCGAACTGATTGCCGACCAGGGAAAACCAGTGGATATGGGTGGGTATTATCATCCCGACTTCGAGAAAACCTCACAAGCCATGAAACCCAGTACAACCTTGAATGCCGCGCTGGCATCCATGGACTAGGCAGGCATAAAAAAGCCCGGCAGCGCCGGGCTTTTAAACAAACAACTGCCGATTAAGGCGCCTGAATGTTGGAAGCTTGCTTACCCTTTGGACCTTGCACCACGTCAAACGTGACTTTCTGGCCTTCTTTAAGGGACTTGAAACCGCTCATATTGATTGCAGAAAAGTGCGCGAACAGATCTTCGCTGCCATCATCAGGAGTGATAAAACCGAAGCCTTTTGCGTCGTTGAACCATTTAACTGTACCAGTTGCCATGTGATCATTTCCTTACCAAGAAAATACGGGATCCCCCGCAAAACTGTTTGAATCATAAGAGCGCACACGGCGAAACCAGTACTGCAGTCACTTTGAATCAAACGCCAGTGTGCTTTTTACTCTTACTTAAGCGGATTTGTCAAATAGTTAATGTTATTTTTTAGAACAGACTTGAAAAAGCATCGCTAATCGTTAAGCTTAACAACTCTACAAGTGTCAGAATGCGTACAGATAATATGACCCAAAAACATGACAGCAGCACCATACTTGCGCCGGAGCGCGCCCGCACCAAGCTCCCAGGCATGTACAAGGTAATTTTATATAACGACGATTACACGACGATGGAATTTGTCATAGAGGTGTTGCAACGTTTTTTTGCCATCAATAACGAACGTGCGCAGCAACTCATGCTCCAAATACACAACGAAGGATCAGCGACTTGCGGCATTTATACACGCGATGTGGCCGAAACCAAGGTTGTCCAGGTAACAGAGTTTGCACAACAACACGGGCATCCGCTACGATGCGCCATGGAGGAAATTTGAAATGATTGCGCAAGATTTGGAAGTGAGTTTGCACCTGGCTTTTGTCGAGGCACGCCAGAAACGCCATGAGTACATTACCGTGGAACATTTGCTGCTTGCCATGC
>JAURZN010000098.1 GCA_030653355.1 Gallionella sp. | reverse complement strand
ACCGCTTGGGCTGATGTGATGACGCAGATGATTCTCACCGGTTGTCGGCTCGATTGCGGTAGCCGGTGCGGTCAAAAAATCATGAGCGCGATGCATACCACGCTTGGATGGGGACTTCTTATTCTGCTGAACTGCCATGCTATTACTCCTTGGATAAATCTAATTAATTACGTTTCAATTTCTCTAAAACTGCAAAAGGATGCTTATTCTCCTTCTGCCTGTTTCCGCCCTCTGTCAGCTGACAAGCCCCTGACTCGTGCCTGGGGGCGATTGGCAGACTTAACAAAATTTCTTCTTCCAGCAGCTCCAGCACATCCAGATTCGCATCTGCCAGGATATGATCAAGCTCTTCATCCTCATCATCCTGCGCATCCAGAACCGCCTGATCGCACAACTTCAGGCGCGCATCGTGCTGTATCGCATAATCCATGCCCTGCAGGCAACGCTGACAACGCAACCGACACTCCCCGGACAGGCTGATTTTCAGCATGGGACTATCCTGAGTATCCATACTGCCTTGCACGGTATAACGCAGGATTCCCTGCGAATTATCCAGCACATCCAGCAAACGTGGCAGCTCCGCAAACGACACTTCCGCGTCTATTTGCTTGCCGCTGCGGGCAAAATCCAAGCTATCGATGAAAGGTCGTGCGTACATGAGCCGCGCATGATATATTTTTCGATGCATTCTGTCAAAAAACGTAAGGAATATCGTTGAATTCACCATTGCTTGTATTAGCCTCCACCTCCCCATACCGCTGCGAATTGCTAAAACGGTTACAACTACCCTTCACCACGGCAGCTCCCGATGTGGACGAAACGCCGCTGCCCGATGAAGCGGCGCGTGACACTTCGCTGCGACTATCTCGGGAAAAAGCGCGTGCCGTGGCGACCGATTATCCTGACGCGCTGATTATAGGCTCAGATCAGGTCGCACTGCTGGAAGGCAGGCAACTCGGCAAGCCGCTCACTCACGACAATGCCGTGGCGCAACTGCGCGCGATGCGCGGCAAGACCACCTGCTTTTATACCGCACTGACCCTGCTGAACAGCAAGACGGGGCGTATGCAAACCGAAGTAGCGGAAAATTTTGTCACCTTGCGCGAGCTGAGCGATACCGAAATCGAAGCCTATTTGCTCAAGGAGCAACCTTACCAGTGTGCCGGCAGCGCAAAATCGGAAGGACTGGGCATCGCACTGATGAGTAGCATGAGCGGTGACGACCCGAATGCGCTGATCGGCCTGCCGTTAATACTGCTGACCGAAATGCTGCGCCGCGAAAACGTACGGATATTCTGATCATGACTAACGGAACACTGTATCTCATTCCCTGCACGCTGGGCGACACGCCAGCCGAACAGGTCCTGCCACAACACGTCATCAATATTGCGCGACATCTGCAACATTACGTGGTGGAACAAGCCAAGACATCGCGCCAGTTCCTCTCCGCGCTCAAACACGAACAGCCGATACAGTCGCTGCACTTTGCGCTGCTCAACGAGCACACCGAAGCACGCGAACTGCCTGCGCTGCTGGCACCGCTGCTGGAGGGCCACGATGTCGGCATCATCTCGGAAGCAGGCTGCCCCGGCATCGCCGATCCGGGCGCCGAACTGATTAATCTGGCGCATCGCAAGGGCATACGCGTCGTGCCGCTGGTCGGCCCCTCATCCATCCTCATGGCATTGATGGCATCGGGCATGAACGGACAGTGCTTTGCCTTTCACGGCTACCTTCCCAAAGAAGAACCAGAACGCAACAAGACAATCAGCCGCCTTGAGACAGAATCCGCTCAGCGCAATCAAACCCAGCTCTTCATAGAAACACCCTATCGTAATGAAAAGCTGTACGCTGCCCTGTTGACACAATGCCGCCCGCAAACGCTGTTGTGCGTCGCCACCGACATCAGCCTGCCCGACGAACAGATACAGACGCGCACCATCTCACAATGGAAAGCGCAACCCGCCCCACAGCTGAATAAACGCCCCAGCCTGTTTTTGCTGCTGGCCGGCCGCTTAGAGGGCTTTTTCAACTTATTTAGTTGCCAATAAACCTGCTATCTGGTATTAAAGCGGACTTAATTTTTTCACGTTGGAGAAGTGCAATGTCGGTATTATCAAACAAACCCATCGCGCCCTATCAAGCAAAGGACGGCGAGGAGTACATGAACCCGCAGCAACGCGACCATTTTCGCCGCATCCTGAACAA
>JAURZN010000096.1 GCA_030653355.1 Gallionella sp. | reverse complement strand
AGCAACTCATCCTCGATCATGGGTGCGCCGTGCTCAGTCAATATCTGCAATATAAATTCACGACTCGGCAGCGGATGTTCGTACTGTTCACGCTCGCGATCAAGAAATGGATCCTGCAAACGTAAATTATTTTTCTTTTTCATTGACAATATATCCTTTAACTATTAAATTGCGCGCCTTCAGCAAGTTGCATAGCCCAGATGGCGGAATTGGTAGACGCGCACGGTTCAGGTCCGTGTGCCGCAAGGTGTGGAGGTTCGAGTCCTCTTCTGGGCACCAAATATAGCAAGAAACACCTAAAGAAACAAGCAGTTAATAATACGTAAGCATAAAATTGGCATACTCATAAGCGGTATGCCTTTTTTACGTCTGCTGCTTTTGACTCGGGTGAATTCACTATAACTATCCTGATTTTCGGGGGGGGGGCAGATGATAACAGAATGGTGCCAACCAGCGAATGCAAGTGAAAAATAGCTGCAATGTACTATTGGGAAATGCAAAACAATAACACCCATATCCTGAGCTTCCCCCGATATTTCTTCTTCCAAGGGTCGGGGTTCATGCTACCAGTTTCTCGTTCTGCTGAGCAATAAGCCAGTTGGCCAGAAACTGAACCAGCACAGTGTTGAGCGGCGTACATGCTTTCTTCCTCACCCAATCGGGACGAACCTCTGCACCATGCAGCCTTCCCATTCCACCATCTCCAGGAAAGCCACCTTGGGCCGCGTCCAGATCAGCCCATCATCTGCTGACTGGTATCTGACGCTCAACTTGAGGATTTATTCGTCAACAAGCTCGGACTGTATCCAAAACATCACAGTGCCCGTAAAAACCTTCGCAAACAGATTTACGAGAGCAACAAAATTGCAACCACCCCAGAATGAGATTTGAGGTAGCCGACTTTAGGCTTTCTGAAGCATAAATTCCATATCCGTTGCAGGGCGCATTCGCCTCCTGCCGCTGATAAGGAGTTTTACAAAATGTCTCATCAATCTGATTCAAGTAATTCATCTGGTAAATCTGGCAATGTTTTTCCCGACACCGGAGCCGTGCGGCAGAACGCGCGGATGCACGCGCCGCGTGCAACGGACGATCTGTCGCGCGGCGAGGATGCAAAGGGTTCGTTGCCTACTAACAGAGAACCCTATAACTGCATAACTAGATCATTCAAGCTTTTAAGGTTTGGAATTGATAGTCTGTACCTATCCTATCAGGGGGATTTATTTCCAGAAGTTCAGGATCGTTTAGCCAAGCTGAAACAACTGGCTCAGAACCCCGAAGCCGATCAGCAAGCCCTCGCACAGTATTCCGTCGCGGGTCATATCTTTGAGGTCAAGGATAAAGGCTCGTCTGTGTTCCCCTACGTGCTGGAAGATGGCGCGTTCCGTATCCAATTGTCCAGAGCCTCCAAGCAACTGCCTATGGCCTATGTAAAGCTGTCCTCACGCTATCTGTCCAGCGTCACCCCACAACAGGCAGAAGAGGAGTTGCGCGGCATTCTGAATGAGATAGGCACATTGACCGATTCGGCCCACGTCAGCCGCCTCGATATGTTTGCCGATTTTGTCTCAAATGAGGACATGGAATCATGGGGGCGTGAGGCATGGGTAACACGCGGCAAGAATATAGCCGCCTATGCGGTCGCAGAACAGTTCACAGGCTGGACGGTGGGTCTGGGGGGCATCATGGCCTGCCGTTTGTATAACAAGCTGCTGGAAGTCGCTGAAAGCGGGCGTGATGATCTGTTTCCACTCTGGCAAGCGGGCGGCTGGAATGTCGGTGAATCCATCTGGCGCATTGAGTTTCAATTCAGGCGCGAGGTATTGGGTCAGCATGGCCTCGTTGATCTACCCAAAGTCATGGCAAACCTGAGCGGCCTGTGGAGTTATGCCACAACGGAATGGCTGCGCCTGACGATCCCCAACTATGACGATCAGACGCGCTCACGCTGGCCTGTGCATCCGTTATGGGGCTATCTGTCCTCGATTGATTGGGAAACGGATGGTGGGCCGCTGGCTCGATCCTTCACCGCCACCCGCATACCAGCGGATAAACGGATATTCGCACTGGGGGCAAGCTCAATTGCGTCATACATGGCAAAGCACGGCATCACCGATTACAGCGAGGGGCTGGATCGTTATCTGTTCGATCTGTACAACCATCTGCAAACCAGCGGTCAGTTTATGGGGCTATCGGGTGAAGGCTTCCTGCTGGAAAAAGTGCGTGTCCGTGCCAAGGGCTTCAACACGATATTGAACCTATCAGCCGAGGAAGAGAAGCGGCAAGCACTGGAACGGGCAACGGCAGCCTATCGCAAGGCCTCGTCAGGGGACTAACAATGGACGATTCTAGCCTACCCTTGCCAGCCGTTAGATGCCTGTCCAAGGAAGAAGCAGCGCGATACCTAGGTATCGGTGTAACGCTGTTTACTGAATTGGCTATCCCGTTTTTAAAGTTAGGTCGGCGTTGTTTATACGACAAGGTTGATCTTGATGCGTGGATAGAGGAATATAAGCAGCGCGAGCACGGGCGGGCTAGAAAGGAAACTTTATGGCTCAAACCCAAGAAGGAGTCTACCGGAGGCCAGATTCTCGCTTCTGGTGGATTGCAACAACGCTCCAAAACGGCAAAAGAATACGCCAAAGCTCTGGGACTGAAAGTCGAGAAGACGCCGACGCACTGCTAGCCAAAATCAGGCTGGACGCGTTTCGGGAATTACATTTCGGCATTAAACCCCAGCGCACTTGGCAGGATGCCGTAGTACGGTATCTCGCAATCAAGGCAAACTTGCGGAGCTATCGGGATGTGCAACGTATTTGCAGGCTGCTTGATCCCTATTTGGGCCACCTGACACTTAACCAGATCAACGGCGACGTTGTTTGGACTGTAGTTCAAGGGCAACTTAAAAAAGGCAATTCACCTGCAACCGTGAATCGTTACCTTGCCATTATGCGCAACCTGTTAAAAATGGCGCGTGATGAATGGCAATGGCTCGATAGCATCCCTAAAATCCGCTTGTTGTCCGGTGAGGTTGAACGAGATCGGTGGTTAACCAGAGAGGAAGCGGATCGGCTGATTACGGCTGCCCCCGTCCATCTGGCTGCACTGATTCGCTTCGCACTGGCGACAGGTTGCCGAGCACGCGAGATTACCGGATTGGAGTGGAATCGCGTCGATTTGCAGCGGCGCACTGCATGGTTAAACCGTACAAAAAACGGCACGCCGAGAGGTGTTCCATTAAATGTTGATGCAGTAGCAGTTTTACAGGAACAAAAAGAAAATCATCCGCAGTTTTGTTTTACTTATCGCGGAATGCCAATCGGATGGGATTTAACCAATACCGCTTGGGTGAATGCAGTTAAGAAAGCAGGACTGGAAGATTTTCGGTTTCACGATCTGCGCCACACTTGGGCTTCATGGCATCGTCAGGCAGGTACTAGCTGTGATGAATTGAAGGACTTGGGCGGTTGGAAGTCACGCTGTATGGTGGATCGTTATGCCAAGTTTGCTACTGAGAACCTATCGTTTGCAGCATCTAGGATTGAAGCAGGAAAAGTATCGGGAGCAGGAGCGTGATTTTGTTGTCACGTTTCTGTCACGTTAGAAAAGACAAAAGGGCTGGCACCTAAGCACCAACCCTTTATCTATCTGGCTCCCCGACCTGGATTCGAACCAGGGACCTGCGGATTAACAGTCCGTCGCTCTACCGGCTGAGCTATCAGGGAATGAAGAGGTGCGCATCATATAGATGATGTCTAAATCGGTCAACCTCAAATTAACTTTTTTATCTGAATAGCGTCAAAAAAGCCCTTGCGCCATCAGTTCGGCACATCGCATACGCAGCATGCCGCCCCTTCATTGCATTCAATGGAATGAAAATCAAATTTGCCGATGTCCATCCACTGACGTATCAGCCATTCTGCGGCATAATGCGCACCTCGTTTCTTGAAAGTTTCCCGCAATGAAAATCACTGTGATTGGTTCCGGCTACGTCGGTTTGGTGTCGGGCGCATGTCTGGCGGATTTGGGCAATGACGTGATGTGTCTGGATATAGACCCGCGCAAGATTGAACTTCTCAACAACGGCGGCGTACCCATCTACGAACCCGGACTGGAGGATGTCATCAAGCGCACTATCGCGGCGGGCCGTTTGCGCTTCACCACCGATATTGCTGAAAGCGTTGCACATGGCCTGGTGCAGATGATCGCGGTGGGCACTCCCTCGGACGAGGACGGTTCGGCTGACCTGCAATACGTGATCGCCGCCGCTCGCAGCATTGCCCGCCACATGATCGAATACAAGGTGATTGTGGACAAATCGACCGTTCCTGTCGGCACGGCAGACAAGGTCAAACAAGCCATGCAGGAAGAGCTGGATCAACGCGGCTTCAAAACCACCTTCAGCATGGTGTCAAATCCGGAATTCCTGAAAGAAGGCGCGGCGATCGACGACTTCAACCGCCCGGATCGCATCGTGATCGGCGCCGAGGATGAACTCGCGATCAAGATCATGAAAGAGATGTATGCGCCCTTCCAGCGCAATCACGAACGTCTGATGGTGATGGACATCCGTTCGGCCGAACTGACCAAGTATGCGGCCAACGCGATGCTGGCCACGCGTATCTCTTTCATGAACGAGCTGGCCAATCTGGCTGAGCGCGTCGGCGCGGACATCGAGCATGTGCGCAAAGGCATCGGTTCCGACCTGCGCATAGGCTACAGCTTTTTGTATGCGGGCTGCGGCTATGGCGGCTCCTGCTTCCCCAAGGACGTGCGCGCCCTGCAACGCACCAGCGCGGAATACGGTTTGCCTTCCAAGGTGCTGGAAGCGGTGGAACAGGTCAATAACGCACAGAAATACGTACTGCTGCAAAAAATCACCCGGCGCTTTGGCACGGACCTCAAGGGTAAGCACTTCGCCCTGTGGGGTCTGGCCTTCAAGCCCGGCACGGATGACATGCGCGAGGCCAGCAGCCGCGTGATCATGGAAGGTTTATGGGCACTGGGCGCGACTATCACCGCCTTTGATCCGGCGGCCATGAAAGAAACGCAGCATATATACGGCGAGCGTGCCGATCTGCGCTATGCCCTCAATGCCAAGGATGCGCTGCATGAGGCCGATGCGCTGATTATCGTGACCGAGTGGAAAGCCTTCAAGAGTCCGGATTTTTCCATCATCAAGGCACGCCTGAAGCATCCGGTCATCTTTGACGGGCGCAATCTGTTCGAACCGGCCGATCTAAAGGCGCTGGGATTCGAGTATTACGGGATCGGGCGCGAAGGCTAGATTACGGCGGGTAGCGCCCGTTGTGCCGACCCGCATCAATACTTCACGTCATCCTTCCACATCTCGGCACGAAAGCGCACCACGCGGTTGCGCCCTGACTCCTTGGCGTTGTACATCGCCACGTCCGCATATTTGACTGCCTGCCAGAAGGTGTCGCTGTCCAGCGGGAATTCGGCGATACCGATGGAAATGGTTTTCTGCAGCACCGCGCCGACCAGCTGCACCTTCATGCTCTCCACGGCAACGCGTATCTTTTCGGCAACCGCATCAGCCGCCTCTCCAGTCGCATCCTGCATGATGATAAGAAACTCCTCGCCGCCATAGCGTATCACCAGATCGGAGGCGCGCACCGAGGCCTGCATGGTCTTGGCCAGCGCCTTGAGCACCATATCTCCCGCGTCATGCCCGTAGGTATCGTTCACCATCTTGAAGTAATCCAGATCAAGCATCAGTATGGACAACTGGCTCTTGCGGCGCTGAGTGGAAGTCACCAGCGTCTCGGCGAACTCTTCCAGAAAGCGCCGGTTATGCAGGCCGGTCATCGCATCGGTCAGATTCGAGGCACGCAAGGTATCCATCAGACGCTTGGCCTCGATCACCGGCGCGGCCTCGCGCAGATAAACATTCAGATAGGGCAGGAAATCGTTGACCCGTCCGGCATCATCCTTATCCACCACCAGTTGCAGCACGCTGCCCACCGCACCCGACTGGATGATGGGCAGGCAGACGTGCAGACGATCCTGCGCATCGTTAGCAGGACGAAAGGCATAGCAGATGCTGGGCGAATCTATCGAACTGATGATATGGCCGGTGCGCCGGGCACGGCAGCTTTCAGCATGCACCAGAATCTGCGGATCACACCAGCGGCAGGGCGCACCGGCCTCCCCGTCCACCATCAGCGGGGTCATCTGATTGCTGCCCGCCACGATTTCGTAAATGGAAAAATGGTTGATCCCAAAACGCTCCTGCAACACCATTGAAAGTCGCCGGTATATCTCCGGCTTGGTTTCGTCCTCCTCGATCGCCTGCTTGAAATGCGCCGCGTCAATCAGACCGGCCACGCGACTGATGGTGGAATTGAGCAGGTTTTCATGTTCATGAACCGGGGTTTGCTGCAACAACTGCGCGACATCCTGGCTGATGGTGGTCAGTCCATTCTGGATGAACTTGAGCAGGCTGTTCAGATCCACCGCCACCTGGCCGATCTCATCATCGGTACGGCGTTCAATATTGGCATGAAAATCGCCCTGAATGGCACGCTCCACGGTTTCCTGCACATCCTGCGCGGTGGTAATCACCGGCTTGACCAGGCGGCGCAGGAACCACAACATTACCAGCATGAAAAATACGATAGCCAGCACCATGACAGCAGATGTCACATAGGCGCTGCGCAACATCTCGCTCATGGACATCGAAATCGTGATCGCGCCCAGCACCGTCCCTTCAGCCGCGTTGTGACATTGCAGACAATTGATATGCCCCGAACGGGTGGCCACATAGGGCAGCGTGCCGCGAAATACCAGGCCATCCCTTTCCTCCATCAATTCATAATAAGGCCGGCCATCGCGCATCACCCTCGCATCAATCCCATCGCTGAACTGCTCGATCTTCAGCCCATTACCAAACTGTTTAGATACGCTGTCGGCGCGCACCACCCTCGCCGTGCGCAGGCCCTCAACTGAGGCGAGATGAGCGAGAAAATCGTTACGATTCTCTACCGAATTATGCAGCATGGATTCACTCAGACTGATGCCGACAATTTCAGCGATCGAGGCGATATGCTCGCGCTCGGTCGAAATGGTGAACTGGCGGAACGACAGGAAGCTGACGACCACGATGATAACGATCATGGACACGGTCATCACGATGGAAAAAGCGGTTACCTTGGTGCCGAGTTTCATTCTTACCTCCCTGACGAATTCATCCGCCTGTTGATCTACACTTGCCCGACGCACGGCAAAAATCGCGGTATTTCATGCCCTCGCTCAACGGTTGTTCGATCAGCGCGGCCTTCACCTTCAGTCCCCTCAGTCAATTTCAGGACTAAAAGACATATCCCTGCTCCCGAAACAGTTGCAGACAGGCATCCACCACCCCAGTATCGAAATGCGTGCCGCGCGCCTGGGAAATCTCGTTCAGCGCCGCATCAACACCCAGCGCCGGACGATAGGGACGATGCGAGGAGATCGCCTCGACCACGTCAGCGACGCTCAGGATGCGCGCACCCAGATCGATCTGATCACCCTTGAGTCCTTGCGGATAACCGGAACCGTCCATTCGTTCGTGATGCTGCAAGACCATCTGCGCAATCGGCCAGGGGAGATCAATGTCTTTCAGAATATCGTAACCTGCCTGCGGATGACAGCGGATCAAATCGAATTCGATCGCAGAAATTTTACCGGGCTTGGCCAGGATTTCAGCCGGGATTTGGATCTTACCCAGATCATGCACCATACCGGCAAGGTGGATGGCATGAACCTGATCATCCGGCAGCGCCATCTGCCGCGCGATCGCCGACGCCAGTCCGGCCACGCGAGCCTGATGCCCTGCGGTATAGGGATCGCGCATTTCGACGATGGATGCGATGGCGCGCACCGTCCCCTCCAGAGAATCCGTCAACCTGAGCAAATGCCGCTGGCTCTGCTCGAGGGCTTCATCCCTTTCCCGCCGGACATGCAAACTATGCACGCCAAACGCCAGATCGCCCGCCATCTCTTCCAGCAGATCGACTTCACCGGGGGTAAAGGCATTGACTTCTTCGGCATACACGTTCAGCACACCGAATGGCTCTCCGTTACCCAGCGGCAGCGCGATGCTGGATGCATAACCGCGTTGCAAAGCCGCCTCGCGCCACGGCGAATAAAGCGGATCACTGGCGATGTCCTGGCACAACTGCGCCGCGCCGCTGCCAATGGCGCGTCCGCTCGGCCCCCTGCCGCGCTCGCTCTTGGCCCAGCTAATCCGCGCGACATCCAGATAGCCTTCGTCATGCCCGGCATGCGCCATGATCTTGATGGATTGGGCTTCGTCGTGCTGCTTATAACCCACCCAGGCCATCCGGTAGCCGCGCTGCCGGACGATGGCCTCGCAGATCGACTGCAATAATTCATCCTCGCTGTCGGCATGCACCAGCGCGCGGTTCACCGTGCTCAGCGTGGTCAGCGCGCGGTTGGCATGCTGAATGGCCATTTCCGCCTGCTTGCGCTCTGTGATGTCGCGCACCGTGCTTTGCAAGAACACTACTCCGCCTAATTGTACGCGGGTCAGCAGCACATCGGCCACAAACAGCGGCCCGTCCAGCCGCTGCTTTTGCCATTCAAAAAAGTGGGAGCCTTCACGCATGGCCGTTGCGATCATCTCCAGCGCCTTTTCACCCGAGGGGCTTCCATCCGGTTGCAATTCCGGCGAAACATCCCACGGCCCGAGTGTAGTGAATTCCGCCACGCTGGAGACGCCGAACAAGTTCAGGGCTGCCTGATTGGCTCCGGTGAATTTCCACGACGGCGGCGCCAATGTCATCAGGGCATCGCGGGAGCTCTCAAACAGCAGGCGATGTCTTGTCTCGCTGAGCTGCAACGCCGCTTCGCTCCGCTTGTGGTCTTCGATCACGCTCAGCAGTGACCGGCGCGATTGGTTGGCCATATCCAGCAGCCGCTGCAGTTCGGCTTGTGCCGCCAGTATTTTTTCATCGGCCTGCTTGCGCCCGGTGATGTCACGCACGATGCTGATGGCGTTCCACTGGTCGTTCAAGCGGGTCGCAGAAATGGACAGTTCGGCCGAAAACTCCTCGCCACCCTTGCGCAACGCGATAACCTCGGTCACTTGGCCGATGAGGGCGCCCTCACCACTCTCCTGAAAATGCGGGAAAGCTAGTGTAAATTTGGCGTGTGCCGCAGCCGGCACGATCAGGGCATGCAGCTCCTGCCCCAGCGCTTCGGCGGCGCTATAGCCAAACAGTCGTTCGGCAGCGGCATTCCAGAATGAGATGCAACTGTCCGCTCCCATCATGATGATGGCGTCCTGCGCCGACTCGGTAATCCTGCGAAACTTTTCCTCACTCTCACGCAACGCCTGTTCGGCTGCCTTGCGCGCGCGGATGCCCTGCTCTGCCGACCAGACCCGCTGCACCGCCGCAGGCAGGCGCGCCAGCCGGTCTTTCAGCACGTAATCCTTAGCACCCGCATGAAGCAGTTCCACCGCCTCGACGTCGGGCAGCGCGCCGGTCACCATGATTACCGGTATGTCCGGATGGTCGCGCCGCACCCGTTGCAACGCATCAGTACCCTTGAAACCGAGCAGATGGTAGTCGGACAGCACGATATCCGGGCGAAATGCTTCGAGCGCCTGGACAAAGCTTTCCCAGGTGTCCACACGCTGCAAGATAAAGACGATACCGCCCTTCTTCAGCTCGCGCTCCATCAACTCGGCGTCGGTGGGGGAATCTTCCAGAATCAGGATGCGCAGGGGAACGCCGGACACCTCCATGTCTATCTCGATTCCAGCGGGGGGCGGTTCACCAGCAGCCAGTACATCCCTAGTTCGGATACCACCTTGACGAACTCGTTGAAGTCCACCGGTTTGCTGATGTAACTGTTGACGCCGAGCCGGTAGCTCTCCACCACGTCGCGATCTTCCTTGGACGAGGTCAGCACCACCACGGGGATGTGGCGGGTGCGCTCGTCGCCCTTCACCCGGCGCAGCACTTCCATGCCATCCACCTTGGGCAGACGCAGGTCCAGCAAAATCACTTTGGGGCCGTTCCCGATCTCACGGGCGCTGTAGTTGCCGGTGGCGAAGAGAAAATCCAATGCCTCCGCGCCATCCTTGACCCACACCAGATGGTTGGCCAGGTTGTTTTTTTTCAGCGCGCGGATCGCCAACTCCCCATCGGTCGGACTATCTTCCACCAGCAGGATTTCCACTACCTTGACTTCATCGTCCATGATCAACCTCCTCAAGTTGGTAAAGCAAAATAAAACGTCGCGCCCTCGCCAACCCGGCCTTCCGCCCACACCCGCCCGCCGTGGCGGGTGATGATGCGCTTGACGATGGCCAGCCCGATCCCGGTACCCTCAAACTCGCTCGGGGAATGCAGACGCTGGAACACGCCGAACAGTTTGTCGGCATACTGCATATCGAAGCCAGCGCCGTTATCCTTCACGTAATAGATGGCCTCGTCGCCGTCGATGGATCCGCCCACCTCGATCAGGGCGGGATCATTGACGCGGCTGAACTTGATGGCATTCGATAGCAGGTTGACCCACACCTGGCGCAGCATCGCACGATCTCCCCTGATCGCGGGGAGCGCTGCGATGTTGATTTGCTGCTTGCCCTCGGCGGGGCGGAGTTCTTCAGCGACCGCCTGCGTCAGGCTGGTCATGTCCGTGTCGACATAAGCGATATCCACCCGGCCGATGCGGGAGAATTTCAAAATATCGTCGATGAGCTGTCCCATCTGGCGGGTGTTGTCCCGCACCACATTGAGCAGCCGCCGTCCTTCGTCGTCCAGCTTGTCGGCGTAGTCAGCCAGCAGGATGTGCGAGAATCCGTCGATGGCACGCAAGGGCGTGCGCAGGTCATGTGACACCGTATAGGCGAACCCTTCCAGTTCCTTGTTGGCGTCTTCCAGTTGGGCGGTGCGCTCCGCGACGCGCGTTTCCAGTTCTTCATTGAGTTCGCGCAATGCATTTACCGCCTTTTCGCGCTCGGCATCCAGACGGCTGATGCGCCGGTACGATACGCCCATTCCCGCCAGCCCGAGCAGCCAGATCGCGCCGTAGGTCAACACCAAGTCTGCGTTGTGTTCACGCTCAGTCGCCCAATAGGGAGCCATGAGAACGTCCGTGCCGATCCCGCCGCGGATATCGCCCAGCTTGTAGCCCTGTAGCGCATGACACTTGAGGCAGCCGCGCTCGACGATGAAAGGCTGCATCATCCTCAGATAAGGCTGTCCATCGATTTGCTGTATTTCCAGAAAATCCTTCGCGCCCTGCTCAAAGCTGCGCAGGACCTTGGCTTCCCAGGCATCGGGGGCGTTTATCGGATTGAGTGGCTTGAGGCTGGTGAGGCGGCTTTTGATGCCGTATACGCTCGGAAAATCGGATTGTATCTGGCGCAACATGTAGGCCGGATTCATCAGGGTCAGCGCCTTGCCGGTGGTGGTGACTACATCGCGGTCGGGCACCTTGAGGTAAGGATTGGGCGGGGTGTGTTTGTCGGGGGGAACATAAACGCCGCCGTGTGAGTTCCCCCATTTTCGGAAGCTCATATCTTTGCTGATATTGGCATGGGCGGCGGCGGTGGCGGTTCTCAACGTGGCTTGGCTTTCCCGGTGCATGCCCCACGTCAGCGACCCGCCCACCAGCACACTCCACACTGCCACAAGGAAAACATATCTGTGCGGCAAATTGATGAGGAAGAAATTATACCTGTTGGTAATCCCCCCTGAAATTAGTTGCGATTAGAAGTAGAATTTTCTCACTTGGGAATAGAGGAATTTTTACATGAAGTTATCACGCTTTTCAGATAGCCAGATCATCGCAATTCTTAAGCAGGCCGAGGGCGGCAGCCCC
>JAURZN010000091.1 GCA_030653355.1 Gallionella sp. | reverse complement strand
ATGCCACTGCCTGGAACTGGGAAGGGCGTATCGTTCTGCCCTCGAATCAGGAAATAAAATGGGTAAATTTACGAGCCAAACATCACGAAACCAATTCTCAGGGCACGCTCTGGAAGGGATTCATGGTCAACATCACCCACAACAAACAGGCTGAAATTGAAATCAAGCAGTCCCGACAGCGCCTGCGTGAACTTTCTTCACATATTGAAACCATCAAGGAAGAAGAACGTACCCGCATCGCGCGAGAAATACACGATGAAATAGGCATGTTGTTGACCGCCTTAAAAATGGATTTATCCTGGCTTGCTCAGCGCCTGCCCTCAGACGACAGCGCACTACAGGAAAAAATGCAGGGCATGGACAGCTTGCTGGACACGGCGGGAAAGACGGCGAATGATCTGGTACACAGCCTGCGTCCGGGCTTCCTCGATTGTTTTGGTATCGTCGCCGCAATTGAAATTGAAGCCAATGAGTTCACCAAGCGCACAGGCATACCCTGCAAAATCAGCCAGTCAAAAGACAGCTTTGATATTTCAGACGAGCAATCCATCACCCTGTTTCGCGTATTTCAGGAGACGCTGAACAACATCATGAAACACGCCGCGGCACAGCAAGTTCAAGTAATCATTGACATTAATAAAGCCTGTACGAATCTTATCAATTGCGATAAGTGCATAGAGCTGATCGTTTCGGATGATGGTCAAGGATTTGACGAATCCGCACCCAGCAAGCCACGCTCATTCGGCCTGCGCGGCATCCAGGAGCGCATCGGTCAACTGGGCGGCAAGGTTACTATCTCCAGCAAACCGGGAGCAGGGACACAAATTGCGGTGCGCCTGCCGATGCAATAAGCCCGGATAGCCGTTCAAAAATCACGATGAATCACAGCGACGTCCTGCGGTCGGTCCGTCAACGATAATAGCCCGCTGCTTTGTCCGAAAAGCTGAAACCCCACCCCGTCAATACCGACCAGACTTCCCGACCGTATTGACCGGCTGCGGCTGGAACTATCCACTGATGTCCGCCCTGATTGCGCTTATCATCGTAGGAGCACTGATACTTCCGACAGAACGACTCGATGCCGCTTTCAGTCACGCCTAACTCCTGCGCGAACCGCCCTTCCCATGTGTAGTGTTTGACATCCTGATGGCGCAGCGGCTTGGAGAGCCGCGCGACATCAGCACCTTCGGTAATATTCCGGGTGCTGACTGCGCCTATTTCCAGCCAGCCTTTACTAAAATAAAAGGAAGGGATTCCCTGAGTGGTGTCATAGAAATAGGCGGCATTGTTATGGCGATTGAATTCCACAACATGATGATGTTCAAACTGCATGATGCAGATGTGCACATCCGGCTTCCCCTCAGTCAACCTGACCAGCAGCCCTTTTGCAGCCTTGCGGAATTTGTACAGGGCCATATTTTCATTGCTGTATGCATTTTTTCCCAGCGCGAAATACATACCCGTCATCTCTTCACTGTAGATATCCCAGAAATTCATGCGCCGCGCCGCCACATCATCGGACAGCAGGCTAAAAAACTCGCTCAACAAGTGGCGTTTGAGCCAATGTTCCAGCATGGCTCTGGCAGGCGCGCCGCACTGCCACTGGTGCAGGTTTTCCGGCAACCAGGGGTTGCCCCAGAGCCCTGTTGAAAAATCTCTGAGCGAGACATGGACGTCCCGGTCTGCGCATTGCGCATAGCGATCCAGCAATATCTTCAGCCCCATGCCCGCATAGAGCGGATAATCGCTCAACAGCAGCAGAAGACCATCCAAATATTCCTTAAAGGTCGTATCGTCCATAGCTTCAACAGCCTTGAACGGCGCCATGACAATTTCTCGCACCAACCAGGATTCAACATTGATTTCGAGATACCTGCGAGCCTCGTTAAACACCGACGCATCACCCTGCAATAGCAAAGCATCGAAAGACAGCCCGGGATGCTCACTCAACAGACCGGGATATCGGAGTAGAGTTGAAAGCCAGTCTGGCGTAAATAGACCTGTCAGCAAGCCATCCAGATGCTTTACCAAAAATAGCCTCAACGTCTCCCAGTTGCTGCGTCCGGCCAAACTACTATCCGGCGCATGAGGGTCATAAGAAAAATAACTATTCAACAGACCGCGATAAATTTTACGGAACGAACGCCGACGATTAGCGTATTTATCGACATATTCGAGTAACTTACCGAAATGCTCGCGATTTTCAATCAATGCATCGCCAGCAATGATTTGCGTGCAGCCATAGCAAACCAGCCGTATTTGACGCAGTCCCTTGATATATTTGTTCTGCCTATAGGCCAGAAGCGCTTCCTCTATGGTGGCTGATGACGGCTCCTCCAGTCGCGAGGCAGCGCCTACCCATATTTGCAGTCTGGACAACTCGTCTAGCATCGCTAGCGTGTCACCGGGGCGCATTCTGGCGAGTGCAAGCTGATTAAGGTTGCGCAACGTGGCTTGCAGTTGCTCAAGTCCATCCATCGCTTATATCCGGCAAGTGCCGAAATTTCCGCGTGGAATTTCGTTCAGCGCAGGGTGCACCTCATCCACACCAAAAAATTCCATGCGCAATTCGATACGACGACTCTCCTCCAGCGATTCCTTTGCTGAATTGAAGGAGTATCCGCCTACCAGAAACAAATCGCGCACCTGCTCTTTTTCTGCCGGATTCAGCCTATCAGCCTGAGTGGGTGCGGGTGAGAGCAACGCGCACAATACCCGCTGGCTGCGTTGCAGGCTTAGATTCAAATTCAGCAGATAATCACCGCGTTGATCGGCGTACCCTTCGGCAACAATGCGCTTGAGCCATTTACTGCCCAGCTCGTCATGCGCGATCACCAGCATCTCGGAGACGAATTGACTCAGGTATTGAGCCTGCACACTGGAGAGCTGCGAACTGCCGGTCTCGAAGCGCGCGCGATCACCAAAATCAATCACCGCCCGATTCTTGTCTACCGATATCCCCGGGTGGTTTTCAGCCGCCTTTTCAATTTTTGCCAACAGCATGTCGATTTCCTGTTCGCGTATCGCCTTATTGCGATCCGCCTCCGAGATTTCGTTGGTAACAGCCAGCAGCGCCACGCTCATGACCAGCAGGAACATCACCATCAGTGCCGTCATCAGATCGGCGAATGAAATCCAGAACGGTTTTTCACCCTCTTCTTTGCTACGACGACCAAGGATAAAAATTTTGCCTGTCATGATTAAATGCTGGTGGCCGCATCCAGAGTGCTTTCCAGCTCATGTATCCCTTCACGCAACAACTTCACGGAGTCGGACAAGGCCTGATGGAAATCACGATTTGCCTCGCCAACGGCCTTAACCATACCCTCGCTGAAAGACTCATGTGCCACGGCGATCACTTCAGATACTTTTGTTAAATAGCTATCCGCGTTTTGCTGTGCAGCGACCAGCTTAGCCGTGGCCGATTCTATCCTGGTGATCACCTCGCCTGACAGGGATGCCTCGCGGCGCACCTGTTCGACAAGCAACTGCAAAGAGCCTACCAGTTCTATCATGGAATCACGCGTGCCCTGGTAATCAGCAAACATTTCGCCCAGTCCAGACGATGCGGCAGCCACGTTACCCGCCGCCTGAGTGAGCTGTCCCGCCACCAGCGCCGTTTTATCCAGCGCAGAGCTGACGCCCTGCCCAGCTCTGGCAAAATCCTGCGCAGCCAGGGTCAGCGTGTCCGCGCCCTTGTTGAAGCCGAGCATGGCCTCACCGGTAGTATTGCGCATCGCCAAGACAGCCGATCTCATCTCGGCAACGGCACGATTGACGCCATCGATCACATCCGTCATTTGCCCGCTGAACTGCCCCGCAAAATCCTTGCTCTGCGCCAGCAAATCCTGCTGATGCTTGCGGCCGACATCGGTAGTCGCAAGCACCTGGGCGCTAAGCCCGTCGATAACCGAACCCATGCGCCCGGAAAATTCACTTAACGCACTTTGCAATTGCTGCTGCGCCTCTCCCTGAGATTGAGCTGTTGCCAGACGCATTTGTTCGACAAACTTACCCAGATTGCCTTCCATAACGGATTGGCGGGATTCTGCCGCCGCGATAGCAGCTGCCAGCTGCTCCGCCATCGCCTCCGCGCTGCGCTGTCCTGCGGCACCGACATTCCCTACCATGTGTTCCATGCTGACGACCGTGGATTGCAGCGCGTCTATGGTTTGCTTTTGCAAACTACTCATATCGGCGGCCTGCCCGCCAAACAAATCCTTCATTTGATGGTTAAAATTCTCGAACATGCTCGCCAGCATGGCTTGCAATGCTGCGCCTTGATCATGGCCGGCATTTTTCAAGGCATTGGAAATTTCAGTCAGCGGCGCTTTCATGCTCGCTTCGATACTTGCCGTAATGCGGTCGCCCAGTGCGACTGTTCCCGCATGCGTGGCTGCGATCTGTTTTTCGGTCAGTTCGGTGAGCATCTGTTTTAACTCGCCCTGAAGCAGACCGGCGGTTTGCATCGAAGACGATTCAGATGCCTTCACCAGCCTCGCCAGATACTCTTCACCCGCGCCACTCTCGAACAGACTATCCAGCAATTGTGCCAACTTTTCTACCTGGGCATTCAAACGAGTAAGCACCAGCTTTTCAATAAAGGTGACGACCATCGCCAGCGTGATCGCCACCGCCGAAACGAGAAATGCCTCGGACACACCGTGCAGCAAGCGAGTCAGGCTTGCGCGAACGATGACCGGATTCTCGGAGACAACAAAGGACTGCAATCCGATCAATAGCCCGTAGAACGTCCCTATGATGCCAACCCCGGTAAACAATCCCGGAAGATGTTTGAAAAAGTCCGTGCGCAATGGAATATCCACCAGAATTTCCGGCCTGAAGACAACGCTGGCAGGAAGGGTGGAACGCAGACGCATTGCCTGCCCTTCTACAAGCTGCTTGTGCAACGAATCCGCATATTCCCGCCACAAATGTTCGAGGACGCCCGCCTTTAGGAAAATTTTCTCCAGACTGTCATCTGGCACCCCCTTCAATGCAGCCAGCTTATTGATCACAGCGGATAATTGCCGCGACACTACGAAAGAAGGAAGCAGGGAAAATATCGCGAATGAAAGCAGCAACACACCGAGCAGGGCGGCAAAGACATATATATGTGGAGGCAGGCTGAAGAGTGTCGGCATTTTTGCTGAAAACTTACGTAATTAAAAACAACAGACCCGGATGGCGGATATAACGAAGAGAATTATGACTCAAGTTTCATATTATTGTGTTTTTACGCGCTTTCGCCTTTAAGCCCATACCTGTTCACGCCTTTTCCAGATTGCTCTGATGACGACCACGCTAATGGGCGGAGAATGAGGACACGGACGATGCGGCAGACGATTTATCGCTTAGCTGATTACCAGACGCATCCAGAATCTGAAAAAACACTTCATCGCTTTTTATCATTCCCAATTCACTGCGCGCACGTTCTTCTATGGCTTCGGTGCCTTGTTTCAAATCACGCACTTCAGCATCCAGCAAGGCATTGCGTTGCTCAGCCTGCTGATTAATCTGCTGCTGTTCCCCGACCTGATGATTCAGGTCCCACACTCTCAGCCAACCGCCCTTGCCCAGCCACAGCGGGTACTGCAACAGCAATAACAACACTACCAGGATCAGTGTGATGATTCTCATATGCGCAAAATGAGCCTTCGGGTTGACTGCTATTCCGCCACGCGAATATCGCATCGGCGAAATTTATGTAAAAAAACGCCCCTGGCCTGAGCCAAGGGCGAATGTTGAATTACTTAACTAAAGCGCATGGCAAATATGCCACATTCCAGAGCGAAGCCCGCCACATCTCTCCTGCCCCCCGCCTGAGGGTGAGAGGAAAGAGCACGCATTGCGCGGGCTTCACTTGAGTCTAGCTCAGTTGGTAATACGCGTCGCGTCCGGGGTAGGAAGCGGTGTCACCCAGGTCTTCTTCGATGCGCAACAATTGGTTGTATTTTGCCATGCGATCCGAGCGCGAAGCCGATCCTGTCTTGATTTGCAGTGCATTGGTGGCCACCGCGATCTCAGCAATGGTGCTGTCTTCAGTTTCACCGGAACGGTGTGAGATCACGGCGGTGTAGCCCGCACGCTTAGCCATTTCGATGGCCGCAAAGGTTTCAGTCAGCGTGCCGATCTGATTGACCTTGATCAAAATAGAATTGGCCAGCCCCAAACGGATGCCTTCACGCAAAATTTTGGTGTTGGTAACAAATATGTCATCACCGACGATTTGCACGCTCTTGCCCAGACGCTGAGTCAACAATTTCCAGCCATCCCAATCGCTTTCACTCATGCCGTCTTCAATGCTGACGATAGGATATTTGTCCACCCAGTTGGCCAGATAATCTACAAGCTGAGCCGAGGTCAGCTTCAAACCCTCGGAATCGAGATGGTACAACCCGTCTTTGTAGAACTCGGAACTGGCACAATCCAGACCGATAGCCACATCCGCACCCGGCACATAACCCGCCGCCTCAATACCTTCGACGATCAGTTGCAAAGCGGCTTCATTGCTCGGCAAATTAGGCGCAAAACCACCCTCATCACCTACGGTAGTCGGCATACCCTTTTCATCAATCAGCTTCTTTAAGGCATGAAACACTTCCGCGCCGTAACGCAAGGCCTCGCGAAATGTCGGCGCGCCGACCGGAATAATCATGAATTCCTGCATGTCGATATTGTTATTGGCGTGTGCGCCGCCATTGATGATATTCATCATCGGTACCGGCAACTGCATTTTTGCCGAGCCGCCCAGATAGCGATACAGCGGCAGACCGCTATCTTCCGCAGCAGCACGCGCGACCGCCATGGATACAGCCAGAATCGCATTTGCGCCCAGGCGGGATTTATTTTCTGTGCCATCCAGGTCTATCATGGTTTGATCGATGAAGGCCTGTTCAGCCGCATCCAGACCAATAATCGCTTCGGCAATTTCAGTGTTCACATATTCCACCGCCTTCAAGACGCCCTTACCCAGATAACGCTGCTTATCGCCATCGCGCAACTCAATCGCTTCTCTCGTACCGGTGGACGCACCGGACGGCACAGCGGCACGTCCCATCACACCCGATTCCAACAATACATCCGCTTCAACAGTAGGATTACCGCGTGAATCCAGGATTTCACGGGCGATCACATCAACAATTGCACTCATCTTTAATATCCTCAACAATTCCAAATAAAATAATACTTATTAATCAATAAATTACAAATGAAAGGTGCATTCTTGCATGGCATACACACGAAATACAAGCGATACAACTGCTTTATCCCAGAATAGAACCCGGCCTATACATTCCTCAAATCAACGACTTCTTCAATCAATCCCTGCTGCTTGACGGCTTCATCCAGCACCATCAGCGTTTTCAACAGCGCCTTCAAATGCCCCAGCGGGAAGGCGTTCGGCCCGTCCGACATAGCCTGTGACGGATTCGGATGCGTTTCCATGAACAGGCCGGAAATTCCGGCTGCCACTGCCGCGCGTGCCAGTACCGGAACGAATTCGCGCTGTCCGCCGCTGACCGTACCCTGCCCGCCCGGCAACTGCACAGAATGGGTAGCATCGAATACCACCGGGCACGCGGTATTGCGCATCACCGCCAGAGAACGCATGTCCGACACCAGGTTGTTGTAACCGAATGACGCACCCCGTTCGCAGACCATGATATTGTCCTGAGCGCTGGCATCGCGTGCCTTCTCGACCACATTCTGCATATCCCAGGGCGACAAAAATTGCCCTTTCTTGATATTTACCGGCTTGCCACAGCGCGCTACGGCGTGGATGAAATCAGTCTGCCGACACAGGAACGCCGGTGTCTGCAACACATCCACCACAGCGGCGACAGGCTCAATTTCTTCGATGCTATGCACATCGGTCAATACCGGCACGCCCAACTGCGCTTTGACATCACTGAGAATTTTCAATCCGGCATCCAGACCAAAACCACGGAACGACTTGCCCGAACTGCGATTGGCTTTGTCGTACGAAGACTTGTAAATGAAAGGAAGGTTCAATTCGCGGCAAATTTCCTGCAAAGCACCGGCAGTATCTATCGCCATTTGCGGCGATTCAATCACACACGGTCCGGCAATCAGGAACAACGGGCGGTTCAAGCCGACTTCAAAGTTACATAATTTCATGTTGCCGCCTTTGCTGTCTGACGTTGCAGAGCCGCTTCGACGAACGCCTTGAACAAGGGATGACCGCTGCGGGGCGTGGAAGTAAATTCAGGGTGAAACTGCACACCGACAAACCACGGATGCATGGATTGTGGCAACTCCATGATTTCAGGCAGATTTTCTGTCGGCGTGCGCGCGGAAATAATCAATCCGGATTTCTCCAGTTCAGGAACGTAATGATTATTCACCTCATAACGATGGCGATGCCGCTCATTCACTTCATCACCGTAGATGCGCTGAGCCAGCGTACCGGAACTAACCGGGCAACGCTGCGAACCCAGTCGCATGGTTCCCCCCATATCGGAGTCATTGCTGCGCGTTTCAACACGACCATCACGGTCGCGCCATTCGGTAATCAGCGCAACGACGGGGTGTTCGGTCTCAGGATTAAGTTCGGTGCTGTTCGCGTCCGTCATGCCCGCAACATGGCGCGCATATTCAATGACAGCCAATTGCATCCCCAGGCAGATGCCCAGATAGGGAACGTTGTTTTCACGCGCAAACCGGATAGCCGCGATCTTGCCTTCCGTGCCACGCACGCCAAAACCGCCCGGAACCAGTATCGCGTCAAAATGCTTCAAGCCCTGCGTACCGGTTGTTTCCAGCGCTTCGGAATCAAGATACTCAATATTCACGCGGGTTGCAGTGTGTATTCCCGCGTGGCGCAGGGCTTCTATCAGCGATTTATACGATTCAGTCAGATCGACATATTTTCCTATCATGCCGATGGTAATTTCATGCTGCGGATTTTCCAGTGAATACACCAGATTCGCCCAGACCGACAAATCCGCCGGCGGCAAATCCAGATGCAATTCTTCGCAAACGATGCGATCCAGCCCCTGATCGTTCAGCATTTGCGGGATCTTGTAGATGCTGTCCGCATCCCACATCGAGATCACTGCTTCCTCGCGCACGTTGGCGAACAACGAAATCTTGGCGCGTTCATCATCCGGTATCGGACGGTCGGCACGGCACAGCAAGGCCGTCGGGAAAATGCCGATCTCACGCAGCTTCTGCACGCTGTGCTGAGTCGGTTTGGTTTTCAATTCGCCTGCCGTGGCAATGTAAGGCACCAGGGTCAGATGCACGTAGGCCACCTGATTGCGCCCCATGCGCAAGCCCATCTGGCGTGCCGCCTCAAGAAACGGCAGCGATTCGATATCGCCTACCGTACCGCCGATTTCAACTATCGCCACATCCGCTTTATCGCCGTGATAAGCCGCTGCCCCGCGTTCGACAAACGCCTGGATTTCATTGGTAATGTGCGGAATCACTTGTACGGTCTTGCCCAGATATTCGCCGCGACGTTCCTTGCGGATCACGCTTTCGTATATCTGTCCGGTAGTGAAGTTGTTGGCCTTGCGCATCTTGGCGGAAATAAAGCGCTCGTAATGCCCAAGATCAAGGTCGGTTTCCGCGCCGTCCTCGGTAACAAACACCTCGCCGTGCTGAAACGGACTCATGGTACCAGGATCAACGTTGATGTAAGGGTCGAGCTTGAGCATCGTGACCCGTAGGCCGCGTGATTCAAGAATTGCCGCAAGAGAAGCGGCGGCGATGCCCTTCCCCAGGGAAGAGACGACGCCGCCGGTGATAAATATATATTTGGTCATGCAGGTGCCCGGAGATAAGCCGCCACTCGACTGTCGCCTTTTCATTCAAAATAATGCGCCTTCGCTCATCTATTCTCGGGAAAAGCCCGCATGCGGGTTTAACGGCCGTGTGAAATGCCTAGTAGTTCCATCAAATGTTTTTCGTAGGGCGCGTTAATACCGCAAATCCCCCTGCTATCAAAATTCAAGCCGCAAATTATCATTTCAAAGCACACCAAGCAACGCGCGCATAGCAAAGCGACAGTACCATGCTGCCTTCTTCATGCGTGTATAGGCCAGAATATATGGCAGGCATGATCGAAAACCCCGATTTCCCCAATATTTTTGCTTAATGCCGTGTAATGATTGACAGGCATGACAAAAAAAAACTACATTCACACTGCATTTCTCAGTCGCGCATCAACATCAGGAGATCACATGTCCAATATTCAATCTGTAATGCATGAAACCCGTGTATTCAACCCTTCCGATGCATTCGTCAAACAGGCAAATGTGTCCGGCATGGCAGCCTATCAGGCTCTCTGTCAGGAAGCGGAACAGGATTACACGGGCTTTTGGGCTAGGCTGGCGCGCGAGACCCTGCAATGGAAAAAACCATTCACTGAAGTTTTAGACGAAAGCAACGCGCCGTTCTACCAGTGGTTTGCAGATGGCGAACTGAACGTTTCCTACAACTGCCTGGATACCCACCTGACCGCTCAAGGCGACAAGACCGCCATCATCTTCGAGGCGGACGATGGCGAGGTTACAAAAATCAATTACCGCGACTTGCATGCACGCGTGTGCCAATTCGCCAATGGCCTGAAGTCGCGGGGTATTCAAAAAGGCGACCGCATCATCATTTACATGCCGATGAGTATCGAAGCCGTGATCGCGATGCAAGGTTGCGCGCGCATAGGCGCAATTCACTCGGTGGTATTCGGCGGTTTCTCGTCCAAGAGCCTGCACGAGCGCATCACCGATGCACAAGCCTGTGCCGTCATCACGGCTGATGCACAGCTGCGCGGGGGTCGTGTGATGCCGCTCAAACCCGCCGTCGATGAAGCGCTGACACTGGGCGGGTGCGAATGCGTTCACAGCGTCATCGTCTATCAGCGCGCCACATGCGAAACAGCCTGGAACATGGCTAACAACATCTGGTGGCACGACCTGATTGCGGAACAAAACACCGACTGCGAACCGGAATGGGTCAGCGCGGAACATCCGCTGTTCGTCCTCTACACCTCCGGTTCGACCGGCAAGCCTAAGGGAGTGCAGCATTCCAGCGGTGGTTATTTGCTCGGCACCATGCTCTCAATGCAATGGGTGTTCGACTACAAGGAAAGTGATATTTTCTGGTGCACTGCTGATGTGGGCTGGATCACCGGCCATAGCTACGTGGCCTACGGCCCGCTGGCAATGGGCGCTACCCAGGTAATATTCGAGGGTGTGCCCACCTATCCCGATGCCGGGCGTTTCTGGAAAATGATACAGGAACACAAAGTCACCATCTTCTACACCGCGCCGACTGCAATCCGTTCGCTGATCAAACTGGGTGGCGAATTACCCAGTCAATATGATCTTTCCAGCCTGCGCCTGTTAGGCTCGGTGGGCGAACCGATTAATCCCGAAGCATGGATGTGGTATTACCACACCGTGGGTCAGGCGCGCTGCCCAATCGTAGATACCTGGTGGCAGACCGAAACCGGCTCTCACATGATCGCACCGCTGCCTGGTGCGATGCCCATCAAGCCCGGCACCTGCACCCTGCCCTTGCCCGGCATCATGGCGACCATCGTCAATGAAGCGGGCGATGAAGTGCATGATCAGCACGGCGGATTTCTGGTCATCAAGCGCCCCTTCCCTTCGCAGATTCGCACCATATGGGGCAATCCCGAACGTTACCAAAAAGCCTACTTTCCGGAAGAGATGCACGGTGCGTATCTGGCAGGCGATTCCGCACACCGCGACGAAGATGGCTACTTCTGGATCATGGGACGCATCGACGACGTGCTGAATGTTTCCGGCCACCGTCTGGGCACGATGGAGATCGAGTCCGCACTGGCCGCCAATCCACTGGTTGCAGAGGCCGCCGTAGTCGGACGCCCGCACGAAATCAAGGGTGAATCCGTAGTCGCCTTCGTCGTACTCAAGGGCGCCCACCCCGACACTCCTGAAAAAGCCCTTGAAATTGCCGAAATCCTGCGCAACTGGGTAGGCCATGAAATCGGCCCTATCGCCAAACCCGATGAAATCCGCTTTGGCGAAAACCTGCCCAAGACGCGCTCGGGGAAAATCATGCGTCGCCTGCTGCGCGCCATAGCCCGCGGCGAAGAAATTACTCAGGACGTTTCCACGCTGGAAAATCCAGCCATTCTGGAACAGTTAAAAAACGCAGTACGATAAAAGCAGGATTGAGACCGCAGGGGTCTCAATCCTGCTTTTAAATTGACCCGCTGTCGACACCTCGGCTAAGATGGTCGCGTTTTTCCGTCTATTTGGGCCCAGCTTTTGCCATTGATTAAACTGATCCTTCCAATACTGCTCGCTATCATGGGTAGCACCGTGTCTGTACACGCAGATGAACAACCCGCACTGAGCACCTCACTGGCAAACACCACCACTCCGCTCACTCTTACCTCTGCGCGCAATATTAAGCTAACGCTCATCCCCGATGATGAACTGAACAATATTGATTTCTGGCAACGCCTGCGTGGCGGTTTCACCATGCAGGAACTGGACAGTCCATTAATCGCCAAGCATGAGCAATGGTATGCCAGCCGCCCTGAATACATTGCCCGTATGATGGACAGGGGAAGTCGCTACCTGTATTACATCACCAGCGAAGTGGAACGCCGCGGCATGCCCAGCGAAATCGCGCTGCTGCCGATGATAGAAAGCGCTTTCAATCCAGGCGCGTACTCAACCAGCAATGCCTCTGGTCTCTGGCAATTCATTCCTTCCACCGGAAAAGTTTTCGGTTTGCAACAAAACTGGTGGTATGACGGGCGGCGCGACATCACCAGCGCAACCACCGGCGCACTGGATTACCTGGAAAAACTGCACGCCATGTTCGGCGACTGGGAATTGGCGCTCGCGGCCTATAACTGGGGAGAAGGCGCGGTACAACGTGCTCAGGAACGCAACCGTAAAAAAGGTCTGGCCGTGAATTATGCCAGCCTGACATTGCCGGATGAGACCCGCAATTACCTGCCCAAACTGTTAGCCATCAAAAATATCGTCGCAAATCCGGAACACTTTGGCTTGGTGTTGCCGACTATCTCCAACGAACCCTATTTCGCTGCCGTCTCCTTTGCGAAACATATAGACGTAAAACTGGCCGCACAACTGGCCGACATATCCAGAGAAGAGTTCATTGCGCTGAATCCGGCACACAACCGTCCGGTAATATTGCAGAACAACAGCGATTTTATTTTGCTGCCGGTCAATAAAGTCGAGACCTATCAGACCAATCTGGAAAACTATGACAAACCACTGGTAAGCTGGCAGGCTTATTATGCCAGGAAGGGTGAAAGACTCGATCAGCTGGCCCCTCGTTTCGGTCTCTCCGTGGAAAGACTGAAAAAGGTAAACAGCCTGTCTGCACGAACCCACACCAGCTCAGGCGAAACACTGCTTGTTCCGCTCAATGGCGAGCCCGACGATGGCGATAGCGAATTTCAAGCTTTTAACATGCATTTACATCCCGTCAGCAAGGCGGATCACTATACCTCCACCATCAAACATACGGTTCGCAAGGGAGAAACCCTGGCCAAACTGGCACGCCGATACAACGTCAGTGTCGGCAAACTCAGCAGCTGGAATGGCCGCACCAAGCAAGTCAGAACCGGACAGACGCTGACCATCGTTCAGGAGAAATCAACAGCACGCAGCGCAACTCGCAAAAGCACCCGGCGTTTGGTGAAATCCGGCACGCGCGAAATCGCGCAACGCAAAGCCGCCAAAAGGCAGCTTACGGCGGAAAAGACAAAGAAAATTGACCTCGCCTACCAGAACAAATAACCGCCTGTTGATATTTTGGTGCCAGCCAAGCGAGGATGGCGAGATAGTTTGACTACAAGCGCGACGTCATTTTTTTGGAGAAATCATTGACGTAGCGATAGGCTTTCACGATCCGCCACACGCCTTTCACCAGACCGGACAGACCGTTGCGGCGCACTACCAGCAGGCCGGCCAATCCGGCGAGCAGCACAGGATGAACACGAAGAAAGTTCACCGCAACCACCGCCTGGTCTGCCATGCGCAGCGCAGGTTGCCAGCGGGTTGCCAGTTCGGCCAGATGTTCACGCTGGCCGGATATTTCTGCCAGCAACGCCTGACGACGTTGCATCACCTCGAATTTGCGCTTATCCATTACGCTCATCCAGCTGCTCCCTGTCCTTGGCCAGCTCGGCCAGTGTCACGGAAAATAATCTGGACTTCGCCTGGGTCAGTTTGCGCAGACTCTGCACCAGCATCAAACCGGACACCAGAAATACAGTGCTCAACCCGCCCAGAACCAAAATGC
Organism: Gallionella sp.; assembly: GCA_030653355.1. Lineage (GTDB taxonomy): Bacteria > Pseudomonadota > Gammaproteobacteria > Burkholderiales > Gallionellaceae > Gallionella. The sequence continues at coordinate 2,970 of JAURZN010000091.1, read as the reverse complement.
GGTGATCATCCCAAAACAGCACTACGATGAAAACTGTCAACAGCATGAGCGCCATACCGAAACAGAACAACGCGGCAAAAAAATAAAGGAGCACCTGCTCAAGATGCAGACGCTCCTCATGCAACTCATTGACCAGCAGCTCCAGCCGGGTCGAGGCAATAGCCGTCAGGGTAGACAACAATCGTTTGACCGAACCCAGCAGACCGGAACTTGCTACTGTCATAACTTAACGCCCACGCGAAATCAACATACCCACAACCAGACCAACCCCGGCTGCGATACCCACTGCCCGCCATGGGTTATCGTGCACGTATTCGTCAGTCGCCCTTGCAGCCTGTCTGGTTTTTTCCAGCATGGCTTCTTCAGCTTCGGCCAAACGCGCCTTGGCTGCGGTCAAGCTGTCCTGTATGCGTTCGCGGGCGGCGCTCACCTTTTCACCCGCCTGGCTGGCGGTCGCTTTCAGCAATTCTTCAGCATCCGACACCACAATTTGCAAATCCTGCATCAGCTTTTCTTTGCTGACATCGCTTTGTACACTCGTTGAATTAGTACCCATGATGCTCTCCTCGAAAAGATTAAGTTAAAAATTACTGCACGCGTCAAAAACAAAGCAAACACACTGCCACCTTTTTAATCCAAACGCCGCATCCCGTCAACTTGAATTACCGCTTTTCACCGGGAAATGACAATGCACTACGTGGGTTGCCGATATTTTCGCAGCAATCGGATAGTGCTGCCGACAAATCGCCTCGGCATGACTGCAGCGCGGCGCGAAATGGCAGCCGGCAGGCGGATTAGCGGGTGAGGGCAAATCCCCGGCCAGCCGAATAAACTCCCGGCGCACGCCATCAAGACGCGGCACGGCGGATAGCAGTGCCTGCGTATACGGATGAACGGGCGAGCGCAACACCTCTGCTGCACTGCCACGCTCGACAATGCGCCCCAGGTACATCACACACACCTCGTGCGCCAGATATTCCACCACGGCGAGGTTATGCGTGATGAAAAGATAACTCAGGTTCAATTCCTGTTGCAGTGATTTGAGCAGATTGAGTATCTGTGCCTGCACCGACACATCCAGCGCGCTGGTTGGCTCATCGCAAATCAGCAACTGCGGCGATACCGCCAGCGCACGCGCGATCGCTATGCGTTGCCGTTGCCCGCCGGAGAATTCATGCGGATAACGCCACTTGGCGGTACGCGCCAACCCCACCTTATCCAACAGGGTGTCGATATGCGCCTGTCGCGTCGTGCTGTCACCCGCCATATCCAGCGCACTCATACCCTCTTCGAGTATCTCTGCGACGCGCATCTTCGGATTCAGCGAGGCATACGGGTCCTGAAACACCATCTGCATCGAGGCGCGCTGACCGCGCGATGCACCAAGTAATTCGCGCCCGTCGAACTGCACGCTGCCCGCTGTCGGCGGTATCAGTTGCAGCAATGCCTTGCCCAGCGTGGTCTTGCCGCAGCCTGACTCTCCCACCAGCGCCAGCGTACGCCCGACGGGAATTTCCAGCGATACACCATCCACCGCCTTCACCTGACCCACCACCCGCTGCAGGATACCTTTGCGGATCGGAAAATGGACTTGCAGGTTTTCAACCTGCAAAAGGGAAGGTAAAAGAGGGAAGGGGGAAGGGAAAACCCTCGGCTCAGCTTCTACCCTTCTCCCTTCCCCCTTCACCCTTCCCGCCAAACTCCCTTCTCCCTTCTCCCTTCCCTCTTCTCCGTAAAGATGGCATCTGACTCCCTGACCGTCCGCCAGCACCGTCCATTCAGGTGTCTGTTCGCTGCACAGCGCCCAAGCCTGATCGCAACGCGGTGCGAAGCGGCACCCCTGCGCTATGCTGCCCAGCGGCGGCACACTACCGGGGATCGCAGTAAGCGGCTGATCGCGTCTGCCCGCATGCGGCAGGGCGGCAAACAGTTTTTGCGTATAGGGATGCAAGGGCTGGGCGAACAAATCTTCGCGACTGGCCTGCTCGACGATCTGCCCGGCATACATCACGCCGATGCGGTGCGCTGTTTCCGCCACCACCCCCAGATCATGCGTGATCAAGAGCATCGCCATGCCGTTCTTGTCCTGCGTGTCGCGCAACAGTTGCAACACCTGCGCCTGTATCGTCACATCCAGCGCGGTAGTCGGCTCATCGGCAATCATCAACTTCGGATTTCCCGCCAGCGCCATTGCGATCATCACGCGCTGCTTCATGCCGCCGGATAACTGAAACGGATATTCATGCACGCGCCGCGCGGCATCCGGGATACCGACCTGATCCAGCAGCTCGATACCGCGTTGTTGTGCAGCCGCACCCGATAAGCCCTGATGCAACTCCAGCACCTCGGCAATCTGCTCCCCCACTGTCATCACCGGATTCAGACTCAGTCCCGGTTCCTGAAATATCATCACCATCTGTCCGCCGCGCACCCTGCACATCTCGTACTCAGGCAAGCCGAACAGTCCCGTTTCACCCAGCAGCACCGAACCCGCCAGATTGCTCACCCCGTCCGGCAGCAAACGCATCAGGGAGAGCGCGGTCATCGACTTGCCACACCCAGATTCACCGAGCAGCGCGAAAGTCTCCCCCGCCGCAATGTCAAAGGAAATACCATCCACAATGGCAACACCGCTTTGCAGTCCCGCGACCAGATTACTTACCTTGAGCAGCGCACCCGCCCCTGCCTGTTGCGGATGCAATTGATGTGTTGGTGTATTTTTGTCTGTCATGCCTGATGGTAAATAATCGATCTGTTCAATACGCAGAAAAACATCCCGCGCATTATACGGTGCATAGATGGCGCTTGCCGTGGAACCGGATAAAGCGTTTAAACCTAGAAAAAGCTGTTGTCCACGAAACCCACGAAACGGTTTTAGCAGGCAATCCGCAAAGCGGATGCTCGCAAAAAACACGAACAAATTCAAATGCATATCCTGATTTGTTGCATCACCCGTTGGGTGCGTTGCTC
>JAURZN010000089.1 GCA_030653355.1 Gallionella sp. | reverse complement strand
AGAATCGCATCCAGCCAGCGCGGATCGACCTTGAACAATTCGTGCAACAACGGCGCCAACGCCAGCCGCTGACCATTGACCACAATACCCATGTTCAGACTGAACCAGCCATCTTCACGTTCGTCGAACTCGCCCACCCAGGCTTCCACTTCCAGCATGTGATGACGAAATCCCTGCGGAATGACGATCTGCCATCCCGCCGCCTGCATTTCCGGGATGACATGCTGCATGAACTGCGGCCAGGCCTTTTCACTCTCCAGCACATACACCGGCTGATCGAGCGTCACCCCGGACAAACCAAAACGCGGCATTTCTTCCAGGCCATAGTCGCGCAACGACTTGAGAAAACGCTGTTCCAGCTTCTGATCGCGCTGCACGCGCACGGTCTCGCCATTTGCAATCGAGACAAACTCGCCCGGATGATCGACAGGCATGAGCGCATCGCCATAGCGAAAACTGACGCGTATCCAGTCACGCACCTGAGTTCCGAATCCATAACCGCGGAATCGCCCCATATAAGCCGGGACAGAGGTTTCCAGCAACAGCGCGGGCGTGAGCGGTGCTTCGAGAGTACGTAACCTGCGGGTATTGGGTGCAGGCAAATCGGGAACCATCTCACGCAATACCTCGGATACCACCGGTACATCGATTTCCCTGAGCGGCGGCATGCTCAACAATTGTGCGATTTGCGATGGCGTCTGCGCCAGTTTCAGCAAACCGATTTCGCCCGATTTCGCATCCAGATACCAGGTCGCATCCTGCAAGGGCAACACCGCCACCGCCGCGCCGCTGCGGATGATTTTGGGAACCATGCGCCCGGACTCGTCCGCCCCCCAATCCAGCCTGGCCTCGCGCTCTTCACCCTGCTTCAGACGTATCGGCGCGGACAGCACATAACGATTGCCGGCGACTCGTTCCATACAGAAAAATCGTCCCGACTCCAGCAAGCCGAGCAGAATCTCAAAACCCTGCCTGCCCATAGCACTATTGCCGTCGTATTTATCACGCTGCCTGAGCAATAAGCGCAAAATGGGCAAATCCTCGTCTGTGACAAACTGGGGCGGCTTGATCAACGCACGCTCCACGTTACTCCATTCCTCAAGCTGCCCCTGCAACTGTCCGTCAGCCGACATCCTCGCCTTATAAATCCCGACTATATAGTTATCCGAATTTATTGACTTCATCAGCGCATAGCATAAACGTTCGGTGCGCAACGCCGTCTTGGCCTTTTTTCTGACGGGCACGGCCTGCGCCTTGCGGAACGCCTCCACCCATTCCAGCAATGCCGGATTCACTGTCGGTGTGCGCGGCAGCGACAACGCCGACAACAGCACCGCCGCCGTGTGCTTGCATTTGTATCCGACAGGGCAGCTGCACATCGGCTTGATGCCTTGCGCGCCGACCATGTCCTCTTCAAAGAAAATTTCTACGGCATAGGGATACTTGGCTGTTCCTTTCACCTGCGCCGTGATTTTCCCCGGCTGCACGGACAACTGAGTAATCGAATTCAGATAGGCCTTGGCCTTGTGTAACTCGGGCATGGAGTACCAGCGTGTTACATCGGCGAGGGTATAAGTCTTGGCAAGTGACATGGCGTAATGGCTTTATCCGGTACGGATGGACGAAAGGCGGATTATAGCGCGCCGCATGAGGCCCGATGAAATTAACGATCATATCAAGCAAACTTATGCTGGCAATGAATCCAGCCATGATCGCTCCCTCCCCCTCCTCCCCTCAAGGCAAGGGGCGGTTTGTCACATTCAGGCGGCTATGCATCTCTGGCCGTGTGTTTTCGCCCTGCTCTTCCATAAAAAAATACCAGATAGGGTAGAAAACAACAGACCGCATGAGATATGATTTGCCCGTAAGAAGCATCAGATTTGTCCTATGCAGGACGCTAGCACACGAAAGTGACCCATGAAAAAAGTTAAAGCGATGATACTGGCTGCGGGAGATGGTTTGCGCATACGTCCGCTCACGCAGGACTTGCCCAAACCGATGATCCCTATTCTGGGAAAACCGGTCATGGAGTATCTGGTTGAAATACTTGCCCAGCACGGCATCGAAGACATCATGGTCAACGTCGGCTATAAGCACTGGCGTATCGAAAATCACTTCGGCAACGGACGGCTCTGGAATGTGAACATCGGTTACTCCTACGAGGGCGTGTATGAGTATGGCGAAATCGTCCCGCGCGCGCTGGGTACGGCTGGCGGCATGCGCAAGATACAGGATTTTGGCAGCTTCTTTGATACCACGACCATCGTGCTCTGCGGCGACGCGCTGATTGATCTCGACCTCACTGCGGCCGTGCTGGAACACAGGCACAAAAAGGCGCTGGCCAGCGTGGTAACACTTGAAGTCCCTCGCAGCGCAGTCGTTGATTATGGGGTGGTAGAAACCGACGATCAGGGGCGGGTCATTTCCTTTCAGGAGAAGCCGCTCCCTGAACACGCCCGCTCCAACCTGGTCAGCACCGGCATCTACATTTTCGAGCCCGAAGTGCTGCAATATATCCCGCCCAATACGGAATTCGATATTGGCAGCCAGCTCTTCCCCTTGCTGGTGGAAAAGGGACTGCCTTTCTATGCACAGAAACATTCATTCAACTGGATAGACATCGGTCATGTTCCCGGATACTGGAACGTGCTGCAACGCGTGCTGCAGGGTGAGCTTGAGCAGGCGCACATGCCCGGCACACAGGTACGCCCCGGCGTATGGGTTGGCCTCAACACCCGTATCGACTGGGACAATGTCAAGATCGAAGGCCCGGTCTATATCGACTCCGGCGTATGCCTGGAAGCCGGGGTCGAAATCATCGGTCCCACCTGGATATCCTGGGGATCGTACATTTGCCGCAACTCAAAGATCATCCGCAGCATCCTGTTTGAATACACCCACATCCCCGCCGACATGGTATTCAATGAAACCATCGTCTCACCCAGCTACTGCGTCATGCATCAAAGCGGCGAAACCTACTACACCGGCGATGACCGATGCGAATTACGCTGGAGTGATGCCCGGGGGCGCTGATGCCATCGAGGATGCACATGACTACAACGCAGCTGCGCAATACTTTGACGCTCCCGCCAGAACATTCTGAATCTCGGCAAACAAGGGGCGCGCTTCAATCTCGTCCTGACCGCAACGGCGCTGCAACGCCCACAACGCCTCGATAGCAGCCTGCGATGGCGCAGTGCAGCGCGACAACAATTCTTCCAGCAGACAGGCAAAGGCACGCACTTCGATGCGCTGTAGCGACAGCGCCTGACGTTCATCTGCAATAAAAGAAGCTGCGCCGAAATCACCCAGCAGACAATCTTCCTGCCCGTTCCACAGCATATTGTGCGCGTACAAATCGCCGTGCAGTATGCCGCGGCTATGCAAATGCTCCGCCGCTGCCGCGATACCACGCGCCATGGCAATAGCGGCATTCAGGGTAAAGTTCGTATCAGCAGGGTAAATGTCGCGCGTACAGGATTCCAGGCTGGGCGGCGCGGCCAGATTAGTATAATTCTCGTCTATCAACGACATCACCAGACCTGCCGCGCCTTCAGGATGCCCGCTGAGCTTGCCCGTTACCGGGATCAAATTGGCATGTATTCCGGCAGCAATACAAGCCGCTTTTTCGCTGCGCGGCAACCCGTCGCTAGTCACCGCGCCCTTGAACAGCTTGACCGCAACCGGTGTTACGCCGTCCGGCGCATGCTGCCAATCGGCCCGGTGAATAATGCCGGACGCGCCTTCGCCCAATTTGTGCCGGAAATCGAGCCCATGCCAGTGAATATGACTAATATCCTGTTTCGCGACCGCGGCAAGCTCGGCCACGTCCGAAAACGGATTACCCGCAAAAGCCAGCCATGACAGGCGCGGCAATTCCAGCAACCAGTCCGGCAGAGATTCGAAACGATTGGCAGAGATGCGCAGCAATTCCAGATTACGGCACGCGACCATCTCATCCGGCAAGTGCTGCAATCGGTTACCCGCCAGCATCAGTTTTTGCAATCGTATGCATTGCCCCAGCTCGGCGGGCAATACGTCCAGCTGATTATCTGTAAGTATCAGCCAGCGTAGCGCGACGGGCAGCGCCGCTGCGGAGAAATGGCGTATCCGGTTGGCCTTGAAGCTCACCATGTCCAGTTGCGGGCATTGCCCCAGCACTTCCGGCACCTCGGTGAACTGGTTGTCAGAGCAGAATATCACCCGCAACTTGTGCAAGCGACCCAGATCATCCGGCAAGGACGACAGGGCATTGCCGGAAAGATTGAGAATTTCCAGCGTATCTGCGAGATCGTAAATTTCGGCCGGGAACTGCGTCAAACCGCACGACAAATCCAGCCGCCGCGTGCCCGCCAGTTGGCCGCGATGCAATAGGGTAAGGATATCCATTATTTAATCCCGGGATAAAGTAGGTTTATGGCACATGACGGCTACCCTGAAATCACCTGCATCAATGCCAACTTCTCCACCCGAGGCAATCTTTTGATATTCATCTCGCGTTTTGATGCGGCTGACCTGTCCGCGCAATCCTCCACATACACCAGCTCGACAGGGCCGCGCGATCGGGTGTATTTGGCCGCCGTGCCCGCGTTGTGCGCGGCGAGGCGTTTTTCCACGTCATTGGTAATGCCGCAATACAAGGTACCGTCGGCGCAACGCAACAGATAACAGACCCAATTCATCATTCTCACCGGTAGGGTGTGCAGGGTTTTCTGCCCACCGTTTATTTCCGCGTGGGCAAGTTACCCACCCTACGCAAGCATACCCGCGCACCCGCCAGCATCAACGCGATCAACAGCAATACCGCTGCATTGCCCCAGCGCGCATAGGGCGTCATACCCTGATAACCCTGCACCATGCCCTGCAGCACGGCCTGCTCATGTTGCGGCAGCTGTTGCAACACCCTGCCGTCCACGGCGATGATGGAAGTCACACCGGTATTGGTGGCGCGCAGCATCATGCGTCCTGACTCCAGCGCGCGCAGTTGCGAGATTTGATTATGTTGTGCGGCAGCATGAGAATGTCCGTACCAGGCGTCATTGGTCACATTGACCAGCAGCGTGGCTTCCGGCAAGGACATGATGATTTCTTCGCCAAACACATCCTCGTAACAGATATTCACCGCCACACGCTGTCCGGCCACGGAGAGCGGCGCCTGCCGCAGATCGCCGCGCGCCAGATCACCCATGGGAATATTCAACACTTCGTTGATCAACCAGCCGAAGACCGGGCGCAGGGGAATGAACTCGCCAAATATCACCAGATGGTGTTTGCGATAATGCAGCTGTTCGGCAGCATCGCTGCTTTCGGATGCACCCAGGGCAATCACGCTGTTGTAATACCCGAACTGATCGCGCTCGAACACACCGACCAGCACATCACCCTGGTTGCGCCTGGCATGCTCGCGCAACTGCTCAATCAGGCTTTGCGGCACTTCGTCGCGCAACATCGGGAATGCGGTTTCGGGCAGCACGGTCAGGCGTGCCGGGTTTTGCATCACCAGACGGCGATAGCTATCCAGCGAGCTGGCGCGTGATTCTTCGTTGAACTTGATGTCCTGCGAAATATTGCCCTGAACCAGTGTTACCGAGAAGGGCTCGCCTTCAGGCTGTGTCCAGGCTATGCCGCGCAGCAGCGCACCGACTATCCACAGCAGGGCGAGTATCGCCATGACCACCTGCCCCTGCCTGTTCCAGCGCACACGCCACAATACAGCCAGCAATCCCGCACATATTGCTGCCACCAGCGAGACACCATATACACCGAACAACGGCGCGTAACCGGCCAGCTGACTGTCACTGTGCGCGTAACCCAGCGTCAGCCACGGAAAACCGGTAAATATCATACCGCGCAACCATTCGATCAGTACCCAGGCGGCAGGCATCACCAGCACGGCACGCAGCCCGTACGACATGGCAACACGCGATTGCAGGTAAGCGGCCAGCGCGGTAAACAAGGAGAGAAAAGCGGCAAACAGCAGCGTGGCCGGGGCCGCCAGCCACATCGGCATGCCGCCGAAATCATGCAGCGCGACATAAATCCAGCCGATTCCGGCGGTAAACAAGCCCAGACCAAAGGCGAAGCCCAGCTGCATGGCCGCCCGTGGCGTGTCAGCGCGCCCCCATAAAACAAACAACACCGCCAGCGCCACCACCGGAATCACAAAAACGCCGAAGGGGGCAAAACCAAACACGCACAGTGCTCCGGCCAGCAAGGCCAGGCCGTTTTCTTTATTCAGTAAATCCATGCAAAAATCCGCCATCCGATGCGTTATGAAACCCGCGCAGCATAACCGATTCGGCGCCCGCACATACTATTCTGGCAGATAACAACGACGACACTATGCCGCAAGCGCGGCGAGATTCGCTAAAATGCAAAACCCGCTACCGTTGTCCGCAGCACAACAGCAAGTCTTCAAATTGCGCTACCGGAAGCGGCTTGCTAAACAGATACCCCTGAAAGTTTGTGCAGCCAATATCCAGGAGTTTTTGACGTTGCTCTTCCGTCTCCACCCCCTCGGCAATCACATGCAGATTCAGACTGCGTGCCATGGCATTGATGGTGCTCGCAATCGCTTCATCGTTGCCGTTGGTGGCAATGTCACACACGAACGACAGATCTATCTTGAGTTGAAAGAGTGGCAACTGCTTGAGGTATTGCAGGGATGAATAACCGGTACCAAAATCGTCCAGAGAAAACTGGACACCGGCTTTATTCAATACATTCATCGTGGTAATGATATTTTCGACATTGTCCAGCAAGATGCTTTCCGTAATTTCCATCTTGAGCAGACTCGGATTAATGTCATGTCGCAGCATAGCCGCCTTTACCTGATCGGCGAATTCCGGTTGCTGGAACTGTTTGATGCTGACATTCACCGACAGAATCAAATCCCGGGTGTATGCGTTCTGCTGCCATGCCTTGAGTTGCAGGCAGGCCTGTTCCAGCACCCAGAGTCCTATAGGCAGTATCAATCCGGTCTCTTCTGCCACTGCAATGAACTGCCCGGGGAAAATCAGGCCTTTCTCGGGATGCAGCCAGCGGATCAGCGCCTCCGCCCCCAATGGGCGACGCGCACTGTCCACATGCACCTGGTAATACAGCTGAAACTGTTGCGCTTCAATCGCGCAGCGCAAATCGCTTTCCAGGGCTGCGCGTGCGTTGACGCTATCCTGCATCTTCTGGTCAAAAAAACGCAAGGTATTCCGCCCGGCCTTCTTGGCCTGAAACATGGCGATATCAGCTTGCTTGAACAGCTCATCGATTCCCTGCTGATGACCGCGAAACAGCGTGGCACCAATACTGGGTGTGCTGTGATATTTATGCGCACCCAGCTGGTAGGGCCGGGAGAGCGAGGCAAGCATCTTTTCGCCTATCTCTTCCGTTTGTGCGGCCGCGTCATGACCATTCTTATTCAAGTCTGCCAGCATCACCACAAACTCGTCACCGCCCAGACGCGCTGCGGTGTCACCCTCTCGCACGCATGTGGTCAGGCGTTGCGCGACCTGTTGCAGCAGCAAATCCCCGATGTCGTGGCCCAGCGTGTCGTTGAGGTTCTTGAAATGATCGAGATCGATAAACAGCAAGGCAGCCTGCCTGCCGCTGCGTGCACTGGAAGACAGGACCTGCCGGCAACGATCCATCAGCAGGCGCCGGTTGGGCAACTGGGTGAGCGGGTCGTAAAACGCCATATTCTGGATCGCATCTTCAGCCGCCTTGCGCTCAGTGATGTCGTGCAGGAAGACGGAAAGGTAGTCTTTGGAAGGGAAGATGCGGTATTCGAACCATCGCTCCCAGGGCAGACAATACGCCTCCACCTTGACAGGCATCTGTTCATCCGCCGCCTTGTGACAGGCATCGTAGAAGGGCTGGCCCACGCCTTCGGCGAACTCATACCAGATTTTCCTGCCGATCAACTCCTCCGGCTTGCGGCCAAACAGCTCGGCGGCCTTGGCGTTGACATAGGTATAACACTCATTGTTATCCAGCGAGATGAACGCATCCGAAGCGCTCTCGAGAATATTGGCGATGTGTTGATGCGATTGCTCAAGCTCGGCGGTGCGTTCCGCTACGGCTTTTTCCAGTGCGGTGCGCGCCTCTCGTTCAGTCCGGTGACGATACAGGGCAATTTCGATGGCAAGCTGGATTTCTCTGGGTGTACTCGGCTTGAGCAGATAGGCGTAAGGTTCGGTAACCCTGGCGCGCAGGAAAAATTTATCGTCGGCGTAGGCGGTCAGATAAAGCACCGGAATATCGCAAGATGCCCGGATTTCTTGCGCGGCTTCGATTCCATCCATTTTTCCCGGCAGCACGATATCCATCAGCACCACGTCGGGCGCCAATGCCTGCGCCTGTTCAACGGCAGCCGCCCCGTTATCCGCCAGGGCCGCAACCCGATAGCCACAATCAAGCAGTTGTAGTCTGAGCGCTTCCGCCTGCTGCGCATCATCTTCGACGATGAGTATAGATATCATGGGCTGCATCTGATGTCAGGCATAAATGGGAGGGGCCGTCGCCAGCGTACTATGGCTGCCGGATTAGACCACAGCTCAGTCATGCAACCATATATGCCAAAGTATCTATGCCATGTGCCCAGATCGTGATTTCATCACGCCTGCGATGCGCTGATTTTTACCCCGAATAACTCAATGCGCTGCCGGATATCTTGCCTTGAAGCGGGATTTTGCATTTAATTTCGCCCTGCACGCTGCTTTGTGCTTAAATCGCGCCCTGACTCAATCGCAACACGACTACTCATGGAAAAAATCCGACTCTCCAAACGCATGTCCGAACTCGGACTGTGCTCGCGCCGCGAGGCTGACAGCTATATCGAAAAAGGCTGGGTCGATGTCGACGGCGAAACCGTCAGTCTGCTGGGCACCAAAGTTTTGCCCACGCAGCAGATCACCCTGCGCACCGCCGCCCAGACCACCCAGCAACAGCGCGTCACCATCCTGATGAACAAGCCGGTCGGCTATGTATCAGGGCAGGCAGAACATGGCTACAAACCCGCTTCCGCTCTGCTGGATGAAGCCACGCACTGGGCAGAAGACCCCTCGCCGATCAAGTTCCACCGCAGCCAATTCATCGGGCTTGCCCCGGCAGGCCGCCTGGATATTGATTCGCAAGGTTTACTGGTGCTCACTCAGGATGGCCGTGTCGCCAAACAGCTGATAGGCGAAGATTCCAAAGTGGACAAGGAATATCTGGTACGCGTGCAGGGAAAACTGGAAAGCAGTGGTCTGGCTCTGCTCTGTCAGGGACTGAAACTGGACGGCGAATATCTCAAACCCGCGAAAGTTTCCTGGCAAAACGAAGACCAGTTGCGCTTCGTGCTGCGCGAAGGCAAGAAGCGCCAGATACGCCGCATGTGCGAACTGGTCGGCCTGAGCGTCACCGGCCTGAAACGCATCCGCATCGGCAAGGTGAAACTGGGTCTGCTGCCCGCGGGGCAGTGGCGCTATCTGGGCGAGAACGAACAGTTCTGAACCAGCCTGCTAAAAAAGCCTGCATCGCGCAGGCTTTTTTATTGCGTGTAAAGCAGTTACGCGATCATCCCCGCCGCGACCGTGTTATTGGTTGCCTCGTCGATCACGATAAAACTGCCGCTGGCGCGATTGCGCTGGTAGTGATCGAATGCCAGCGGCGACTGCACCTTCATCGAGACATGCACGATGTCGTTCATGTTCACCGTCGGGTTTTCATGCTGTTCCAGCGTGTTCACGTCCACACGATAATCGATGCCGGAGAACAGACATTTAGCAGTGCGCGTCGTGTGTTTGACGAGGTATTTACGGTTCTTGTCCAGCGGCGTTTCTGACAGCCAGCACAACATCGCCTCGAACTCTTTGGCCACCGTCGGCAGATAGTCCGCCTTGACGAACATATCACCACGCGAAATATCGATCTCATCGGTTAACCTGAGCGTGATGGATTGCGGTGCGTAAGCGGTCTGCAAGTTGCCGTCGTAGGTGACGATTTCCTTGACCTTGCTGGTTTTGCCACCGGGCAAAACGGTAATCTCGTCGCCCACCGACACTTCACCCGCCTCGATACGCCCCATAAAACCACGAAAATCGTGATGTTCATCGGTCTGCGGACGACATACCCATTGCACCGGATAACGAAAATCCGTGGTGTTCACGTCATGGTCGATTTCGACGTTTTCCAACAATTCCATCAACGTCGTTCCCTGATACCAGTTCAGATTATCGCCCCTGTCCACCAGCATATCGCCCACCAAAGCCGACAACGGCACGCAAGTGATGTCGTGTAAACCCAGTTGTGCGGCAAAAGCCAGATACTCGGCGCAGATTTCATTGAAGCGCGCCTCTGAGTAATCGACCATATCCATCTTGTTGACCGCCAGCACGATATGCGGGATGCCGACCAGACTGGCCAGATAAGTATGACGGCGCGTCTGTACCAGCACGCCCCGGCGCGCATCAACCAGGATAACCACCAGATTAGCGGTGGAAGCTGCCGTCACCATGTTGCGCGTATATTGCTCGTGCCCCGGCGTATCACCGATGATGAATTTGCGCTTGGGCGTGGCGAAGTAGCGGTAGGCTACATCTATGGTAATGCCCTGCTCGCGTTCCGCCTGCAAACCGTCGGTCAGCAGGGACAAATCCACCGCCGCCATGCCACGCTTCTCGGAAGTCTTTGAGATCGCCGAAAATTGATCTTCGAAGATCGATTTTGAGTCGTGCAGCAGACGTCCGATCAGCGTGCTCTTGCCGTCGTCCACACTGCCTGCGGTGATGAAACGTAATAACTGTGTCGTGTCGTTCATGATGTGTGCCTCTAAATTTTCAGCTGCGTCATTCCGGCGTAGGCCGGAATCCAGCGGTTTTATTCAAAATGCCTCAGGTTTTGTCCCGCGTTGCGGGCAATTCTTTGCTGACTGGATTCCGGCCTGCGCCGGAATGACAGTTTTAGAAGTAACCTTCCTTCTTGCGCAATTCCATCGATGCATCCGAAGTCTGGTCGTCCATGCGGGTCGCGCCGCGCTCGGTGATGCGCGTGGTGGCGGTTTCGGCAATGATTTCATCTACATTGCTGGCGGTCGATTCCACCGGCGCAGTACAGGTTACATCGCCCACGGTGCGAAAACGCACCGAGAGCACTTCGACTTTTTCTCCCGGTTTAGGCTGCACCAGATCGGACACCGGAATAACCGAACCGCCGCGCCGTATCACTTCGCGCTCATGAGCGTAATAGATACTCGGGATATGCAGATTCTCACGCCCGATGTATTGCCATATATCCAGCTCCGTCCAGTTACTGATCGGGAACACGCGGATGTTTTCGCCCGGATGTACGCGGGTGTTATAAATATCCCACAATTCGGGACGCTGATTCTTCGGGTCCCATTGGCCGAATTCGTCGCGAAATGAGAAGATGCGTTCCTTGGCGCGCGCCTTTTCCTCGTCACGACGCGCACCGCCCATGCAGGCATCGAAGCCGAATTCCTCTATGGTCTCCAGCAGCGTGACCGACTGATACGGATTGCGCGGCAGATCAGGATTCTTGATGACGATCGTTCCCTTCGCTATGGAACCCTCCAGCGAACGCACGATCAGCCGCTCGCCCAGATCAGCCGCCAGCTTGTCGCGTGTAGCGATCACTTCCGGGAAGTTATGCTCTGTGTCGATGTGTACCAGCGGGAACGGGAACTTGCACGGGCGGAATGCTTTTTCCGCCAGTCTCAGCATCACGATGGAATCCTTGCCGCCGGAAAACAGCAACGCCGGATTTTTGCACTCCGCCGCGACCTCGCGCATGATGTGGATCGATTCGCTTTCCAGTGCGTCCAGATGGGTAAATAGGTGATTGCTCATAATTTTCTGCTTTCTTTAGATTGTCGTTTCATCAAACACGACTTACGATGCTGAAACCCCGGCTCCGTGTGCAATTTTGGCGCTGACATGCAGTCCGCACTCCTTGCTGTCGGGGTTTTCCCACCACCAGCGTCCGGCGCGTATATCTTCACCCGGCGTAACCGAACGGGTGCAGGGGGCGCAGCCTAGGCTGGGATAAAACTGGTCGTGCAGTTTGTTGTAGGGCACATCGTTGTGTCTGATGTAGGCCCACACGTCCTTGTGCGACCATTCCAGCAAAGGATTGAATTTTTGCAGGCCGAAATCCGCATCAAACGACGACACCTCCAGGCTGCCGCGCGTGACGGCCTGATCGCGGCGCAAGCCGGTCACCCACGCTCGCTTGCCGCTCAGGGCACGGCGCAAGGGCTCAACCTTGCGCACAAAGCAGCAGGCTTTGCGCGATTCCACGCTGCCGTAAAAGCCATTCACCCCGTTTTGGGCGACGTAGCCCTCCACCAGCGCCTTGTCCGGAAAATAAACCTTCAGCGGAGTCGTGTAGCGCTCGGACACCGCCTGCATCAGCTCATAGGTTTCCTGCGGCAGACGTCCGGTATCCAGACTGAACAGCTCTATATCCAGCCCGTGCCTGGCGATCAGATCGGTCAGCACCATGTCTTCCGCCCCCAGGCTGCTGGCGAAGCAAACCGGCGCGAAATCGTTCACCGCCTGTCGCAACACCGCCACGACCTGATCTATCTTTTCTTGCATGTTCATCTCCTAACGGGCATGGCATAGCCACCCCAGTTGATAAATCCGCCATCCCCGTTTCCCTCTCCCCAGCCCTCTCCCGCAAGCAGGCGAGGGGGAAACGGGCTCGCATTGCGAGGTTTTTGTTAAATCAACAAGCCACCTGCGGCTTCGGTCAAATCAAGTTGCGCGTCTTTCTCCGTGGCAAATTTCGCCACTTTCACTGTCCAGCCATCCACCGCCGCGCTAATCGGCTCAAGTGCTTCGACGCTGATATCTTCCGAACCCACCAGTGCAGCGACCACGCGTTCAAATTCATCCGCGATTGCGCCGGGAACCCGCTGTTGCAACTGCACGGCCAGCTTGCCCAGATCGTCCTGGCGCATGCCACCCAACAGTTGCGCCAGACCGGAACCCAGCAGGCGCAGGATCGCCTCGTTACACTGCGCCGCCTCAAAATACTTGCGCTGAAATACCAGTGCGTTGCGATAGGCACGCTCATGTGCGGCTTCGAAGAAGTTCGCACCGATCAATACTTGCGTCGCGCCTGCACACTCTCCCCCGCCCAACTGCAACACGCGGAAATCAGCCGTCTCACCATGATCACGCATGACCGATGCCAATTCTTCCGCCTTTACCTCAGCCAGATCGGCCAGCAATTGTTTAAAATAATCAGTATGTTGCGCGCGCGCCCAGACAAAGAAACTGGCTTCCCCGCTATCCCGATGCGCCTGCTGCACCCGGGCCACGGCCTTTTCGATACGCGCCACCGGCAAGCTTGGCCCCTTGAGCGCCAGCGCACCGCCGCCCATGCCGTTACCGGCGAAATACATCTGGTAATGCGGCACCAGTTTGCCATGCATACGCTTGCCTTCACCGTAGATACCGATGTCGCCGGTCTCGGGTTGTGCGCAACCGTTATGGCAACCGGACACGCGAATACGCAGGTCGGCGCTTCCACCGGAAAGCCGGGTAGCGGCCAGCGTACTGGCGGTAATACCCAGACGGCAGGTCGATGTGCCCGGGCACGCCGTCACATTGTCACCTGCAGCAGGCCCGTACAAGCCGATTTCGGCCAGACCGGTGCGAAGTGCGACCACCTTGTCCTGCGGCACATTGAGGATGGCAAAATTCTGATCCTGCGTACTGTGTATCTCATTCAGGCCAAGCGCGCGCAACAGCTGGGCAAAACCGTGCAATTGTGCCGCCGTAACATCACCAATCGGCAACGCCACCGGCAACACGAATAACCCGGCCTGATGCTGCTCAAAAAGCGTGCGCGGTGCGCCCTGCCCCGGAAATTCAACGCCGGTCTGCTCGCGCCATACACCCTGCGGATAGGGCTGGTCGGCCAGAGCCTGACGGGTGCGTTCAAATTCCTCGCGATACTTTTCCAGAAAACCCTGCTCGCCGAATCGCTCCACCAGATATTTGATACGCGATTTGGCACGCTTGGTACGATCGGAATATTTGTTGTGCAGGGAG
>JAURZN010000084.1 GCA_030653355.1 Gallionella sp. | reverse complement strand
GTTCCTGGCCGGTATTCATTCGCTATGCCCGGCATGTTCCGCCCTCCTATGAATCAGTGCGAGATGCCATGCCGGTTTTTTTCGACTTGATCTCGAAGGAGCCACAAGCGGCAGTCCGCGCAGTGCTAGGCCATTTTATCTTCGTCTATATTCACCCTTATGGGGATGGCAACGGACGCATGGCGCGGTTTTTGATGAATGCTATGCTCGCATCTGGCGGATACCCGTGGACGGTCATCCATGTCGAAGATCGAGACGGCTACATGACCGCGCTTGAACAAGCCAGTGTGAATGGAAATATCAAGCCGTTTGCCGACTTCATCAGCACAGCCGTGCAAAGACAAGTGGATAAAGTGTCGGCGGTATCACCATTCCGCCCTTAAGAACTGACAACAACGTATCGTTTAGTCCAGCATCAAAACAATGAATATACTGCAACGAACTGAAATTGAACGTTTTCTCACCAGTGGCGAGTACGACAACTCATTTGAGATATGGTCTGGCGGCACGTTCGTAGCTCGGGCGAAAAGTGGCAGTGCCGCTCTCCGGGGTGCGCTTATTTCGGAAGTTTCCACACTGACCGACCGGGTTTCTGCGCCTGAATGTCATAATTCTGGTTTGGACATAAATGCGCGTGCGAAATTTGCGCCTATGGTGAGAGGGCTGTTTCCACAGGTTGAGCAAACGATTATTCTCGATATGCTTGAACACTCGGTCGTATTTCTCACGCCTGCAACGATAATCGTCACCCTTGAAAAGACGAGATGGCTCCATACGGCATGGGAGCTGGCGAACCTTTACCTTGCAAGTTTGGATGCAAAACTGCTCAGTGACACCGCGTCAGGACTTCTTGGCTTGAGCGAAGAGACGACTTGCTACGTGTCCATGAAGTATTTTGGCAACAATGATCCGTTCGACGATTACGTGATTCACGAAGCGGCCCACATCTTCCATAACTGCAAACGAGAAATGGTCGGACTGTCTGAAAGCCGTCGTCGCGAGTGGTTGCTCGAAATCGATTATGCAAAACGTGAAACCTTCGCGTATGCCTGCGAAGCTTACAGCCGAATTCTTGAGTTGGGCGAAACCCGTTTAGCGCGTGTCAGGCTGTTGTCAGAACTTGCCGAAGCGCCGATGCCGCCGGACAAACGGGTTCAAGGGGATGAGTATGTCGATATTCTTCGGGAGGCCGTCGCCGCCAGAAATGGCTGGAAACGCATTCTTGAGCGATGCTCACCACCAAAGTAAACTGCTTTTGTGAGTGCCAGTGCTTATTGGCTATCGTAAGGTGCTGGTTTAAAAAGTCTTCGTGCATAAGGTGAGGACGCATCGGGAATACGATGAATGGAACAAGCTTCATCGAAAAATAAAAGGCTAGTCATGCACGCATCACACACTCTGTTCGATATGCTAGCCATTCAATTTTCCTGGCATGCATTTGATACAATGGCGCATCTTCATCCTATCCACGATGAGGAAAGCTACACACGTATGACGAGCCTGATGAAATTTCTGCTGGATGCTGCCGGTGACGACGAAGAGCACCCACTGTTTGGCCTGCTTGATTTGGTGGGTGATTTGTATATATAGGAAAAAGCATGACATTGACTAAAGCAGAACTCGCGGATTTGTTATTTGAAAAAGTTGGCCTGAACAAGCGTGAAGCCAAGGAGATGGTAGAAGCGTTTTTCGAGGAGATTCGCGTCAAGCTTGAACAGAGCGAAGAGGTTAAATTATCCGGCTTCGGTAACTTTCAGTTGCGCGACAAACAGCAACGCCCCGGTCGTAATCCCAAGACTGGCGAAGAAATTCCCATCTCGGCACGGCGCGTGGTCACTTTTCATCCCAGTGCGAAACTAAAAAGCTTGGTTGAGAAAAATTATCATGGAATACCAAGGGCCTGATTGTTGGCGGCCACAATCGATATTCTGATTCTTCTGCCTTTGAACGGTTAGCTCACTAATATGGGATTTTACAAAGAACCTACTGACTATAAAAAAACTGCGCTTTCAGACCTGCAAAGTGCATGGTCTGCGTTGAGAGACGCTGTCGTCAATGATTTTGGTTTCCCAAATTCAGACACACTTCTGTTTTACATTGATGAGGCGATGAGTTTGTAGTTTGTGAAGAATTTGAAATTGATGAAGGAATTACTTCTGTTTATTTGCAATATTGCCAGTCAATCTGCACCGGAAGAAATCATCAAATTGTCTGAAATGGTAAGGGAGGCCTTGGAAGATGTTTTCTCGGCAATCGCGGAAGGTGAAAAGCTTTGCCAGAGGTAACTTAATTTAGTGCATTTCGTTGTGTATCCGCGATGTTAAAAAACACTTATCGGCGTAATAACGATTGCAGCACTATAACAATAAAAAAATTGATGCCGGACTGCTCGGCAAAATCGTCCTCGCCCGCTTTCTGGAGTTGCCGCTACGGACTTTCGATCGTCTCGTAACCCAAGTGGAGTCATCCGCCGGGTTCGACACCCTGCGCCCCTGGGTGACCGTGAGTCAATTAGAAGGCGCGCATGTGGAGCATGATGCGGGCGACGCTCCTCAAACACAAGCATCCCCGGTCCTGGGGAAGATACACGATATGGAAAACTTGTATCCCGGCACTGGAGCGAGCAGGGGGCTGATGTTTCTCTACCACTGCGACAGTTACGTACGGGAATACAGGTTCGATGAAGAGGGTGTGAGTCTCATGATGTCCAGTCCGGACTTCTCAGCGGAACTAGCGGGCGTATTGCGCAGGTTGCGCCTCATCAACACCCGAAACCGGCTCACCCACGCACTGATGCAGGCTGTACTGGTATCGCAAGCGGCATATCTGCGTTCCGGGCATGCTTTGGCGCTCTTGCCCCTGACCCAGGCGGAGATTTCCGCCCGGCTGCGATTGGAGTCGGGGCTTTCCGTGGTGGCGGATCCGGGCCGGATTTCCCGATTGGTGCGCGTATTGTCCATCGCGCTGCCGAACTGCGAAACGG
>JAURZN010000073.1 GCA_030653355.1 Gallionella sp. | reverse complement strand
GCCGGACTCGAATTGGCACTGGTGGGCGCCCATTTCATCAAGTCGTAAATCTGGCGCAATAAATCGTCGCTTACCGCTTGATCCAGCCACGCGTTGTGGGTGCGTGCCTTGCGGTAGAGCAGGTCCAGGCTGTGGTCGTCGAGTTGCATGTGCTTTCCTTTCGTCTTAAATGCAAAGCACCCTCCCCTTCAAGGGGAGGGTTGGGGCGGGGATGGGTTAATTCAGCTAATGAACATTAATTCGGGTTTACTTCAGCTTGTCTATGCCCATCATTTTAAGGATGCCGCCTTCGTAAAATGGCTCGGAAGTGCCTTTCTTCATTTTGCGGATGAAGTATTTTTCGAATGCCACCTTGGCCAGATGTACCCATTTGCCTTCAGAGAACCAGTTAACATTGCGTGGCGGAATTTGCGGGATGGCCACGAAGGCGACACCGCTTTCACCGAAATCGGCCAGACATACGGCGTTCCAGGTCGCTTCCTTGTCGGCAGGTTCGCCCATCAAGTCGGCACGGATGTTGTGAACGGTGGCGGTCACCATGGATTCGATCATGTAGCCTGTCTTGGGAGTGCCAACCGGAATGGGGGTTGCTTCCACCGGCGGGATGGCAACGCATACGCCTACCGCAAAGATGTTTTTGTATTTTGGGTTGCGCTGATGTTTGTCCACGATGATGAAGCCGCGCGCCTGAACCAGTCCCTCTATACCAAACACGGCATCTACGCCCTTAAAGGCTGGCAGCATCATGCTGTAGTTGAATGGCAATTCGTGTTTCTGTTTCTCTACGCCCAGGTCGTCGTGTTCGGTGACATACATTTTCCCCGCTTCGACTTTGGTGACTTTGGCATTGCATATCCACTTGATGTGTTTGTCGCGCATGCCCGATTCCAGTATCCCCTTGGAGTCACCAACGCCACCCAGGCCGAGGTGGCCGATGTAGGGTTCGGATGTGACGAAGGTCATCGGTACTTTGCTGCGGATCTTGCGGCGGCGCAAGTCGGTTTCCATGATGAAAGCATATTCATAGGCGGGGCCGAAGCAGGAAGCGCCTTGCACGGCACCGACTACGATGGGGCCGGGGTTCTGGCAGAAATTTTCCCATTCGTCGTGCGATTTCATGGCGTGATCGACATGGCATACCGAATAGGTATGGCCGCCGTGAGGCCCCAATCCTTCGATTTCCTCGAAGGCGAGTTTGGGGCCAGTGGCGATGATAAGATAATCATATGCGACGGTATTGCCATCGTTCAATTCAAGCTGGTTGTTGTCGGGATGGACACGCTTTACACCCGTGGAGATGAAGTTGATTCCCTTGCGCTCCAGATAGGCGCGAATCGGAAATTCGATCTGCTTGCGACTGCGCCACTTGACCCCTACCCAGGGATTGGACGGCACAAAGTGAAAATTTTCGCTGTTCGATATGACGGTTACTTTATCGCCCTTGCGTATCATTTCCTGCATTTCGTAGGCTGCCGGCATGCCGCCAATACCCGCTCCCATGATTACGATGTGTGCCATTGTTTTCCTCTTTGCGTGTTGATTAGTGATAGTCGTATGCTGAATGCGTCACTGCATACTCAAGTCTTTCAGTTACGTGCCGACGTTTCCTCGCTGTTCGCCATGCCCTGTTCTTTCGTGAACAGGACGGCTGCCTTTACGCGCGAAGACAGATTGAGTTTGTTCAGAATGTGACGCACATGCTGTTTTACCGTGTCGTAACTGATGTGCAATGTCAGTGCGATGGCCTTGTTGCTTTCGCCGCGCGACAGCAATTGCAATATCTCGCGTTCACGTTCGGTCAGTAATTTAAAGGAGTCTTTCGGTCCCTGCTCGGGTTGATCACCGCGCAACATTTCAATCATCTTCACCGTCATGGTGGGGGCGACCACCAGTTCGCCCGCGGCAACCCGGCGGATTGCATCGACCACCTCATCCGGAGCCATATCCTTAAGTAAATATCCGCGTACCCCAGCGCGTATCGCGTTCCCCAGATCGATCTCAGAATCGCTCATCGTGAGCATGATGGCGGGGGTCAGATAGCCTTCGCTACGAAGTTGCTCCAGCAGTGAAATGCCGTCCAGTGGTTTCATGCGCAGATCGACGATCAGCAGATCAGGTTTCTGGTCCAGCAAGGTGCGTAGTTCGTCTATATTGCCGGTTGCGCCCAACACGTCGAAACCATAACAATTGGAGAGTAATTCACTCAACCCTTGCCGACACAGGCATTGATCATCTACCAGTACAACTTTTATTTTGTCAGTCATTTACAACTCTCCAGTCCAGCGGTGGTTCAGGGAAAAATAATTGTACCTGCGTACCCAGGCCTGCGGCGCTATCGACTCTGATCTCGCCACCTATCCGGTGTGCACGCTCACGCATGATCATCACACCGTAATGGCCTTCTACGGGTGTGAAGGTGCAAGCGCCCGTGCCGTTATCTTCGATGGTGAATACGTAGTAGCCGAATTTGGAGGTAACGAACAGGCGCGCATGCGTCGCTTCAGAATGGCGGGCGATGTTTGTCAACGCCTCGCGAACGATGTAATAAACCTGTATTTCGTGTTCGAGTGGCAGTTCGAGATCGACCAGTTTATTGTGATATTCGAACACGATGTTGTTGCGTTTGCGAAATTCAGTAGCCAAATCATGTAGTGCAATGGAAAGCCCGCCGCGGTTCATGTCGCAACGAAAATCGGCGATCAGCTCCCGGGTGCTCTTTTGTCCGATTTCAAGCGCCTCATCCAGATCACGCGCATATTTGCTTGCCATTACCTGGTTGCCGGTGCGGATGGACTCCAGCAGCAGGTTCACACGCATGCGCGAGTAGGTCAGCGTCTGGGCCAGCGAGTCATGGATATCGTTGGCGATGACCTGACGTTCGGCCAGTAGTTCAAAGCGTCTGACATCGCGGTTAACGCGCGTATGTTCGATGGTGGCACCCATCACTTCCGCAAAGGACGCCAGCGTGTTCATGACCTTGCTTGCGGCAGTACGCGATACATCGAAGAAAATGGTCAAGATGCCGAGCGGCGCACCGGACGAGTCTTGTACCTCAAGCGGGGCGGCAACCAGAGACTGAAAACGGCAGCTGGAGTGCGGGCAATTTTGCCGTGAGTTGCATCCACTGATGTCTGAAGCGTGGACGACATGGCCCAGTGTGGCATTGTCGCTGACCTCGCAATCCAGCTCGACATAGTTTTCAGCCTCTTCCTGCAAATCGTCAGAGAGTCCCGCCGAGCTGATGATTTGCAGGGTGCGTCCGTCGGGGGATAACAGTCGTACCACTCCTGCCGTGGCATTGACCGTGCCGATAATGCTTTCCAGAAAAGTTTCCAGCAGCGTTTTGAGATCGCCCGCGCGCGGCGCGGCGAACTCATGCGTCAGACACACCGCCACGCCACCATCTTCTCCGGGCGGATTGAAGTCGGGATCGCGCACCCACAAGAACGTACTGTGATTGGCAATAGTGATCGGAATTGTTTTTTTCTGCATCAACGTGGAGGCCAGTTCCAAAATACTTAGCGCAGACTAAGTCGAATCCCCAAAAATATCAACACGCTGAATGAAAAAGTAGTTTATTTACCCGTTCGGGTTATGCTTTGTCCAACCCGATATGGGTATAGACGTGCGACAGGATGATTGCGCCTAATGTGCAGGTTTGCGAGGATGCGCAACTACAATGGTACCTGGAGGTGCTTGAGCGTGCACAATGGCTAGCGCGACAATCCTCGTGCCCGCAGTTAACGGATGAAGGCTGGGCTTGTTCATGGAGTTAATTTATCATCTGCAAGCTGCCACACAAATTTTAAGTAAATTTTAATAGTTGCAGGGCGTTGGCGCCTGAAATCAGGCAGTTGGCAAGCTGCATGCCTTGCGGGATACGAAATAAATGAAAATCTGTATCGTTTCAGATAGTCATGATCGTGCGGAACCCCTTGCAGCGGCGATAGCCAGAGCGCAGTTGCTAGGTGCACAGGCCGTCATTCATTGCGGTGATCTGATCGGCGCGAACACATTGCGCACTTCGCTCAAGCTGGGCATCCCGCTGCATGTGGTGCATGGCAACAACGTAGGTGACCAGATGGCGCTGCACCGGATGATGACGAAGACCGGTGGATTACTGACTTATCACGGGCAGGATATGGAGCTGGAGTGGGCAGGGCGGCGCATTTTTGCAACCCACTATCCGCATTATGCTCGAGGCATGGCCTGCACCGGAGATTATGACCTGGTTTGCTGCGGGCATAGCCATGTCGCAGAGATTATGCGCCAGACCAACATCAAAGGGGGGCAGACGCTGCTGGTCAATTCCGGCTCGGTTTCCGGTATTGGTGCGCCGGGCGTGGAGGAAATGTTTACCTGGATACTGGGTGATCTGGAAAAGATGGCTTTCGAAATACATACTTTGCAGTATTCCGAGCCGGAGGCTTGATAAGCGTGACCTACGGCGGAAATGCCAAACAGGCGGGTCTGGCGAGAATATTATCTACTCGCAAAAGCTGCGTGACATTGCTGCCATGTGAAGAGGCAACACTAGCCGTTCCGTCGTGAGCAGCAGACTTTTTGTACAACTTACACGCCAGCGGTTATCATGGTCGACCCGTTCGTTCAGGAGAGCTGTACATGCAACACTTGACCCCCAAAGAAGCATACAAATTTCTGCAAGACAATCCCGAGGCGGTATTCATAGACGTGCGCAGTGAAATGGAGCACATGTTCATTGGCCGTCCGGAAGGTTCCATGTTGGTACCCTGGGTGGATGGCCCGGACTGGGATTACAACCCAGACTTTGTATCGCATGTAAAAAAGGCTGCCAGTGTGAATCGTCCTGTCGTGCTGATCTGCCGTTCGGGCCGCCGTTCAGTTGATGCAGGATTGGCACTCGAAAAGGCGGGACTTACAGAGGTGTATAACGTTTTGCACGGTTTTGAAGGCGACCTGGACGACACGCATCATCGAAATTCGCACAACGGCTGGCGCTTTGACGGCCTGGCCTGGGCACAGACCTAGGGACTTCGATTTTTTAATGGCTGTCAATTTACTTGTATATGTTTATCTACAACATTAATAAGCCAAATTATTCCCGATTCCACCGAAGGCAAACAAAAGGTTCTGGAGGCTGAGGGGCAAAGTGCCCCCCGGTTTATCCAGCGAGCGTAGCGTGTTGAATATGATGCTGGTTGGCTGCTTTGAGATTGAACCAGCCCGATAAGACAGAGCTGACTTTTTGGTTGCTACGTACAGCAAAAGAATCAAAGCCAACCTGATACTGGTAGGTCACATTGCTACGCGGCACATCGCCGATCGCGCGCAACTCACCTCTGAAGCCGTAATGTTCACGCAGCGTACGAGCGGTTGAATAGCTCTTGCCGTCGGCGAATTTGTCAAATTCCACCGCTATGACAGTAAAGTCATCGATGTCGCGCCCAATCTCATCAGCACTTTCTTCGGCAGCCAGCCAGACACCCAGTGGCCAGCCATGTTCATATTCGCGGTGTATCAGTTCGGC
>JAURZN010000072.1 GCA_030653355.1 Gallionella sp. | reverse complement strand
GGGGGATTCTACGCCCATGAAAACTGATTTGATAGTCAGGTTTGATCGTCATACAATCGCAAGCCGTATGCATTAGCCTGCCCGCATTGCGCAAGTTTAAGGAACTGACATGACCGCCTTGTTGCGTTATCGATTTATTTATAGCCTGTTTCTTCTCGTTTTTGTGCCCGATATTGCTCATGCCCATGTCGGCACGGGTGAGGCGCTTAGCTGGGCGCATGGCATGCTGCATCCTGTTGCCGGACTCGATCACCTGTGCGCCATGGTTGCGGTCGGTATGTGGGCGGCGCAACTGGGCGGGCGTGCGCTGTGGTTGGCTCCGCTTACCTTTGTGGGGGTGATGGCATTGGGCGGTTTGCTGGGCATGTCCGCGATTGCGCTGCCCCCCGTTGTTGAAGGCGGGATCGAGGGCGGCATACTCGCATCGTTGCTGGTGCTGGGTGCGTTGATTGCTGCCGCTGTCCGCCTTCCCCTTGCAGCGAGTTTGGCGCTCGTGGGTCTGTTCGCGCTGTTTCACGGTTATGCGCACGGTGCCGAGATGCCGCACAGCGCTTCCGGCCTGAGCTATGCGCTGGGCTTCATGCTGACCACGGTTGCCTTGCATCTCGGCGGCATAGGCATGGCACGATGGCTGGGCCGCACGGCGCACTGGTTGCGACTGGCAGGTGCTGCGATAGCCGCATTCGGGGGTGTGTTTTACTTTGCGGCTTAAATTCTGATGCATGAAATGTCGCTGGCCGAGAACGTGTTGCAGATTATCGAAGAGTCGGCACGCACTCAAAATTTCCGGAAGGTACGCTGCGTGGTGCTGGAGATAGGGCAGCTGTCCGCAGTCGAGCCCGATGCGATGCGCTTCTGTTTCGATGCGGTGATGCGCGGCACGCTGGCCGAGGGCGCCGTGTTGCAAATCATCGAGACCCCCGGCGCAGGTCGTTGTCTGGCATGCGGCGCGACCGTAGCCATGCAGGAACCTTATGGATTGTGCCCGTGCTGTGACAGTCCTCGATTGGAAATTACAGCGGGAAACCTGATGCGCGTAAAAGATTTGTCTGTAGAATAATTAAATAAAATCAATATGTTGGAGTGATTATGTGCGCTACCTGCGGGTGTGGAAGTCGTGATGTGCTGATCGGAGGCAGGCGTCCTGCGCGCCGCGGCGGAGCGCTGGCTTTTCGCGCATCCGGGTCAGGCACGCATGCGCATGACTCAGCGAACCCCGCACAGTTGCGTATTGTTCAGGTTGAACGCGATCTGCTCGCCAAAAACGATGAGTATGCCGGTGCCAACCGTCGCCAGCTGGCCGGACAGGGCATATTTGCGCTCAATCTGGTATCCAGCCCCGGTTCCGGCAAGACCACGCTACTGGTAAAAACCATAGACGCGCTGAATGGCGCGCTGCCGCTGGCGGTGATCGAGGGCGACCAGCAGACCGAAAACGATGCCGCGCGCATTCGTGCCGCCGGTGCGCCGGCCATTCAGATCAATACCGGCAAAGGCTGCCATCTGGATGCGCAGATGATAGCGCAGGCCATGCAGCAACTGGATTTAAGGGAAGACAGTCTGCTGTTGATCGAGAATGTCGGTAATCTGGTGTGCCCGGCCAGCTTTGATCTGGGCGAGGCGCATAAAGTGGTTATCTTGTCGGTGACCGAAGGCGAAGACAAACCGCTCAAATACCCCGATATGTTCCGCGCCGCCGACCTGATGCTGCTCAATAAATGCGATCTGCTGCCCTATCTGGAGTTCGATGCGGATCTGGCAGTCGCATACGCGCGCCGCGTCAACCCCGATTTGCAGGTGATGCGCATCTCGGCCAAGAGCGGAGAGGGCATGGCGGAGTGGCTGGAGTGGATACGGGCAGGTTGCCGCAAGGCGGTAATCTCCAAACTTGTCGAACAAGTTGAATAGTCAATTTACCCTGCCGTTCGGCGGGCCGCCGGTATTGGCTTGCGGCGCGTGGCTCAAGAATACGACCTGCGTGACGCGGGGTTGCGAGGCGCATGTTTCTGAATTGATAGGCGATCTGGACAGCGCCGAGGCGTGCCGCTTGCTGGATGAAACCGTGGCGCGACTGTGCGATGGCGTGACTATTGAAATCGTCGCGCACGATCTGCACCCCGATTTTTACAGCACGCAATTCGCTTTATCCTTCGCCGCACAGCGCGGCTTGCCGACGCTGGCTGTGCAACATCACCATGCGCATATCGCTGCAATCTGCGCCGAGCATGGGTTTACCGAACCCGTGCTGGGGCTGGCGCTGGATGGGGTGGGTCTGGGTGCGGATGGCACGGCGTGGGGCGGCGAGTTGTTGCGGGTTGCGGGGGCGGATTTTCGGCGTCTGGGACATCTGGCGCCGATAGCCTTGCCGGGCGGCGACCGTGCCGCGACGGAACCCTGGCGCATGGCGGCGGCGGTATTGTTTCAGCTGGGACGCGCCGATGAGATTGCAAGGCGCTTCCCAGAACAGTCGGGGGCGGCGACCGTGACGGCCATGCTGCAACGCAACTTGAATTGTCCTGCAACGTCCAGCATGGGCAGGCTGTTCGATGCCGCCGCTGGCTTGCTGGGTATCAACGAGATTCAGGCCTTCGAAGCCGAGGCGGCGATTTTGCTGCAAACGCTGGCGCAAGGTCACGGACGGGTTGCGCCCATGGACGGTGGTTACTTGATTGCGCAAGGCGGTGTGCTGGATTTTTCTCCCCTGCTCGCCATGCTGGCCGATTGCCGGGAGGCCGCTTACGGCGCAGCAGTGTTTCATGCCACGCTGGCGGCAGGGTTGGCAGTATGGGTTATCCGTGCTGCCGACGAACACGGCATCAGACACATCGCACTGGGTGGCGGCTGCTTTTACAACGAAATCCTGCTGCGCGACCTATCCGACAGGCTTGATGCGGCCGAGCTGCATGTGTTGACGTCCAGGCAACCGGGTGACAGCTCGATTTCACTCGGTCAAGCCTGGGTCGCACTGCAAACCATCAAACAACAAGGAAATTGATATGTGTCTTGCTATACCCGCCTGTGTCGAACAACTTTTTGGTGAGGACAGCGCCATCGTCAATCTGGGCGGGGTGAAGAAGGAGGTTTCTCTCGCACTGGTGGAGGATGTCGCGGTGGGCGATTATGTGATTGTGCATGCCGGCTACGCGCTGCAAAAACTCGATGAGGACGAGGCTGTACGCACTTTGGCAGTGTTCGCCGAATTTAACGCGATGAATGATGCTGAGGGTGGATATCTGTGAAATACGTGGATGAATTCCGGGATGGCGAACTGGCAAAAGTGATTGCCGCCAACATTGCCCGCGAGGCAGACCCGAAGCGCGTTTACCGGCTGATGGAATTCTGTGGCGGACATACTCACGCGATTTCGCGCTATGGTCTCGCAGATTTACTGCCTGCCAGCGTGCGGCTGATACATGGCCCGGGCTGCCCGGTGTGCGTGCTGCCCATCGGACGCGTGGATCAGGCGATACGGCTGGCGACGGAACAGGGTGTGATTCTGTGTACTTACGCCGACACGATGCGCGTTCCCGCTTCGGATAATTTCACGCTGATGCGCGCCAGGGCGGGCGGTGCGGATGTGCGCATGATCTATTCGACGCAGGATGCGCTGAAGATTGCGCGCGACAACCCGCAACGACAGGTGGTGTTTTTCGCTATCGGTTTCGAGACCACAACGCCGCCGACTGCCGTGGCGGTCAAACAGGCTGCGGCAGAGAATTTGCGCAATTTCAGCATCCTGTGCAACCACGTGCTGACCCCGGCGGCGATGCACGCGATTCTTGCCGTAGAAGGTGGCGTGTCGCTGGACGGCTTCATCGGTCCGGCACATGTCTCTACCGTGATCGGCAGCCGACCCTACGAAGTATTTGCTGACAACTATGCTAAACCGGTTGTGATCGCCGGATTTGAGCCTCTGGACGTGATGCAGGCTATTCTGATGTTGATACGCCAGATCAATGAAGGGCGCGCCGCTGTCGAAAACGAATTTACCCGCGCCGTGACCCGCGAGGGGAACCGCAAGGCGCAGGTATGGGTTGATGAGGTGTTCGAGTTGCGTGAGGTGTTCGAGTGGCGCGGTCTGGGCAGTGTGCTGCACAGCGCCTTGAAGCTGCGTGAGAAATTTTCAGCATTTGACGCCGAATTGAAATTTTCAGCCGAATATATCGCCGTATCAGACCACAAGGCCTGCGAATGCGCAGCCATTCTGCGTGGCCGGAAACACCCGCAGGAATGCAAGATATTCGGCACGGTGTGCACCCCGGAGAATCCGGTCGGCTCCTGCATGGTGTCATCCGAGGGGGCGTGCGCGGCGCATTATTCCTATGGACGATTCAGAGGTGCCACACTATGAGTTATACCCGTCCGCTGGACTTCAAAAACGGTCGCATCGAGATGTCGTATGGTTCGGGTGGGCGTGCGATGGCGCAATTGATCACCGAATTATTTGCAAAGGTCTTCGATAATTCCTACCTGGCGCAGGGCAATGATGGCGCGCTGCTGCCGTGCGTCAATGGCCGATTGGTGATGTCCACCGACAGTCATGTGGTCTCACCCCTGTTCTTTGCGGGGGGCGATATAGGCTGCTTGTCGGTACATGGCACGATCAATGATGTGGCGATGATGGGGGCGCAGCCGCTTTATCTGAGTGCGGCTTTCATTCTTGAGGAAGGCTTTCCGTTGGCCGACCTGCACCGCATTGTCGTTTCGATGGCGCAGGCGGCACGCGAGGCGGGCGTGCCCATCGTCACTGGCGATACCAAGGTGGTGGAGCAGGGCAAGGGCGACGGGGTGTTCATCACTACCACGGGCGTGGGTGTGGTCAGGGATGGCATCACGCTGTCGGGGAACTTGGCACAGCCGGGCGACAAAGTCCTGCTATCGGGCGCGATAGGCGATCACGGCATGGCGGTGTTGTCGCAACGCGAAGGGCTGAGTTTCGATGCGCCTATCGTGTCAGACACGGCGGCGTTACACGGGCTGGTCGCAACGATGCTGGACAGTGGCGTATGCTTGCGCGTGCTGCGCGACCCGACGCGCGGCGGTCTGGCTACCACACTCAACGAGATCGCCAAACAATCCGGGGTGGGCATGCTGTTGCAGGAGGCGGCGATTCCCGTGCATCAGACGGTGGAAGCCGCCTGTGAATTTTTGGGGCTGGACCCCTTGTATGTCGCCAACGAGGGCAAGCTGGTGGCTATCTGTGCGGCTGAGGATGCGGCGCGCTTGCTGAAGGTTATGCGCGCACATCCGCAGGCGGTTGATGCGGCCATCATCGGCGAGGTGCTGGAGGATGCGCATGGCTTCGTGCAGATGGTCACCCGTATGGGCGGTCGTCGTATCGTTGACTGGCTGGCGGGCGAACAATTGCCGCGAATCTGCTAGTCGCGCCGGTTCAAGGCGCAGTCAGGGTTTTGCGGTAGCACTCGCAATTTGCTCGGGCGTCATTCGCCCGGCTAAATCACTCATCAAGGCGCGGGCTATTTCGTGTCCCTGAGCAGCGGCGAGTCCGGCCCAGCGGTAAGACTCAACGAGATTCTGTTCCACGCCCTGACCATTGGCGTACATGACTCCCAGATTGAATTGTGCCTGCGCAGCGCCTTGCTCGGCGGCAAGGCGGGTCCATTCCGCCGCCTTTGACGCATTCCGTAATACACCCTGACCTGTAGCATAGGCTACGCCGAGATTGAGTTGCGCTACGGCCAGTCCTTGATTAGCGGCAATGCGATACCACTTTGCCGCGTCGCCTTGGTTTGCCGTTACGCCCTGACCTGTGGCATACATCATTCCCAGATTAAATTGGGCCTGAGCGTGACCCTGGCGGGCGGCAAGCAGAAACCATTTTGCCGCTTCGCTGTAATCCTGCGCGATGTCTGCCCCCTTGAAATACAAGCCACCCATATTCAACTGGGAATCGGCATCACCGGCTGCGGCGCGGGCGCGAAGTTCACGTACGTCCGGGCTGTCCGCTGCGCCAGTCTCCGCCATTGATGCGTCAAGGCTGCCACAGAATGCGGGGGTGGATAACGCGGTGGACAGTAAGATGAAAAGCGTCAGTAAAATTCTGATCATGATTGCGTCGTGCAAGTTCGGGATTCGTTTATCAACATCGGAGTGAGTTAACGCAAGACCGGAGTGTAACAATAAAACCAGCCGTTAAGAAAATCCTGAGCCATTGCGGGGTGATTTCTCGGCAAAGGAACGCAAGCATGGCTTATTCGTTACAATCAGCATATCTATTCCGTTTCCGTAAAGAAAATGCCGAATTCAAAACTGACTGCCGCTGAACTTCGTCTTGTCGTCGCACCCGATGCACTGGGTTTTTCGGATACGACTGAGTTGCTGTCGTGCCCCTTGCCATGGATAGGTCAAGAACGTGCGGAAATGGCTGCACGGTTTGGTCTGTCCATGGATCAGGCGGATTACAACCTGTTCGTGTTGGGCGATGTGGGCAGCGGACGCTCATCGCTGCTCAAGCAGGCCATGCACACCGCCGCCGCTACGCGGTCTGTGCCCCCCGATCTATGCTATCTGCACAACTTCGATACGCCGGAGCGTCCGCGTGCCTTGCGTCTGCCTGCCGGACAGGGGCGTGTGCTGCGTCAATTCATGGCGCATATGACGAAAATATTGCAGACGGAAATCCCACTGCGCCTGAAGGGGCAGGAGTTCAAGGCTGAGAGCGAACGCATCGAGAATGCTTACAAGGCGGATGAGGCCAAGGCTTATGCCTCGCTGGATGCCTTCGCCGAAGCGCATCATTTTGTATTGCACCGTGAATCCGGTCATCTGGTTTTTACACTGATGGGCGAAAAGCGGCATGCGATCACCGAACACGAAGTGTATGCCTTGCCTAAAGAGCGCAGGGCGGAAATCGATAAGGCCGAACAGGAGTTGCGTGCGGAAATTACCCGTTTCCTGGAGCAGACGCGGCCTATGGAGCGCGCCATGAATGAGTCGCTGGCGGCGTTGCGGCGTCAGATGGTGAGGCCGTTTCTGGATCACGAGTTGCAGGAAATTCGCACCAAGTTGAAGAAACAGATCAAGGATTCCATCAAGCTTGGCGCCTACCTTGAACAGTTTGCTCAGGATGTGCTGGAAAATGTCGAGCTGTTTGAGGCTGCTGATGACGATGAGCAAGGCAGGCTGGAAGAGCTGAGCCGGGTGCTGTCCCGCTACCGGGTCAATCTGGTGGTGGATAACGACGGTCTGGAAGGTGCGCCGGTTATCATCGAAGATAATCCGCTGTTCCGCTCGCTATTCGGCAGCATCGAATATCAGTCCGAAAACGATATGCTGGTGACGGATTTTTCCCGTATCCGTGCCGGCAGCCTGCTCCGCGCGCATGGCGGATTTCTGCTGCTGCATTTGCGCGACCTGCTGGCCGACGGGTTGGTGTGGGAGAAGTTACGGCGTTTTTTACGCAGCGGACGGCTGCAAATCGAGGAGCCGGGTACGGCCTTTGCGCCGATTGCGGCCGTATCGCTGGAACCTGAGCCCGTTGACGTTGACGCCAAGATCATCCTGATCGCCTCGCGTGAGCAATATTATGAGTTGCAGGAGGAAGATCCCGAATTCGCGCGGCGCTTCCGGGTTAAGGTGGATTTCGCGGAAAGCTTTTCGTCCAGTGACGAAACGCGGCGTGCCTTTGCTATTTTTGTGGCACACAGCTGCCGGAATCTGGGCCTGCCGCATTTTTCAGCCAGTGCTGTGGCGCGGTTGCTGGAGGATACGCATCGCGAAGTGGAAGACCAGTCACGCCAGAGTGCAAATTTCGCACGCACCGAAGCGCTGGTGATGGAAAGTGCAGCGCTGTGTCATGCGCGTGCCGGTAGCCTGGTAGAGGCGGCGGACGTCGAAGCCGCGCTCGGTGCGCATATCCGGCGTCATGATTATCCGGATCAGCGCATGCAGGAATCGATTGCCGAAGGGGTGGTGCTGATCAGTGTGCAGGGCGAGCAAGTGGGGCAGCTCAACGGGCTGACCGTAATGGACTTGGGGGATTACCGTTTCGGTTTTCCGGTGCGGGTCAGCGCGCGCAGCTATGCCGGAAACGATGGCCTGCTCAATATCGAACGTGAAGTGGAAATGTCCGGCCCTATCCATGACAAGGGGGTGCTGATATTGCACAACTACCTGTCCGCGCTGTTCGCACACATCGCACCGCTGGCGCTTAATGCGTCCATCGTATTTGAACAGGAATATTACGGCGTGGAAGGTGATTCGGCCTCCTGTGCCGAGTTTTATGTCTTGATTTCGTCCCTGTCGGGTTTGCCGCTCAAACAGGGTATCGCCGTGACGGGCGCAATCAATCAACATGGCCAGGTGTTGCCGATAGGCGGGGTCAACGAAAAGATCGAGGGTTACTTCCGCATCTGCGCAACGGCCGGGCTGGATGGCAGCCAGGGCGTGTTGATACCATCAAGAAACCGCCGCCACCTGATGCTGGGACGTGAAGTTGTCGAGGCTGTGGAGCAGGGCTTGTTTCACATCTATTCCGCAGAGCATGTCAGCGAGGGTATGGAATTGCTCACGGGTCTGCCGGCGGGTATTGCGGACGGGCAGGGCGATTATCCGCACGGCAGCGTTCTGGGTCGTGCTCAGAAAACTTTACAGTCCTATCGTCGTGCCTGTCAGTTGTCTGAGCATCCGAAAGCCGGTCGTAAACATTCGCGTTAAACCGGAGGCGTTTTCAGCGAGTCCAGTTCACCCGCAACAGGTTTTGATCGGGGTTGTAGTGGTATTCCAGCTCACCCTGGTAGGCGTGGTGCAAGGCCTCGCCGATGCCGCGCGCCAGATGAATGTCAGTCGTGGTGATCTGCGTGCCCTGTGCTGTTTTTTCGATCGCCATGATGCGCTGCAGGGGATGGTTGATTTTTTCCTGCGCTTCCCGATGTTGTATCAGTTGCAGGATTTCGTGTTCATGTTCAGGGAAGAAATTGCCGCTCAGTGAGACATAGCCCGCCGGGAAATGATCGCGTATCCGATGGCAAGCCGGACAGCTTGTTTGATGCGCGTTCGCCGGAGCAGGTAACCATTGCCAGCGTCCATCGTGAAACACCGCGCCGCAGTCAGAGCAGACCGCAGGTTCGGGTAATTTACCCTTGGCTTTGTAAGTGTCGTGCCTGGCTTCCTGCAACAGGCGGTCATGCCGTATGGGCTGAAAGCCGGATTGCTGTGATTGCTTATTCATGGTCGTTCTCCTCGTGTTTGCGTGATCAGATCGGCGGGTGTCAGCCTGCCGGGAATGATGTTTGTGCATGACGTGCGACTTCCGATGTTTAGCTGTGCTCCTCTTGAAAATTGAACAACAATTAAGCTTTGGTCTGCGATTAAAACGCCCGCATTATCGCTCTATGAAAATTGGAATTGCAATTCATTTTTTTAACAATCTTTGATGAAAACACCCTGTTTTAGGGATCATTTTTTGGTTTCCTCATTCTTTGCAACAGCGAGACTGGCGCGGAATTCTTCCAGCTTTGCATGAAAGTTTTCTGCATCGCCATAATCCAGAAAATCCTTGTAGCGCGAGTGCGCGCCGAGGATTTTGCTGGCGTGTTTTATCGGGCAGAAATATTGTTCGGTACGCGCCGTGATTTCGCGCGCATAGCCGATCAGGCCGACGGCATAGGAACAGTATATGCAGTGTATTTTTTCGATGATGTTCAGATAGGCCAGTTGCTGATGATCGATGACAATATAGTCAGCGCGCCGCACTCTGGCTATCCCGTAAACAGGAAAACAGGTCAGCTGGTAGAGCGTGACGCACAGATCGAACAGAGCCAGAGGAACGATCATGCCGTAGATGACGGGCATGGTGATAAAGTTTTGCGGACGGACGGTCAGGAACCAGCGAAACACCCCCAGCTTGACGTGCTGGTGAGCGGTTTTGATGGTTTGCTCGAAAATAATGCGCTTATCTTTGATCTGATAGCGTAAGCGGCTGGTTTGCTCATCGAGCACTGTTTGTAATTCGGCTTCAAGTTGACTTATCTGGTCGAGAATCTGACGTATTCTGTTGTTCATGCCTAGCCTTTTCTGTGCGTATCCGGGTTGCAGTATAAGGGGTGATGGAGAAACAGGTGTAACGGCCGCTGATTCGGCAGAGCGGGCTGTTTTTTCAGGCGCTGTCTGTGAATAGTCCCTGTTGGGCGGATTCGCTCACTGCCAGCGCGGCCGGGTGGCTGATCTTGCGCTCTGCCGTAATGAGGAAGAACCGCTCCTTGACGGCCTGGGTGCTGCCCAGGGGAATCACGCCGTACTGTTGTGCCACTTCGCCTGCGATGGCTGTCGGGGCGGGAAAAATGCCCGCGCCCGCCTGACCGAAGGATTTCATCAGCGCGCCATCATCAAATTCGCCTACCAGGCGCGGGAAGATGTCCTGGCTGCCCAGCCAGCGCAGCAACGGGGCACGAACGGCGCTATCTTCGCCGGGAATCAGCAGGGGCGCGGCGTCAAGCAACAGCGGAAACTTTCCGGAAAGCCCGGCAGCCAGGCCGGGCGCGGCGAAAAAAGTGAGTCCGCATTCTCCCAGACGATGACTGTAGCCTTTTACATCCATGCCGGGCGGCAGGGGGCGGTCGGCCAGCACCATGTCCAGACGGTGGATGGCCAGTTCTGCCAGCAAGCGTTCGAATTTGTCCTCGCGACATACCATACGCACCGGATCGGGCAGCGCCAGAGCGGGTGCCAGCAGGCGATGGGCAATGGACTTGGGTATGACATCGGCGATGCCGACCCGGAACAGAAAGGGGCGTTCATCGTGACGGTTGCGCAAGGCGTCTTCGAGTTCGCTTCCCAGCTGAAAGATCTCATCGGCATAGGAAAGAGCCGCATGCCCGGCATCGGTCAGTTCCAGCCGCCGTCCTGTGCGCCGGAATAGCGCGACCCCCAGCCTTTTTTCGAACAGCGTCAACTGGCCGGATAGCGTCTGGGGAGTGAGATGGAGTTTTTCTGCCGCGCGGTTGATGGCGCCGGCCTTGGCTACGGAGAGGAAGTAATAGAGATGCTTGAAGTTGAGCATGCCGTTCTCAGATCGAAAAATACGAATACAGTAACATGATAATTCGACTTTTTCTTATCAAAAAAGAATTGTAGGATGAGTTCCTGCAAATAGGGCGCGCGCGTAGGGATATCCAGAATCAGGGGAACAGGCTCGCGGTCAGTCTGCGCAATTGTCTGAAGAAACGCCTTGCTTATGCCTGCGGTGGTGAGTGATGATATCGCGGCAGCGTTACGGTCATCGTAGTCAATATATTTTTGGAGTCAACTATGCAAAAGATTGAACATTTTCTCGAGCGCTTCATCTTCGCCAGTCGCTGGCTGCTGGCCCCGTTTTACATAGGCCTGGTGGGGGCCATCGTGTTGATGCTGTTCAAATTCGTCAAGGAATTTATCGGGCTGTTGACGGTGGTGGTGACGGGAGATGGCAGTCAGGTGCTGGTGGGCGTGCTCACGCTGGTGGATGTAGCGTTGGTGGCCAATCTGTTGATTATCATCATCTTTGCGGGTTACGAAAATTTCGTTTCCAAAATCGATACCGGCAGCCACGAGGACAGGCCAGAATGGATGGGGCAGGTGAGCTTTACCGACCTGAAGATCAAGGTCATCGGGTCTATCGTGGCCATCTCCGCCATCGAACTGCTCAAGGCTTTCGTCAATGTCGAGGCCTACACCAATGAGCAACTGGCCTGGAAGGTCGGTCTGCACATGGCCTTTGTCGTCTCGGGCGTGTTGTTCGCATTGATGGACAAGCTCATGTCGGGCAAGTCGGGCGGGCACTGAAACCAGGGTCAAGATAAACAGGGGGGAACACCATCATGAAACGCATTCTGCTTTTTCTCGCCACCAATATGGCTATCGTGCTGGTGCTGTCCGTCACCATGCGCCTGCTGGGCGTGGAGCCCTATCTTAACGAACAGGGACTCAATCTGACTTCGTTGCTGATATTCGCGGCGGTGATGGGCTTTGGCGGCTCGTTTATTTCACTGGCTATCTCCAAATGGACGGCAAAAAAGTCCATGGGCGTGCGGGTGATAGATGCGCCGTCGAGTTCGACCGAATTATGGCTGGTGGAAGCTATCCGCAACTATTCGGCGCAGGCAGGCATCAGGATGCCCGAGGTGGGTATTTTCGACTCGCCCGAGGTTAACGCCTTCGCCACGGGCATGAGCAAAAATTCCTCGCTGATCGCCGTGTCCAGCGGGCTGCTGCAACAGATGACGCGGGAAGAGGCCGAAGCCGTTCTGGGCCATGAGGTCGCCCACGTTGCCAATGGCGACATGGTGACACTGGCGCTGATTCAGGGTGTGGTGAACACCTTTGTGATGTTCCTGTCACGCGTCATAGGTTACGTGGTAGATAAGGTGGTATTCAAGACCGAGCGGGGTACCGGCCCGGCATTCTTCGTCACCATGATCATCGCAGAGCTGGTGCTGGGCGTTCTCGCCTCCATCATCGTTATGTGGTTTTCGCGCAGGCGCGAATTCATCGCCGACCGTGGTGGTGCGAGCCTCGCCGGACGGCAAAACATGATCGCCGCGCTGCAGAGACTCAACACGCTGCACCCCGCGCCGTTACCGGAAAAAATGGCGGCTTTCGGCATCGCCGGTGGCGGTGCGAGCGGCATCAAGCGTTTGTTCATGACCCATCCGCCGCTCGAAGAACGCATCGCCGCACTGCGGGAAGGCGTAGTTTCATGAAAGACGTCGCCAATTTTATTTCCGGTTTCCGGCGCTTTCAGGAGAAGTATTTCAGCGAAGACCGGAATCTGTTCGAGCAGCTTCAGCAGGGGCAACGCCCCAAGGCGCTTATCGTGGCCTGCGCCGACTCCCGGGTGGATCCGGCTTTGCTGACGGGCGCTGAACCTGGAGACATGTTCGTGGTGCGCAACGTGGCCAATCTGGTGCCGCCGTATCAGCCAGACGGCGACTTCGATAGTGTGGCAGCGGCACTGGAATTCGGCGTGCGCTCGCTCGAAGTCGAGCACATCATCGTGCTTGGCCACGCCCAATGCGGCGGCATCCATGCCTTGATGAGTGGCACCGGTTCGGACGGTGAGTTCATCGGCAAGTGGGTCGGCATCGCACAACGCGCGCGCGAACGCGTATTGGCTGAATTGCCCAACAAGCCGACCAACTTGCAGGATAGAGCCTGCGAGCAAGCCGCCATCCTGGTCTCGCTGGAAAACCTGCTGACTTACCCCTGGATCGCCGAGCGCGTTGCGGTCGGCACCATGCATTTGCATGGCTGGTATTTTGACATGGCAGATGGCTCCCTTTTTCAATACAACCCGGCGGGTAATGCTTTCGAGTCTATCGCCGAGCAGCCAGGTAATCAGCTATGAGCGGAATAGAAAGTATCGCCACCGGCCCGATGTGGGCCGCCTTCATCGGTTTCGTGCTGGTCATGCTGGCGCTGGATCTGTTCGTGTTCGGCGGCAACAAGGCGCACAAGGTTAGCGTCAGGGAGGCGGCCATCTGGTCGCTGGTCTGGGTCAGCCTTGCGCTGTTGTTCAACGCCGGGTTGTGGTGGTACCTGAGCGGCACGGCAGGACAGGAGATCGCCGACCGCAAGGCGCTGGAATTCCTCACCGGCTATTTGATCGAGAAGTCGCTATCGGTGGACAACGTGTTCATCTTCCTGCTGATCTTTTCGTCCTTCCATATTTCTGCGGAATACCAGCGCCGGGTGCTCGTTTACGGCGTGCTGGGCGCCATCGTCATGCGCGCCGTGATGATTCTGGCCGGCGCATGGCTGGTGCGCGAGTTCAACTGGATTCTCTATTTTTTCGGCTTCTTCC
>JAURZN010000062.1 GCA_030653355.1 Gallionella sp. | reverse complement strand
AGGGGATGGGTTTATGTTTAACGCCGAATGTTAATTGTTGGAATTATGCCGCACACCCCGGAATACAGCAACAAACTTGCTGATTTCCTGTATTGAGGGACGAGGCTAAGTCTCGTTTTCGCCGCTCTTTTTGGCCACTTTTATACCCAGTTGTTTAAGCTTGCGATACAGATGCGTGCGCTCCAGGCCTATTTTTTCCGCCACACGCGACACGTTACCGGCCTCTTTTTGTAAATGGTAATCAAAATATATGGCATCAAAATGCTCGCGCGCCTCACGCAGCGGCAAATCCAGAGGCAAGGGAAAATTCATGACTGCGCCATCAATTTCGACAATCAGATTTTGCGCAACATCCACCGCAACCGGGGGCTTTATTATTGCCGCCCCTTCCTTAATGGCTTTAGTTACGGTATTCAACAGCTTTTGCAGTGAAATGGGCTTTTCCAGAAAATCTACCGCACCGATGCGCGTTGCCTCAACCGCGGTCTCTATCGTGCCATGACCTGACATCATCACCACCGGCATGGTCAGCAAATCCTGCTCGACCCACTCCTTTAACAACGCAACGCCATCGGTGTCAGGCATCCAGATATCCAGCAACACCAAATCGGGTTCGAATTCATGCCGGCAGGCGCGTGCCTGTTCGGCATCTTCAGCCAGATGGACCTGATAGCCCTCGTCATATAAAATTTCCGCCAGCAATTCACGTATCCCCACCTCGTCATCCACGACCAGAATCTGTTTGCTCATGCTTGCCCTTCCTCATTCAGCGACAGGCTGATATTTACGTATGCTCCGCCGTTTACACCATTCTCAAGCGTTATTCGACCGCCATGCTCCTCGATGATTTTCTTCACAATCGCCAGACCCAAGCCGGTGCCTTTGGTTTTTGTCGTCATATAAGGCTCAAAAGCGCGTGACAACACATTTTCCGGAAAGCCGGTCCCGTTATCCGATACACGCAAATGAATCTCCCCGCGCTCGGTTTCGCTACTCAAGATAATCTCCGGATGCTCAACCCCCTGCAACGCGTCTTGTGCATTCTGCAAAAGGTTGTGCAGCACCTGACGCAAGCGCGTTGCATCTCCATCAATCTCGGCGCAACCGGCCTGCAGATTCAGCGTGATGGGCACTGCATTGGCCTCATACAAACCCAGCACTTCCTTGATCAATCGATGCAGATCCAAACGGGTTAATTTCAGGGAAGGACCCCGTGCGTAATCAGCAAAATCACTCACCATATTTTTCATCGCCGATACCTGGCTGACGATAGTTTGTGTGGCGCGCCGCAACATCTTCGCATCACCCTCGTCCAATTTAGCACTTAACTTGTATTGCAAACGCTCTGCCGAGAGCTGTATCGGCGTGAGCGGATTCCTGATTTCATGGGCCAGACGGCGAGCCACTTCACCCCAGGCGGCCTGACGCTCTGCCTGCAACAAATGACTGATGTCATCAAAAACCACAACGAAGCCCGCTTCAGCACCCTGAGGCAGACGCGTTCCACGGATCAACAGAATCTGGTTGCCATTTTTACTCAGCCGTTCAATTTGACGCTGCCATTCACCATTGCTGGTTCCCGAGAATGCATCCATGATGGTCTTACAAAAGGAATGCAATAAAGTGAATTTTTCCGCGATTTGCTGCAAGGGCATGCGCTGCATATCCTGCAAGGGCGCGCCCAAAATCTGGGCGGCACTGGTATTCACCGAACGCAGGCGGAATTCGCCATCGAGTGCGAGCACCCCGGATGAGAGATGTGTCAGCACGCTTTCCAGATAGCCCTTGGCGCTTTCAACTTCGCGCTGCTGCTGCTCGCTGGCTCGTCTGGCATCCGCCAACTGATTAGTCATCTGGTTGAATAAACCCGTCAGCGCACCCAATTCATCACTGCTGCGTATAGGATGTTGCCCGGTGAAATCTCCCTGCGCAACCGCCCGCGTGCCCTCAGCCAGCGCTTCCAGCGAAGAGCCCAGGCGCTCGCTGATATAGAACGCCACCGATATCGCCGTGAGCAACACCACCAGCAACGACAGCGTCAGCGTGATGCCATATAAACGCTTTAGCCCCAGCCTGGAAAGCGTCAGTTCCTGATAATCGCGATAAACCGACTGCACCATCTCCGCATCGTCTTCAATCTGCTTGGGAACCGCCTGATTGAATTGCAGAATATAGCTCGCCCCAGAATAGCTATTTGCATTCACCAGGGCCAACACCCGCAAACTCATCGCCTTGTTGGGCATCGCCTCAATAACCGAGTATTGTCCCTTTTCCTGCACCTGCTGCATCAGGCTTTCATCTGGAATATCAGGCAACAACGCATTGTCACTGGCGGCAAAGGCGAGCAATTTGCCGCCCGGGCCGAATACGGCCGCCTCCTGCGCCATGCCTTCATCGATTAGCTGCGCCAGCGCATTCTGGAACTGCACGGGATTTTTTTCTGACAATAAGAGCGCGACAAACTGAGTTTTTTTCGACAACTCCTTAAGACTATTGTCCAGTCCGCTCCTGCCCAGGTTAAGGCCGCCTTCCAGCGCTTTTTCCACGCGCACGTCGAACCACGATTCTATGCTCTTCGATAAAAAGTTGACCGATACGGCATAGACCAATATCCCGGGCAGAACCGCCACCAGGGTGAAAAACAGCACCAGACGCAAAGTCAGCTTGGCGCCAAATATCTTTTTCTTTAATTTGTCGCGCAAGCGCCAGAACTGAAAAGCAACCAGCCCTGACAGGCCTAACGCCAGCAAACCGGTCAATCCGAGCAAGCCGTAATAGCTGACGGAAAACACTTCGGTATTCGCGCTGCGACTGGACAACAGATACAGCAAGACCGTCACCGCGATGAGGCTTAAGGTAATCAGATATTTCACTGCGCCCTCACTCCGCCTTGC
The DNA here is from genome assembly GCA_030653355.1 of Gallionella sp. GTDB lineage: Bacteria > Pseudomonadota > Gammaproteobacteria > Burkholderiales > Gallionellaceae > Gallionella. Next base: position 3,469 of record JAURZN010000062.1, on the reverse strand, counting down.
CCGAGTTGCGCACATCGGCCGGACGCATCACCCAGCGATACCAGCCCGAATCCAGATCCCAGTCTTTGCTGGTCAACACGTTCACCTGCATCAATTTAGGCAGCTGCCTGGTATCCAGACGCAAACGCACGGCGGCAACATAGTTGGCCTCTTTTTTTATCACTTCTGAAAGAATAAGCGCCGAATTTTGCCGCTCAAGAATACGCAACATTTCATCCAGACTGGCAAAGTTCTGAAACAGCGCGCCGCGTGAAATACGGTACTGGCGGGTGAGGACGTTATATGAAAGCTTGACGGATTGTTCACCCTGAAACACTTGTTCGTCCAGCCAGTACCAGCGCGAACGCGTCAGCGAAAATTCACCCACAAAATAGAGCGGCACTCCCAGTGACAAGGCCTGCTGAACCGTATAACTCAGGTTGACATTGAAGTCTGCCGCAAGCTGATAACCGTCCTCACCCAGCCGCACTTCCGCCTTATTTACGTCTATTCCATCTGCGTAAGCCGCTGCGGCAAACAGCCACATCGACAAGGACAGCCCCAGAAAGACTTTAAGCAATTTTTTGCAGCAAGGCATAGAAAAATCCGTCATGCTCGTCGTTTGGCAATAAAGCCCCGTCAGGCAAATCAATTGTTTGTTGTTGCGCCCCCGGATTATTTTTCAGAAACTCGTCGATAATGTCCTGATTTTCCTGCCTGAAAATAGAACAAGTGGCGTAGAGCAATTTACCCTCCTGCGCCAATAGCGGCCACAGTGATTGCAAAATACCGGACTGTTGTGCAGCAAAAGAGGCGATATCCTTTTTGCGGCGTAACCATTTGATATCAGGGTGGCGGCGCACCACGCCGGTGGCGGAGCAGGGCACATCGGCCAGAATACGTTCAAACGGCTTGCCATCCCACCAGTCTTCCGGTTTGGCAGCATCCCCGACCAATAACGTTGCTGACAATTCCAGTCGCTGCAAATTTTCTGCTACGCGCGTCAGGCGCTTTTCATCCTTGTCCAATGCAACCATTTCAACATCAGCCAACTCCAGAATGTGCGCCGTCTTGCCTCCCGGTGCCGCACACGCATCCAACACGCGCATGCCGTCGTGGACGTCCAGCACGCGTGCGGCATACTGTGCGCCCGCATCCTGCACCGACGCCAGGCCTGCAAAAAATCCGGGAATCTTGTTTACTGACACCGGTTTGTCCAATTGCAGCGCATCCGGCGCGATGAGCCGGGCAGACAGGCCGTGCTCTGCCAATTGCGTTAAATAATCCGCTGTCGTGCCATGCCGCTGATTAATCCTTAACGTCATCGGCGGGTGTTGATTTCCGACGTCGAGTATTGCGGCTGCACGCTCACCATACTGAGCCCTGAGCTCGTCTATCCACCACTGCTGATGACTGTATTGGCCTTCAGCTTTAAGCGCAGCCTGCGCAAGCAAGCCAGCCTGATTGCGTAAGAAATTGCGCAAGATTGCATTTACCAGGCCTCTGATTTTCGGGTTCAGAATATCTGCCGAACGCACAGCATAATCTACCACCGCATGCTGTGCCGCCTTGGTGTATTGCAATTGATAAAGGGCAACCAGCAGCAAATAAGTGATGCGTTGATCCGTCATGTGCTTGTGCAGCAACAAATCAAGCACCGCATTCAATTGACCGTAAAAACGCAACGTGCCATAACTCAAGTCTTGCAGAGCCGCGCGCTGTGCGGGTGTCCAGACCGATTTTCTGCGCAGTGATTCATCCAGCACCTGATTGAGATTGCGCCCGTCCACCATTACTTGTTGAACAATCTGCAGGGCGGCGAGTTGAATATTATGCATTTAGGCTGAAACCCACATGGTGAATCGTTCGCCCCCTCTCCCACATGCGGGGGAGGGGTGAGGTGAAGAAACGAGCATCGGTAGTTTTATCATGATTGGGTTACTTCTTATACTCATTCGATTATCGAAAAATTATCGCCAACACGAATCGGCATCGCCTGCAGAAACTGCACAGCCGGTTGCGCCTTGCCGCCTGGACGTTGCAATACGGTTAACAGCACTGCGTCTTTGCCGCAGGCAACAGTAACGCCCTGCTTATCCACAGCCAATACTTCACCCGGCTTGCCAGACTGGCCCGAACATATACCCGCCTGCCAGATTTTTAAAACCACATTATTCAGGTTAGCCTGACATATCGGGAAAGGATTGTAGGCACGCACCGCCCGCGCTATCTGTTGCGCGTCCTGCCGCCAGTCAATCTGCGCTTCGCCTTTAAGCAATTTGGCCGCATAACATGCAGCACTGTCATCTTGTCTGACCGGCTGTAAACTGCCTTTTTCCAGTAAATACAAGGTTTCAAGCAGGCTGTCAGCGCCAATCCTCGCAAGTTTGTCATGCAAGGTCTGTGCGGTGTCGTCAGCCGTGATCGGGCAAGCATGGCGCGACAGCATGTCGCCCGTATCCAGGCCCGCATCCATCTGCATAATCGTGATTCCGGTTTCGCTGTCACCCGCCAGTATCGCGCGCTGTATCGGCGCGGCCCCTCTCCATCGCGGCAGCAGCGAGGCGTGGATATTCAAACAACCGTAACGGGGTAATTCCAGCACGGCTTTTGGCAATATCAAGCCATAGGCAGCCACTACCATGACATCTGCATCGAGTGCGGCAATCTCGCGCTGAGCTTGCTCGGTCTTGAGACTGTCTGGCTGCAAAACCGTCAGTCCATGTTGCAAGGCAAGCTGCTTCACCGGGCTGGCGGTAAGCTGCATGCCGCGTCCCGAAGGGCGATCCGGTTGCGTCAACACGGCGACGACTTGATACTTTTCGAGCAACGCAGCCAAGGCACTGGCCGCGAATTGCGGCGTACCAGCAAATATTATTTTCACTGAGAGCCTAACGGGCATGGCCAAATTGCCGCCCAAAAAATTATAAAAAACGCCATGCCCGCTTCTCTCTCCCCACCCCTCGCCCTCAAAGAACGAGAAAGCAAGCGATTCGTTACGCGATTTGTACGTTACAGCGCTTCGCGCCGCCGTTTTTTCAGTTTGGCGCGCAATCGTGTTTGTTTAAGTTGCGACAAGTATTCGACGAACACCTTGCCACGCAAATGATCTATTTCGTGCTGGATACAAACCGCCAAAAATCCTTCAGCCCGCAGGGTGAAAGACCTTCCTTCCTGATCAAGTGCCTGTACCGTCACATGGTCTGCCCGGCGCACTTTTTCATATATTCCCGGCACCGACAGACAGCCTTCTTCGCCCTCTGATTCTCCGCTATGGCACTGAATTTCCGGGTTAATAAACACCATCAGCTGATCATGCGTCTCGGAAATATCCACTACGATGACCTGCTCGTGCACATCGACCTGGGTTGCCGCCAGACCCACTCCCGGAGCAGCATACATGGTTTCCGCCATGTCACGCACCAATTTACGCGTGACCTCATTGACCTGCGCGACCTTACTCGCGATGGTGTGCAGGCGCTCATCCGGA
>JAURZN010000054.1 GCA_030653355.1 Gallionella sp. | reverse complement strand
CCCCCGATCAGTACATAGTCGTCAAAGGTGATACCTTATGGGACATCTCCGGGAAGTTCTTCAGTGACCCGTGGAGATGGCCATATATCTGGGGCATGAACAAAGACAGCATTAAGGATCCGCACTGGATCTATCCGGGGGAAAGAATCGTACTGGATCGCGCCAGCGGCACATTGAGCATAGGCGGCAGCGTTACCGACAGAAGCGATACCATCAAGCTGTCACCCCAAATCCGCTCGGGAATTGGCATGCAGGATGCCATTCCCAGCATTCCATCCTCGGCTATTGAGCCCTTCTTGAGTCAACCTCTGGTGGTGGCAGATGAGGTGTTGGCAGGTGCACCGGTTTTAGTCGGACTGCATGAAGGGCGGGTTATTCTAGGTTCCGGCGATATCGCCTACGCCAAAGGATTGACCGGCGAGCCAGGTAACAAATGGCAGGTTTATCGCCCCGGCAAAACCTTTATTGATCCGGATACACGCGAAATACTCGGCCACGAAGCTATTTATCTCGGCGATATCGAGGTCAGGGAATTGGCAGACATCAGCACGGTCGTTGTCACTCATTCCAAACAGGAAATTAAACTGGGTGATCGCCTGGTGACTCCCGGCGTCATCGAATCTCGCAATTACCTGCCGCGCGCACCAGAGAGTCACATCAAGGCCAGCGTGATTTCAATATATGGCGGTGTTTCGCAGGCCGGCCAAAATACGGTTATTACCCTTAACAAGGGGGAGCGTGACGGATTGCAAAGCGGTCATGTGCTGGCCATGTACCGTAAAGGCCGTATCGTTCAACACGAAGGCAAAGACCTCGCCATGCCGGATGAGCGCTACGGTTACCTGTTTGTGTTCCGGGTGTTTGAAAAGGTTTCATACGCGCTGGTGATGCAAACACGCCTGCCCGTACAGCTAATGGATCACGCCCTCACTCCCTGACATCCTACTACGCGAGTTTCACTTAATACATGCCTGTTGATAACTCAATCAAGGCTTGGCTGGCACTCAGTCTAGTACGAGGCCTGGGCGGTGAGGGTGCGCGTCGTCTGCTACAGGAATTCGGTTCACCCGAAGCCGTTCTGGCTGCGCCAGCCAGCACACTCAGCGGCTACGTCAAAGCAGATGTTGCCGCCGCCATCACCAGGGGCATCGCCGATGAACTGCTCGCACCCGTGTTATCCTGGCTGGAAGAGGATCTGAATCATCTTGTTACGCTTGGCGATAGCGACTATCCGCAAGCACTGCTCAACATCACTGACCCGCCGCTATTGCTGTATGTCAAAGGACGGCGCGATTTACTGAATGCCACCGCCCTCGCCATCGTAGGCAGCCGCAACGCCACACCACAGGGCAATAGCAACGCGGAGGAATTTTCAAAATCATTGAGCGACGCTGGCCTGTGCATCATCAGTGGCATGGCGCACGGTATAGATGCGGCCGCTCATCGTGGCGCATTGCGCGGAATGAGCAGTAGCATCGCAGTGGTCGGAACGGGACTGGACAAGGTTTACCCTGCAGCAAATCGTGACCTAGCTCACGCACTCGCAGCACGAGGCGCGTTAATCTCGGAATTTCCTCTCGGGACACCGCCTGTCGCCACCAACTTTCCGCGCCGCAACCGCATTATCAGCGGCATGAGTATCGGTTGCCTGGTGGTGGAAGCTTCGCTGCAAAGCGGTTCGCTGATCACCGCACGGCTGGCCATGGAGCAGGGCAGGGACGTATTCGCCATCCCCGGCTCTATACACTCGCCGCAAAGCAAAGGTTGTCATGCACTCATCAAACAGGGTGCAAAATTGGCGGAAACAGCTCAGGACATTCTCGAAGAGTTACCCGGCGTGCGCCGTATTGATACCGGCACGCCGCAAACGTCCGGCACTCAAAATCAGGACTCCGATTTACTGGAACGAATCGGCTTCGATCCGGTGAGTATGGATATGCTTTGTGCGCGCAGTGGCTTGACGGTTAGCCAGCTATCCGCCATGCTGTTGACGCTTGAACTGGAAGGCCGCATTACTGCGCTACCCGGTGGTTTGTTCCAACGAATTCACTAAATACCACGCAAATCATGTTTGAAATTTTAATGTACTTGTTTGAAAGCTATATCGATGCGGGCAGCTACCCTGCACCGGATAAGCTGTCGCGCAAACTCTCTGCCGCCGGTTTTGAAGGCGAGGACATCAACGAAGCATTAACCTGGTTATCGACTTTGCAACTGCAAAATTCAAATAGTTATCCTGCCACCCTGACACACGCCGGGATACGTTGTTTTGCCGAACTGGAAATCCAGCGCATCGACGATGAGGCGCGTCAATTTCTGTTATTTGCCGAACAACAGAAGATGATTTCTGTCATCGAACGCGAAATCATTATTGATCGCGCTGTTGCACTACAACATAAATCTCTCGGACTGGACAAACTCAAGCTCATCATGTTGATTGTGCTATGGAATCGTCATCAGGACCTTAGCCCGCTGGTGATCGAAGAGTTGCTCACCCCCCTACATTCCACTCATTTACATTAAACGACACGCATGGCAATTAATCTTTTAATCGTAGAATCACCGGCCAAGGCCAAGACACTCAAGAAATATCTGGGTGATGATTTCGAGGTGCTAGCCTCCTACGGGCATGTGCGCGATCTCGTTCCCAAGAGTGGCGCGGTAGATACCGAAAATGGTTTTGCGATGAACTACGAAACCATCGCGCGTAACAGCAAACACATGGATGCTATCGCCAAAGCGGCTGCCGCCGCCGAGAATATCCTGCTGGCACCCGATCCTGATCGCGAAGGAGAAGCTATTGCCTGGCATATCGCCGAGCTCCTGAGAGCAAAGCGTAGTCTGAAAAACAAAAACTTACAGCGTGTCGTCTTCTATGAGATCACGCAATCTGCGGTACGCGAAGCGGTTGCGAACCCGCGCGCAATTGCCATGCCACTGGTCAATGCACAACAGGCGCGACGTGCGCTGGATTATCTGGTCGGATTCAACTTGTCACCGTTGTTGTGGCGCAAAATTCGACCCGGATTATCAGCCGGCAGGGTACAAAGCCCAGCCTTACGCCTGATTGTCGAACGCGAATTACAAATTGAGGCTTTCACCAGCCAGGAATACTGGACTATTCATCTGGATAGCCATAAGGATCACCAGCCATTTTCAGCGCGATTATTTCAGTATCAGGGCAAAAAACTTGAGCAATTGAGCATTGCCAATCAGAGTGAATACGATGCCATTCATGCCAAACTGAGTGATGCCAAATTGCCCCCCAAAGTCGTACGTGTGGAAAAGAAAGCCAAGCAGCGCTACGCTGCCGCACCGTTCACCACTTCCACGCTCCAACAGGAAGCTGTGCGCAAACTGGGGATGTCTGCCGAACGCACCATGCGTACCGCGCAATCGCTGTACGAGGGTGTGGATGTCGGCGGTCAGACCGTCGGCTTGATTTCCTACATGCGTACCGACTCGGTTACGCTGGCAAAAGAGGCTATTCAGGAAATTCGAGACTATGTGCAGGAGCACTTTTCCAGCGACTTCCTGCCTGCCACACCACCCACATACAAGAGCAAGACCAAAAATGCTCAGGAATCGCACGAGGCGATACGCCCGACCTCAATCATGCGTACACCTGACAGCCTGCGTGACCGCCTGACCGTTGACCAGGCCAGGCTGTACGAAATGATATGGAAACGCACTCTGGCCTGCCAGATGGCACCGGCGCGTTATGACACTGTCAGCGCCGACATCCGACTGGGTGGCGACGACACGCTATTCCGCGCCAACGGTCAAGTGCTTGTTTTTGCTGGATTTATTAGCGTTTACATGGAAGACGTGGACGATGCCGAAGAAGAGCAGGGCAACAAACTGCCCCTGCTGGTTGAAGGCGATATATTGCCGATTGACAAGCTGTTCGGTGAGCAGCATTTCACGCAGCCGCCTCCGCGCTTCACCGAAGCCAGTCTGGTTAAATCTCTGGAAGAATACGGCATCGGTCGTCCTTCAACTTACGCGACTATTATTTCCACCCTGCAAACCCGTGAATACGCTGTTCTCGACAAAAAACGCTTCATGCCCACAGATGTGGGTCGCGTAGTCACGCGTTTCCTCACCGACCATTTCACCCGTTATGTTGACTACAACTTTACCGCATCACTCGAAGATGAGCTCGATGAGGTTTCTGACGGCAAACGTGAATGGATAGGCGTACTGGATGAATTCTGGAAAGGTTTTTCCGGTCTGATCAAGGAAAAAACCAATATAGAACGTCCCCAGGAATTGCTGGACGAAGCTTGCCCGGAGTGTGGCAAACCGCTGGCCAAGAAACTAAGCCGTTACGGCAGCTTCATCAGTTGCACCAATTACCCTGAATGCAAATACAAACGCAGCGTCAGCGGTGAGTCACAGGATGATGCCAGCGCTCGCGTCGAACTAGGCGCACACCCCGACACGGCACAAGCCGTGCTGCTATTGCGCGGCCCTTACGGCCACTATGTGCAACTGGGAGAAGTCATTGAAGGCGAGAAAGCCAAACCCAAGCGCGTCTCCTGGCCCAAGGAAATGCCCATCGAACAAGCCGATCTGGCCGGCGCCCTGAAGCTGCTATCGCTACCGCGCGAACTGGGTTTGCATCCGGAAAGCAACAAAAAAGTCATCGTCAATATAGGACGTTTCGGTCCTTACATCGGCCATGACGGCAAATTCAAATCCATACCGCGATCAGATAGCATCTTCGACGTCACGCTTGATCGCGCCGTAGAATTACTGGCACAAGCCAAAGATGGCAACACTGTATTGCGCACATTAGGCGACCACCCGGAAGACAAGACCACGGTAGAAATTTGTAGCGGACGCTACGGCCCTTATGCACGCCACGGAAAAATCAATGCCACGTTACCCAAAGATGTCTCGCCCGACGAGATTACGCTGGAGCAGGCACTGGAACTGATCGCCGCCAAAGCTGCAAAAGGGGACACTGGGAAAAAAGCTACCAGAAAAGCAGCTGCGAAGCCCAAAACAACAACCAAACCTAAAGCCGCTGCTAAACCCAAGGCTAAACCAAAGCCTGCGGCAAAACCAAAAGCTGCAAGCAAAACCGTAAAACCCGCCGCAAAAAAAGTGACTGTCAAAAAAGCTTAAGTTATTTACCGGGAGGCGTTTCACGTGAAACATCTCCCGTGTTAACTTTTCGCACGGTAATCCCCCCTGAAATTAGTTGCGATTAGAAGTAGAATTTTCTCACTTGGGAATAGAGGAATTTTTACATGAAGTTATCACGCTTTTCAGATAGCCAGATCATCGCAATTCTTAAGCAGGCCGAGGGCGGCAGCCCCG
>JAURZN010000053.1 GCA_030653355.1 Gallionella sp. | reverse complement strand
CGGGGCTGCCGCCCTCGGCCTGCTTAAGAATTGCGATGATCTGGCTATCTGAAAAGCGTGATAACTTCATGTAAAAATTCCTCTATTTCCAAGTGAGAAAATTCTACTTCTAATCGCAACTAATTTCAGGGGGGATTACCTCCCACTAATGATTCCGACTCATGGCAGACGTTCTCGACGCTCAGCTTTTCGCGCAGCTTCACTGCCCATTACGGGTGATTCTGCCTTACTGTCGCCGTCAAAAAGATATGTTACAACGTGACTTATTTGTTAGAATCTTCCAAATTAACCAACCTACAGGAGAACTAAAGTGACAGCACGTAGAACCAAGGAAGAGCGCATTGCCGCACTGGAAGCACAAATTCAAAAACTTAAACAGGAATCCTCTGTCCCCAAAGAAACCAAACTCACCAAAGAAAGTTCCGGTATCGCTACGGCTATTTCTGCCATTGAAAATACCGCCAAATTAAATAGCGTATCCGTTGGAGATGCTATCAAGGCAATTGCACGAATTAAACGTACCGGATTGAAAATTGAAGATCCTGTACGCAAATCCAAGAAGTAGAACCGCCCGGCCTCTGAAACGATTAAATCGCGTGAAATCCACTCCGGAAAATTATCCGTCAAATTGCGAATAGATTAAGCGTCTTGTCGGCTATTCATCAAAATGAAACCGACAGGTGGCGCGCACGGCGATGAATTTATGCTGAGAGAAGGCGGATGTATTTACTAAAACGTCGCTGCGAGCACAGCGTAGCAATCCAGCGGTTGTTTGCAAAATGAATGCCAGACTGCTGCGAAATGCCCATGATGTGCAACGGAAAATGTAAGCTGATAGGGCTAGAATAGCCGTGCATAAAACTGAATGTCGCGATTTGAAGCAGGCATAATTGGAGATTTCGCGTACTTATCACCGACTCTGATTCCAGCCAAGCCCATGACTACTGGTTAAACAATCGGAGCGTAAATAACTGGCTCACCCTACCCTGAGCCAACTTATTTCAGGGGGTTTTTAACCTGTGTGATTTTTATCACAGACAGCGTGCAGTAAACCTCTTATTCTGCACGCTTACCTAACCATCCCAAAGAGCACAAAATGAAAGCAAACGAAGGAACTATTGATCGCGCTGTACGTATCATTGCAGGTCTGGCACTGATCGGTTTGACCGTTACTGACACTATTGGCGCATGGGGCTGGATAGGCGCCCTGCCGCTGGTAACCGGCATCATCGGAATTTGCCCAGCTTATTCCATCTTCGGCATGAATACCTGCCCGATGAAAAAATAATTATTTATAAAAATAATGCTCGACGTTCTCGGGCATTTTTTATTTTAAAGAGGAATAACATGAAAAAATCCCTGATTCTATCCGCCGTACTTGCATTGGCCACAACAAGCGCCTATGCCGAAGATTTGACCCAGTACAGCAACGAGAGCCGCGCCGTAGCGATGCCTTTCATGAAACAACTGGCTGCTGCCAATCAAAAAGCCGTCAGCGAAGGCGGCCCTGAATCGGCCGTCGGCGTCTGCCGCGACATCGCACCGAAAATGACGGGTGATATCTCCCTCCAGACCGGCTGGAAATTGACCCGCGTCAGCCTGAAAGTGCGCAATCCACTGCTGGGCACAGCAGATGCCTGGGAACAAAAACAACTTCAGTCCTTTGCTGAACGTCTGGCTCAGGGTGAAAAGCCGGAAACTCTGGAAGCCGCAGAAATCGTCCAGGAACCCGCAGGAAAATCATTCCGCTTCATGAAAGCCATCGCCCTGCAACCAGGATGCGTGAGTTGTCATGGCAGCAGTGAACAAATCCCTGCCAATGTAAAAGCCAAATTAGCAGCAGAGTATCCGCATGACCAGGCTACCGGTTATAGCGCGGGTCAGATCCGCGGTGCGGTGAGCATCAAACGCCCGCTGTAAGCGTCGCTGGCAGCTGAAACACGGAATGGCGCAGATTTTGCGCCATTCTTTATTTCAACGCCTATAATCCCCGCATGAAAAGCCACACCGATCTGCAAGTTACCGGCATGCACTGCGCAAATTGTTCTGCGCGCCTGGAAAAAGTATTAAATCAGCGCCCCGAAGTACAAGCCGCGGTGAGCATTGCCACCGAGAAGGCGCACATCGTATATAACCCCGACAGCACCAGCCTTGCCGATCTCATCGAAATTATCCGGGGTGCGGGGTTTGATGCCCATCCGATACGCGACTTTGCCGCCGAAAAGCAGGCGCGTACCGCCGCCTTGCAATCTCAACAGCGTCAATTCATCCTTTCTGCATTGCTCACCGCACCCTTGCTGATCGAGATGCTGCTGATGTTTTCCGGTTTCCATTTCATGCTGCCGGGCTGGCTGCAATTCATGCTCGCCACTCCCGTGCAATTCTGGATAGGCCGGCGTTTCTATTCCGGCGCATGGAGCAGTTTGCGCGGCGGCGGCGCCAACATGGACGTGCTGGTCGCGCTGGGAACCAGTGCCGCCTATTTGCTGAGTTGCGTGGTCGTGCTGGCGAATTTCTTCGGAATGATGCCGGGCCAGCCGATTTATTTCGAGGCGAGCGCCACGCTGATCACGCTGGTACTGCTGGGTAAACTGCTGGAAGCACGCGCCAAGGGCAAGACCTCCAGCGCACTGGAAGCACTGATCAACCTGCAACCCAGAACGGCACATGTCGAACGCGATGGCGTAATACAAGAACTGGCTGTCGAACAAATGCGCGTGGATGACGTATTTCTGGTACGAGCAGGAGAAAGTGTGCCGGTGGACGGCATAGTGCTGGAAGGATCGTCCAGCGTGGATGAATCCATGCTCAGCGGAGAAAGCCTGCCTCGAAACAAACAATGCGAAGACAAGGTGTATGCCGCCACGCTGAACGGGCGTGGCCTGCTTAAATGCCGTGCCCTGGCTGTGGGTACACATACCCAGCTTGCTGCCATCATTCGTCTGGTTGAACAGGCGCAAGGCTCAAAAGCCGCCATACAGGAATTGGCTGATCGCGTATCCGCCGTATTCGTACCCGTGGTGGTCGGCATTGCGTTGCTGACATTCGGCGTCTGGTGGATGGTAGGCAGCGATTTCAGCACGGCACTCATCAATGCCGTGGCAGTACTGGTCATTTCCTGCCCTTGCGCGCTGGGACTGGCCACACCAACCGCACTGGTCGTATCCACAGGACGCGCCGCGCAGTCAGGCATTCTGGTCAAGGATGCCGCCGCGCTGGAACGCGCGCATCGCCTTAACGTGTTGCTGGTGGACAAGACCGGCACGCTGACCGAAGGTAAACCCGATGTCACCGATACCATCCCCGCCTCTGGGACAACTCAGCACGCATTACTGCAAACAGCGATGAGTCTGGCGCAAGGTTCCACCCATCCGCTGTCACGCGCCCTGCTGGATCATGCGAAAAACTTGCAGCTAATCGCCGTCCGGGCCGAAAACATCAGCGAGCTGGCGGGTCTGGGCCTGCGTGCGGAAATCAACGGGCAGCCATTCCTGCTCGGCTCACCCGCCTTCGCCAGGCACTCGGGTGTGACTATTGACGAGCAGCAAATCCTGGATTTGCAGCAGCAGGGCAAGACCGTGCTGGTGATCGCCCGTGCAACCACCCTGCTGGGTTACATCGCCATTGCCGATCAACTGCGCATCAGCAGCCGTGATGCAGTGGCGAAATTGAGCGGGATGGGACTACGCGTGGTAATGCTGAGCGGCGACAATCAGGCCACCGCACAGGCGATTGCGGCTCAGGCGGGAATAACGGAATTTCGTGCCGAAGTGCTGCCGCATGACAAGGCCGCCCAGGTGGAATCGTTCAAAAGAGAGGGCCTGCTGGTCGGTATGGTCGGCGACGGCATCAACGATGCACCCGCGCTGGCCGCAGCCGATGTCAGCTTCGCCATGCGCAGCGGCAGCGACATCGCCATCGAAGCGGCAGACATCACGCTGATGCACAACGACCTGATGAGCGTGGTCGATGCAATTTCACTATCGCGCGCTACGCTGAGCAAAATCCGCCAGAACCTGTTCTTCGCCTTTGCCTACAACGTGCTGGGCATCCCGCTCGCCGCACTGGGCATGCTCAATCCTGTGATTGCCGGCGCGGCAATGGCGATGAGTTCCGTATCCGTAGTCAGCAATGCCTTGCTGTTGAAGCGCTGGAAACAACAAAGAGAGACAAATCTGTGACACATCCGCGCAACGCAATCAGGTCAGATGATGCAGGGAAGCACTGATTAGGTCGTCATTCGAGAATCGGTCCTAACGCGACCGCAATTGCTTTAACTGCTTCTGAATCTCCAAAATTTCAGCATTTGACAGCTTGCTTGTTTCCAGCTTCCGCTCCAGCATCAAAATCTTGTCCTCATTCGGGTTGTACAATTTCTCACCGCGCGCAGCCACCAAGGCGTCATTAATGACCTTCTCATAACCCACGTATTTTTCTTGTCCCATCGCAATTTTTTCCTTTCGCTCTTACGGCACAACTTGTTGCTATCTTGCCACCAAAAATCCCGACCCGAAATTTAACAGCAAAACGCACCGGATACCAGAATTTATCCTCACGGGCCCTGACAAACCGTACACATCTGCTGAGAGCACGCCACCGCTAGCAATAGCACTGCAGTTTTTCTTTTAGTGAAATATCTCGGAAAAACTGCCTTAATTGAAAAAGCGTGGTGACATTTGGCAAAGATAGCCGAAAATAAAAAAGGCCTGCAACGCTGCAAGCCTTATTCTATATGGGGTGACTGATGGGGCTCGAACCCACGACAACCGGAATCACAAGACGCAGTAAATAAAACTATATTTATATTAATCAAGACCTTGCATTGCTCGCAACGATTCCAAGGCAGCTACAGGAAGCACAGAAACACTGGAGTGCAATTTTTCAGAAGTTACGTTTTGGCTACAGTCTCAAACACTCAAAAATAGTCAAAAACAACCACAGAAAGCCATTGAAATGTTCAAAATGGTACGGTTTTTACTATAGCGCCTTTTCCTACAATCGTGGCACAGTGGGTAATACAACAATAAGGTTTAGTTTAAAGATCACTCAGTGTTTCATTTAAAGAAAGTTCGTATTTCTCAAATAATTTTTTTAAAACACGGTGCTGATTCGATGACCAACTAGGCGCATCAAATTTTGTTTGTGCAATGATATTAACTGCCATATTTGCATGTGCAAAACTACAACGCTTATCCCAAAGAGAACCAAGAATTGATTTCATTCTATCAAGTTCACCAGCATACTTTTCTTCCATTAATTGCTCAACACGCCTCGCTAAAACCTCCCCAATTAATTTTACAATCATTGGTCTAAGATGCAGGTTGTAGGTAAAACCATTAGTTTTTTTAATTAAGTTTTCTGACACCCAGTCAGTATCATTGATCGTAAGTTTATCAACTTTATAAATTAATTCATCGAACGTTACCTCTATCCAGCCACATAACTCAAGCAAGGCAAGTTTTGAAATAAGTTTAGGACGATCATTCCCAATACTCGGTTCGTTGTACCAAGTATCTAGTAATCGAAGCGTATCTTCAAATGGCGGAGACATTTTTGCTCAAGCAATATCAGACGAAAATAAATTTATGGCCTCACGAAGTCTGGCTTTTACAATCTGTTCACTCGAAAGAGCATAGCGCTGTACATTAACAAAGGAAGGCAGAACTACAAAGGATTTGCTTTTTGCCAACAAATATTCATGTAGTGCATCGGCATCCATTGCACTTAATATATTTACATTTGAAAACAGTGCCACTAGAGCAGCCTCCATAAATGTAAGCGATTTTTTGCCCGAAGATAAACTTGATAAAAATTCAAAGGCGCATGCCGACATAAAGGACAGCTTTACCATCATCTGCTCAATATTATCAGACTCTAATTTTGTCGAAGTACCCATATACGAGTTCAAAAAACCAGCTAAATTTCCATTGTAACGATCGAGATTATTTGAAAAGGCAATTACTCTAAGAAGTATTTCAATTGATCGAAAACGACCCATCGTCCCCCAAATCCTCTTTTTGACTTGCTGCCAAGCTTTATCTTCTCTATCAAATTTTTTAAGCATATCGTTGAACTCGCCAGAGTAAACGCAGTTCCGAATTTCTTGATTATTAAGGCGTAGCATGAGCCCCGCACAGCGTTTCGTCCGCACGCTGGACGAATACGAACAGTCGCCACCCTTCGCGGCGCGGCTACTGATTATCGTGGCCTTTGTCGCACTCGTTGTCCTGATATTCGACTGACATGAACCAACCTACACCCACCGCCGAAGAAATGAAAGATGCGTACAAATGCGCACAATTGCGGCGTGTTGGTGTGAGTTATCAAAAGGCAATCATGACCGATTCAATCCGCATCGCACTGAGACTCACGGCCATTGCGATGCGTAATAAAACTACCGTGAACACATCACCAAAGGAGAATTAATCATGAGCAGACCTATCACCGACACGCTGCGCTACCTGCAAGGCGGCACCTTCCTGGACGAGGCGTCCGATGCACTAGCCGAACTGGTCAACGCAGTGGATAGCACCGGCAAGGCGGGCGAAATAACCCTCAAGATCAGCGTCAAAAAAATGAGCAAAGGCGCAATGGGCATCATCGGCAAGATGACGATGAAGAAACCGCACGAAGCGCCAGATGCGACGCTGATGTTCCCGACACCGGAAGGCGATCTACTGACTCAAGATCCACGCCAGCAGAATCTGGAACTCAAAACCATTGCCGCCGCACCGGCAATTCCTCTCAAACAAGTTGGAGCAAACTAATCATGGCAGAAATCAAAGCAATAGAACTTCAATCCCAGGCGAACGAAAACATCGCCGCCACCGTGGCGCGCGAAGCACGCAAGCCGTTCGAGCTGAATCCGGAACAAATCGCCGTGCCGGATGGCTGGAATTTGAAAGACACCGAATCACTACAAATGGTACCGCGCCGCAAAATCGCCAACGTCAGCCTGCAAGATGAAGCTGGTTTTGTTGACTACATGGCGCGTCATGGTATCTCGGTTCGTTGCACGATCTGGTGCGATGCGGACTATCCAAACGGCAAAATTGGCTACACCACGATCATCAACGACCACGGCGCAGAAATGGATGACCAGGAATGGCGCGACCATATCGCACGCTTTACCCCTGCGCAATCAGTAGAGTGGAAGCGCTGGACGTCATCGAATAAAAAACAAATGTCACAACTGGAATTCGCCAATTTCCTCGAAACGAATCTCGGTGATATTGCCAGCGTTGAAGGCTTTCCTACCGGAACCGACATGCTCAACATGGCGACCGGTCTGGAAATCACCCAGGACTCACGCATCAAGAGCGCGATTCGTCTGCAATCCGGAGGCGTCCGCATGGAATACGTCCAGGACGACAACGCCGAAACCGCTCAAAGCATGGAAGTGTTCAGTAAATTCGCGCTCGGCATTCCGGTGTTTTGGGCCGGCGCGGCCTACCAGCTCGAAGCACGTCTCAAGTATCGCCTGAACTCCGGAAAACTCACCTTCTGGTTTGAATTGAACCGTGAAGACAAGGTTCTGGAAGATGCCGCTCGGACGCTGACGGCAAGCATTCAAGAGAAGACCGGTTTCCCACTTTTCCACGGCAATCCATTCGCAAAATAACCTGATGCGCCCTGCCCGATTTCAGGTAGGGCAAAGGAGACAACATGAAAACCTATCTTGTCAAAATCTGCCAACGCGGTACTGATCCGATCAGGATATCGGTGATTGCTTGCAATAGTATTGCAGCATGTCGCATCGGTTTTGCTCTTATGAGCTCACCCGGAAGCATATCAGCGAGGCCGGCATGATCACCACCTACACCGTCAACATCCCACCCAACCGCATGCAGATCACTGACAAGGCTATTTCACTGTTTTTGTGGAATAACCCGATGGCAGATGTTGAAGACGCGCTGGACGAAATATTTCAGATGGGTGTTGATGTAATGATCGCACGCTGCGAGCCTGAAAACTCAACCGCGCCAAATGAGGTGTGCCTGTGAACCGCGACCTGCTTGTCTTGCGCCGCAAAAAGTATCGCGTTACCTGGCTGATGCGCGTGCTGCGGTGCATTGGAAATTATCGCCATTATCGAAAACAAGGCGTCTGCCACAGCATCGCCTGGGCGATGGCGCGCAACACCCTTTAATTACGACCGGAGATCAATTATGTGCAAATGTAAAAAACAGCATCCCGCCCTCATCGAACTGCGCCAGGCCGCGATTGATGCTGCTGTTGAACTGGACTGGACTAAAAACGAGCCTACCGTCAAGCCGGAACACAGCGAACGCGCCCAGCGCATCGTCGAACGCGTATTCGCCGCCTGCGAGGCGCTGGACGTGACGCCGGAGTCCTATATCAAGCCCGCACCATTTGCAAGCGCAGCATGAGCAAGCTAAAACCCAAACGCACCAAGGCCTACAAACCCAAGCATGTGCGCATTCCCGTCACCAGCCTGCGTCACGAATTCGGCCTGGTGTTGCGCATGGCGCTGGAAACCGCCCGCCTCGGCTATTTCAGCCACGACCAATACGACCGCATCGGCCGCACGATCAACTGCATCTGGGGCGCGCTCTACCTCAAACCACCGAAAGACACCTCAGTAATCCTGGTGATCGAAGGCGCAATGCGCGCCATGAACGAGGCCGGCATTCGCGGCAACGTCACCGGACTATGGGTATTGCGCGAACTGGAACAAGCCGCCGTGCTGGCGGGCATCGCCAAGATCGAGGCGCAACTGCCGCTAATGGACGTGTCTATGCTCTACCAGTCGATGCAGAAACTTAACGCCATGGAAATGGCCGAGCGGATCAAAGGCGCGATGGACGTACTGGATGAAAGGAAGGCGGCATGAAAACCAGACCAATACTTTTTAGTGGTGCAATGGTGCGCGCTATTCTCGACGGCAGCAAGACGCAGACGCGAAGAGTAGTGAAGATGCCACATCACATGCAGATAGAGGAACGCGATGATGGAACGCAGTGGCCTTGGATGTACGACGATGCGCACACATCTGACTATTGGATGCCATGCCCATACGGTAAGGTCGGCGACCAATTGTGGGTGCGTGAGACTTACCAAGCATTTTTTGAAGATGAAATGCCTGCGGATCGGCCAAAAGGCCCGCAACATACCATGGGTCAGCCAGCCAACAAAGATCGAAAATCATTCGCATATTATCGAGCAGATGGGGAAGGTGTTCGCAACGTATATGGCGAGCCAAACTGGAGGCCATCAATCCACATGCCAAGAAAATACTCTCGCATCCAGCTTGAGATTACCGGTGTTCGCGTGGAGCGGCTGAATGATATCAGCGAGCAGGATGCGATAGCGGAAGGACTGAAGGGAATCACGAAAGACGGTAATTTAATCAAGTACGGCATTCCTGATGCGGACGGATACCCAGGAACAGATGATATTGGCTGTCCGTGGGAAAACTGGCGCGCCAACCCGGCTGACGCATATCGCCGACTTTGGGAATCCATCAACGGTGCAGGATCATGGAACGCAAACCCTTGGGTATGGGTAATTGAATTTAGGATGGTGGCAGCATGACCGAACTCACCCTCTTCCTGTCCACTGCACTGCTGGTTTTCACCCTGGGCATTCAGCAGCTCAACGTGCAAGGCAATCACTACCTGCTGGCTGCGCTGACCAGCTTGCTGATCGGCGGCGCGCAGATATACCTGTGGCGCACCATGCCCGATGCAACGGTCAGCGAGATCACCGCCACCCTGATGGGCGGACCAGTGGGCATTATCGCCGCGATGTACTCGCACCCGAGACTGGTGCGGCTGCTGTTAAGGAGGAAAAAATAATGCAAGCACTACAAGTCAATGATTCCGGCGCATGGCGTACTGTGTTTAAGGGCAGCGCCGTGCAGATGATTGATGCTGGAGACTCCGTTATGAATATTGCCAGGATTGCAGGTAAAGGCTACAAATGGCGCGTGATCGATCTGCCACTGAACGAGGTAATCGGTTATTGCCACGCGCCGGATTACACCTGGCTGCCACCAGCGCATCCCATCAACAGGATGCCATCATGACCAAATCCCGCAACCTGCGCCCGCCGCGCACATTCTGGACACCCGAGCAGATCGCGCTGCTGCGCGCACACTATCCAGACACGCGCACCTGTAACCTGGTCGCGTTAATCGGCAGGCCGCGCGATTCAATTTACGCAAAAGCCAGCGAATTGAAGTTGATGAAATCGGACGCCTTCATGGCCTCACCCGCCAGCGGACGCACCACGGGGAAACAGGGCACCGGCACGCGGTTCACCAAAGGCCACCAGACATGGAATAAAGGGCTGCACTACCAGCCCGGTGGAAACATCAGGGAAAGCCAGTTCAAAAAAGGCCGGATGCCGCACAACTGGCATCCAATCGGGCACGAACGGTTGACGGAAGAAGGTTATCTACAACGCAAGATGGCCGACACCGGCGTAACGCGTCGCGACTACCGCGCCGTGCATGTGATGCTGTGGGAGCAGCACAACGGCAAAGTGCCCGACAAACACCTGGTGATCTTCAAGGATAAAGACAAGACCCGTATCGTCATCGAAAATCTGGAGTGCATCAGCAAGTCAGAAAACATGAAGCGTAACAGCTTCCACAACTACCCGAAAGAGATCGCCCTGCTAGTCCAGCTGCGCGGCGCACTGAACCGAAAAATCAACCGTCAGGAGAAACAGCATGAACAGCCAGCCAACTGAAACTAACGACATCACCGAACTGCGTGCCCTGCTGTTTGACTCCATGCGCAGCCTTAAAAAAGGCGCCAGCGCCGACGACATCGCGCTGGCCAAAGCTAAATCAGAGATTGCTCAGACCATCATCAACAGCGCCAAGGTTGAAGTTGATTATATTCGCGCAAGTGGCGGCGACAATCAAGGCACCGGATTCATCGCAGAAAAACCAGCAGCAAATAAAAAGCAACCCCCATCACCAGCCGGAATCAGTCACCCAACACCAGGTGTGATACGGCACATCATGAAGTAATCACAACCAAGGAGGCAGTATGAACACCGAAAAAGCTATTGCAACACCAGAACTGAATGAAGGCGAAATCTATGCCGGCGCGATCATCAATCCGGATGGCACCGGGCACCACGTCACATTACTTCCTGGTGATAACGATGACGCATCTTGGAATGAACAGATGGAATGGGCTGAGTCAATCGGCGGCGATCTGCCTGATCGTGTTGAGCAGGCGCTTCTGTACAAAAATCTTCAGGATCAGTTCAAAAAAGAATGGTACTGGTCAAACACGCAGCACTCTGGCGGCTCATACGCTGCCTGGTATCAGGGTTTCGGCAGTGGCTACCAGTATTACTACGACAAGAACCTCCAGCTCAGAGCCAGAGCCGTCCGCAGATCACCAATTTAATCATTTATCAATTTAGGAGATATTCATGAGCATCACACTTGAAGATATAAAATTTGAGCATTCAAAGCTCGCTGCAATGATCGCGGTATTTGAACAGCAGCCTGCACCCTACCTGCCCGAAGGCGTAACGCTTGCCGCAGGCGAGCGGTTCATCTGTTCCATCACTCGCCCAGACGGCAAAATCGTGCACACCATCCTTCTCCAGGGCGATGCCGACGGCGCGTCATGGGGCGATCAGATGAAGTGGGCCAAGTCTATCGGCGGTGAACTGCCGAGCCGTGCTATGCAGGCTCAGTTGTATGATCTGATGCCAGAAGAGTTCAAGGAAGCGGCTTACTGGTCAAACACGCAGCACTCTGGCAACTCCTACTATGCCTGGTATCAGAATTTCACCAATGGGGACCAGCATTACGGCGGCAAGGACGGCCAGCTCAGAGCCAGAGCCGTCCGCCAGATCATTAGTAATTCAGTAATTTAACAATTTATTGGTTTTTTCAGCATGTCTATCCATACAAGCCTGCCAATCTACAAAGTCGCCTACGACCTGCTCGATGTTGTAACCGAGCTGGTTAAAAACATACCGCGCGAGTTCAAACGCTCGATCGGCGGCAAGGTCAGCGACGAATGCGTTGAGATCGTGACGCTCATATTCCGGGCCAACTGTGCCCAGGACAAAGCACCGCACTTGACCGATCTGATCGAACGCCTGCAGGTATGCGAACTGCTGCTGCGTCTCGCGCGAGACAAGCGGCTGATCTCTACCGGTCAGTATGCCAAGGCGATCGAGCTGACCAATAGCGTCGGAAAACAGGCGAATGGATGGCGCCGTAACGCAACGTCGCCCGCTGGACGGTAG
Source organism: Gallionella sp. (assembly GCA_030653355.1). Classification (GTDB taxonomy): domain Bacteria; phylum Pseudomonadota; class Gammaproteobacteria; order Burkholderiales; family Gallionellaceae; genus Gallionella. The sequence goes on along the minus strand of JAURZN010000053.1, from coordinate 13,583 downwards.
CCATGGTTACCGTCCCTGTGCGAAATCTTGATCTGGTTGTGCCGCTGGCCCAAGAGGCTACCGACATGCGCATCACAGAAACCTCCGGGCTAGTTACCCAGGATAGGTCTGGCGCAGTTTCCCCGCTGATCGGCGCGAGCCTTCGGCGAGGCGACGTGGATAGCACGACACGACGCAGCACTCTGGCAACTCAAACTATGCCTGGTATCAGAATTTCAACAATGGAAACCAGAATTACAACAACAAGAACAACCAGCTCAGAGCCAGAGCCGTCCGCAGAACAAACCGCGCGCCACCATGCTGATTTCACCTTTCCAGAACTGGTGAAGGCTTACATAGACTGCCGACAGTCAAAACGAAATACAGCCAGCGCATTGGCTTTCGAGCAGAACCTTGAACGAAACCTGTGCGATCTAAACGATGAGTTGAGCGACGGCACCTATCACCCAGGCCGTTCGATCTGCTTTGTCATCACTCGCCCAAAACCGCGCGAAGTGTGGGCCGCAGATTTCCGCGATCGCATCGTGCACCATCTTTTTTACAACCGCATCTCGCCGCGCTTCTATGCATCGTTCATCGCAGATAGTTGCGCATGCATACCAGGGCGCGGCACGCTGTACGCCGCACAGCGCATCGAGGCGAAGATTCGGAGTATTACGCAGAACTGGAGCAAGCCAGCACACTATCTGAAACTAGACTTGGCCAACTTCTTTGTCAGCATCGACAAGAACATTCTGCGTGACCTGATCGCAAAGCGCGTCACCGAACCATGGTGGATACAGCTGGCCGACACAATCCTGTTTCACGACCCGCGTCAGAACTACGAACTACGCGGGAATCCGGACATGCTCTATCTGGTACCGAGACACAAACGCCTGGTCAATCACCCGGCACACCTCGGGCTTCCGATCGGGAATCTGTCCTCACAGTTCTTTGCCAATATCTATCTGGATGCGATGGATCAGTTCGTCAAACACCAGATCGGCGCGAAACACTACATTCGCTATGTCGATGACTTTGTTTTGCTACACAAATCGCCGCAGTGGCTGAATACAACCAAAGCCAAGATCGAAGAGTTTCTATTCGACAAATTACGCGCCAAGATCAACCCATCGAAAACCATTCTGCAACCGGTATCGCGCGGCGTGGACTTTGTTGGCCAAGTCATCCGTCCATGGTGCCGTACAACGCGCAAGCGCACCGTCAATGAGGCACTGCGCCGTGTCGGCAGCATCGACAGCGCGGAACTGTTTGAAACGGCGAACAGCTACTACGGCCTGCTACGCCAATCAACGCACAGCTATCACCAGCGCGTGAAGCTTTCCAACATCCTGCGATTCCGTGGCCACACCATCAGCGGTAAGTTGATAAAAACATACCGGAGGGCTGTGTGCGCACCTTAGACCTCAACGAAGCCGCCCAATTCCTGCGCCTGCATCCGCATACGCTGGAGGCCAAAGCGCGTGCCGGTGAAGTACCTGGCGCGAAGCCGGGCAAGTGCTGGGTATTCCTCGACGTTGACCTCGCCGACTGGCTGCGCGCACAATACCGCTCAAATAAAAACGAGGGGGACGCATGGCGATCTACAAAAGAGGCAATATCTACTGGTGCGAGTGGGAAATCGGCGGCAAAAGAACTCGCGAAACTACTGGCACGTCCGACAAAGCCGCTGCGCAGGAATGGCACGACCGCCGACGTGCTGAAATTTGGCGCAACACCAAACTAGGCGACACTCGCTCCATCACCTGGGACGAAGCAGCCGTCGAATGGATTACTGAACACGGATCACACAAAAAGAGCTTTGAATCAGACCGCCAGCGCCTGGCACTGCTCACCGAACACCTGTCCGGCCAGCCCCTCACAAAAATCACCACAGATACCCTGCTCGATCTGCGCAAGCTGATACTCAAAGACCGCAAGCCCGCCACCGCGAACCGCTATCTGGCACTGGCCAGCGCCATCCTCAACTATGCCAGGGGTAAAGGCCACAACGACAATGTGCCGAAAATCCCATACATGCCGGAAAAGCGCGAACGCTTCCGGTGGCTGACCCGCGAACAGGCCAGCGCCCTGATTGCCGAATTGCCAGACCACCTCGCAGCTATGACGCGCTTCGCGCTGGCCACTGGCCTGCGTCGTGCCAATATCACCGGCCTGATCTGGCAAAACGTGGACACGGAACGCGGCATCGCGTGGGTGTGGCCAGATGAAAGCAAATCCGGCAAGCCGATTGCCGTCCCGCTTAATGGCGACGCGTTGGCGGTGCTACAGGCGCGGCAAGGAATAGATGCGCGCTATGTTTTTACCTATCGTGGCAAGACTATCTACCACGCCACTACCGCCGCCTGGTATAAAGCACTGGCTCGCGCCGGCATTGAATCCGGCTTCACATTCCACGACCTGCGCCATACATGGGCAAGCTGGCACACAATGGGCGGAACGCCATCAGACGTGTTGCGCCAACTGGGTGGATGGGCCGACATGACGATGGTCATGCGCTACAGCCATCTCGCGCCAGGTTATGTGGCTGGGTACGCCGAAAATACCGCGCTTACCCCAACCACTCCCCACAGCGCCCCCCACAAAAATCCACACAGCGAAATAGAAATAGTAAGAACGGAAAATAAAAAAACCGCTAACTCATTGAATTAGTGGTTTTAATTTGGGGTGACTGATGGGGCTCGAACCCACGACAACCGGAATCACAATCCGGGACTCTACCAACTGAGCTACAGCCACCATTAAACTTGCCGGACTTGATGTACGGAACCCGGAAGACACTGGTGTGCCCAACAGGAATCGAACCTGTAACCCCCAGCTTAGAAGGCTGGTGCTCTATCCGGTTGAGCTATGGGCACAAATCCTATTCTCAGCCGAGTTGCGGCTGAAACGATCAACAACTACTTAAACCTGGTCGGGGTGGAGAGATTCGAACTCCCGACATCCTGCTCCCAAAGCAGGCGCGCTACCAGGCTACGCTACACCCCGAAGGCTGCGCATTATACAGACGCGGCCTGATAATGCAATGCCGATTTTATAATTTTTTCAATCGTTGCATCGCCATCATCAAGTAATAACCCATGGACCACAAAGTAAGCAGTGCAGCCATGTAGAGCAGCCATGAGCCAATCGCCTGACCATCCACACCCATTAGCTGCTCATGGTAAAGCAGCAGCGTGATTGCCGACATTTGAAAAGCTGTTTTAATTTTTCCCAGCATCGAAACTGCAACACTCCTGCTTTCACCGACCTTGGCCATCCATTCACGCAACGCGGATATGGTTATTTCACGACCGATGATGATGAAGGCAATGATCGCATCGGCCCGTCCCAGTTCAACCAATAAAATCAGGGCGGCAGCCACCATCAACTTGTCTGCGACCGGATCGAGAAATGCACCGAATGCGGAAGACTGGTTTAGTTTGCGTGCCAGATAACCATCCAGCCAGTCGGTCACTGCGGCCAGTATAAACACGCCGGTTGCCACCAGATTTTTCAAATGAGGACTAAGGGTGCTGTCGGATAAATAAAAGGCCGTGACGAACACTGGAATAAGCAGAATTCTCAACCAGGTAAGCAGATTTGGGATATTTAGATTCATGTCGTCAGTGTAGCTGCTGATAAATATGTTCAGCAAGTGATTTACTGATTCCCGTCACTTGAGAAAGTTGTTCAACGCTGGCCTGCATGACTTCACGCAAACCGCCGAAGTGGGTCAGCAGGCTGCGGCGGCGCTTATCGCCCACTCCGCTGATCTCCTCCAGCCTGGAGGCGGTGCGTGCCTTGGCGCGCCGTGCCCTGTGGCCGGTAATGGCGAAGCGGTGCGCCTCATCACGTATCTGCTGTATCAGGTGCAATGCGGGATCGTCGGCAGGCAAGCGCTGCGCGCTGCCGTCAGCGAAAATCAGCTGTTCCATTCCGGCCTTGCGCGCCTCGCCCTTGGATACCCCCACCAGCAACAAATCATTCAGGGCTAATTCCTGCATAACCTCCATCGCAATGTGCAATTGCCCCATACCACCGTCTATCAGTATCAAATCGGGCCGCGCAGCCGCCCCCTCAGCCCCCGACCTTCCCTGAGCAACTCCGGAGGCCTGATACGCCGCTGAGAGCGGCTGATAACGGCGCATCAGTGCCTGACGCATTGCGGCATAGTCGTCCCCCTGCGTGATGCCGCTGATGTTATAGCGGCGATATTGCGCAGAACGCATGTCGAGATTGTCGTACACCACGCAAGAGGCCACCGTCGCCTCACCCATGGTGTGGCTGATATCGAAACATTCGATGCGTTGCAATTCGGGCATCTCCAGCCAATCGCGCAAACGCGCCAGACGCAACTGCTGCCCCCCCTGTTGCGCTAGGCGTTGCTGCAATGCCAGTTCGGCGTTACGCCGCGCCATTTCCAACCATTGTCTACGTTCCCCGACTGTCGCAGTGCTGATACGCACCGTATGCCCGACCTGCTCACTGAGCAATTGCGCCAATCTGCTGTCGCCGCATTCCGCCACCAGCAGCGCAGGCACACTACGATTCAAATAATGCTGCGCGATAAACGCCTGCACGATCTCATCTGCTGCCATATCCTCTGCGTGTTCCGGAAAAAAACTCTTATCACCCAGATGTCGCCCACCGCGCACCATAGCGAGATTCACGAACACCAAGCCGTCTATTATCGCCAGTGCGATAATATCGGCATCCGTCGTGCCCCCCGTCGATTCGACGAACTGCTTCTGCTGCACGGTATGCAGCGCGCGCAACTGATCGCGCAACACGGCAGCCTGCTCATAATGCTGCTGCTCCGCAGCCCGCTCCATCACCTCGCGCAAGGTGCGCTCCACTTCCTGATGTTTGCCTTGCAGCAGCAGCACGGCACAACGGATATCGTTCTGATAATCCGGCTCGGAAATCAAATTGACGCAGGGCGCGGTACAGCGGTTGATTTGATGCAATAGACAGGGACGCGTGCGGTTATTGAACACGCTGTCTTCACAGGTGCGGATGCGGAAAATCCGTTGCAGCAGCTGTATGCTTTCCCGTGCGGCATACGAATTGGGATAGGGACCAAAATACTGATGCTGGCGATTGGGCGTGCCCCGATAATAAGTAAGTCTGGGAAACTGCTCCCCGGTCAGCACGATATATGGATAAGATTTATCGTCTCTAAACAATATGTTATAGCGTGGTTTTAAAGATTTTATCAGGTTGTTTTCGAGCAGCAGCGCCTCGGCTTCCGAGCGCGTCACCGTCGTTTCGATGCGTGTGATATGCGACACCATCAGGCGGATGCGGGGCGAGACATTGCTCTTCTGAAAATACGAGGAAACCCGTTTTTTCAGCTGATTAGCCTTGCCGACATACAGCACGGCCCCGCGACTGTCGTAATAGCGATACACGCCCGGCAGCAACGGCAGACTATCCAGTATGGGTTTGGGATCAAATTTCCCCTCGTCTGCATGCGTCACGCTCACATCAGCGCCTCCAGGCCTGCGGCGAACTCAGTCGCGCCGCCATTGGCGGGATGCCGCACCGAACCTGCGGTTGAAATACCCATCCCGTGCAGCAGCCCTTCCGATTTTTTGCCCACCGCGATAATTTTAGCGAATGGAAAAGCTTCAAGCAGAACCCGCAAGGCGGGCTCGCCCAGGCTGATTTCGGATGGCGTGGGTGTCCGGTTTGACCAAAGGTTATCCGGGCGATGCGGATGCAACTGCAATGCATTCCAGAGTATTGTGCGTTCGGCAATACCGAGCCGGTACAGCGTTTTCCAGACTATCGTGGCCGAGGGCTCGGAAAAGGGCAGACGCCGGGTTGACAACCGGTTCTGTATGGCCGGAATGCGCGGAATCGCCCCCTCGCCCAGCAAGCGTTCGCTGGTGAAAGCGATGCCGCTGTAGCGGCACCCCGCGTAACCGGGCGCCTCTCCGGCCAGAATAAATTCGGGATCGCAATCCAGATGCAGCGCCAGCCTGCTCAGCCTCTCCTGCGGACCATTCTCGGCAGCATCGTGCGTGCAATGGTCCCGCCATGGGTTGAAGAGTCCGCTCAAACCGGATGGCAGCGTTTCAACCAGACAGCGGGCAAGCGCTACTTTGCTCATATATTCCCGAACACGCCGAAATACCACAACCCTGCCAGCACGCAGACTATTAGTGCGATTACCGTGAAGTACGGCCACACTGGTTTTTTGTCCGCAAACGGATCATACAGCGAACGTTTCGCACCTTCAGGCAACGCGGCCAGACAGGTTAGCGAAGTACCAAAAGGGATATTGATGCGCGCACGGGCGTTAATCGCCCAGCCGTTGGCATCCAGTATCGGCGCCAGACTGCGTTTCTTCAGTTTGAACCAGGCCAGCGCAATGGACGGGCCGGAGATCAGCAACATCAGTCCGATCATCGCCAGCGGTATCTGCCAGAACTTCAGGCTGATCAAACCACTCACGACCGAAGCCAGGATGCCGCCGATCGCACCGATCGCCAGACCGATTGCGGCGAAAATACCGGCAAACTTGCCGACATCGAAAGGCTTGGGAGGCTCGGCCGGAGGCGTCACGGCAGACTTGCCACCCTGCTCCACCGCCTTGAGCATACTATCTTCTGCGGCATTCGCTTTCGAGGCAGCAAGCTTCTGCAAGCCATCACTGACCATCTTGACCAGTTTTTTGTAAGGCATCCAGAACGCCTGACGGATACTGATGGGGTTATCTATGATGCGCACAATATTAGCATCCCAGTCGAGACCGTTACGGTCATAAAACACACCGTTACGCCCAACCAGCAGATAGTCCGAATCACCGGAGGTAAACGCAGCGGCGATATTCATCTTTTCCTTGCCGCGCACGCATTCGCAATACACCAGACATACGCCGCTGGATGTCGCGAAAGCAGCGTGCTTGGCAATGTCTTCGACCTTAACGACCAGATCGCAGCTACGCCCGTCCAGATACAGCGTACCCACTTGAAAGATTGCTTTTTCGCGGCCCGTATAGAAATTGCGAAACGAGACAAAATTGTTAACCAGTTTGTACAGATCGCGGTTGTAGTGCAGCAATCTGTCCACCGCATGAATCGCATTGACCTCAGCCTCGACCATCTTGTCCTGCGCGATCAGCGCCGCGATATCAGCCTGATGTTCAGACGCCAGTATTTCACGCAGCTGTGCGATGCCGAGCGCCTCCACGCCCGTTGCCGGTTTGGCGGCCTGCCATGCATCGAAGGCGGCGAATTTTTCGCACAGCGCAACCCATTCCGAAGCGCTCAGCGTATCCTTTGCGCCCAGCAGCGGCACAATTACCTGTTCGCGCAAGCTGTCCAGCTTAGCCTGCCAAGCCGGATTGATCCCACAAACAAGCGGCAGCGACTTATTCGCCTCCACCGTCGCCAGCGGGAAATTCGCCACATCCGGACTCTGTGCCGACAGGCATTGCGCGGCGAGTTGCTGATAATCTTCAGCCGAACGGCTCAATGGCAGTGCGGCGCGCAGATCATAAGCGGCCAGCTGGCAACGCGTGAAATAGTCGCTCACCTTTTCGTTTGCCGCATGGAACGCCGCAGCCGCTTCCACCGTTTTATCCCCCATGAACAAGGCCGCCGCATCCTGTTCTCCCGTGGCATACCAGTTTGCGTAGGCATTGGCCTCAGCGAAGAATTTCTCTGCAATCGCCTCGTTAATGCCTGCTTCCCCGCTCATATCCAGCTGTGAACCACTGCATTTGATTATCAGCTCGATCAGCCCACACAAGCGGGCATCAGCAACCTGCTTCGCGCTTATCACACCGTCGCCGTTAAATTCCTGATAAGCCACAAACTGCTCGATGTCGGCCATATCTGACAGCGTAATCACGGCCGCATCCGACTTGCCCAGACTCTTGAGAATATGCGATGCGGAGGCATGCAATTGTCTTCCCTCTTCGCTGCTGTCATCGATCTCATCCAGCGCCAGACTATCCCCGCCCTGAATCAGCAAATCGGGATGCTTCAGCAAACCGCCCACCCAGGCAATGGCCGCCAGCACTTCATTGGCACGCACATGCGCATCCTTATCGCTGTCTATCATATCCAGCGTGCGGGTATCGAATTCGATACCGCGCGTCGGACAGCTCAGTGCGACCCACAGTTTCTGGTTCAGATCCTTGAGCGCGAGCAAATCCGCACCGGTATCAAGCTGCACCTGATCAAAGCCACCCGCCCTGAAGAAATTCCATTTATGTGATGTCGTCATCGTTTTGCTCGCTTTAATTATTAAAACCGAATTGAGTGTACAAGTTCATGGCTAATTTTCCTGATATTCCAGCGTAAACCCGGCCTTTGCGTCCTGCCCCAGATGTGCGACCAGATACGGCATGACCTGCTGCAATACAGCATACAGATTCCACGGCGGATTGAGCACGAACATGCCACTGCCGTGCATACCGAACCCCTCTTCGCTGAGTCCTTGCACACTGAGCGCGACATGCAGCCAGCTCTTCACCGGTAGATGTTTGAGCTGTTCCGGCAACTGACGCGCCTCACTGCGCTGCACCTGCGGATACCATACCGCGTAAACACCGCTGGCAAAACGCTTCAAGCCCTCGCGCAATGCCGTTATCACGCGCTGGTAATCCTGTTTGTCGTCAGAAGGGGGATCGATCAGCACCAAGGCGCGGCGCGGCGGGGGTGGCAGCAAGGCTTTCAGTGCACCGAAACCATCGGCGGTCTGCATCAAAATCTGCGTTCCGTATCCGGCAAAATTCTCATGCAGAATTTCACTGTCGGTCGGGTGCAATTCGAACAGGCGCATTTTATCCCCATCCCGCAACAGCTCCGATGCCACCAGCGGCGATCCGGGATACAGCCTCATCTGCCCATCCGGGTTAATACGCTTCACCAGCGCCACATAGTCGGCCAGTGTTTCAGGCAAATCTTCGCGTTCCCACAAGCGCGCAATACCGCTTTCATACTCCGCATTCTGCGTGGCATAGCCGCTGTCCAGCGCATAACAACCCGCACCGGCATGGGTGTCTATATACCAGAACGGTTTATCTTTTTGCGCCAGATAGCGCAGCAATTGAACCTCGATGAAGTGTTTCAGCACATCGGCATGATTGCCGGCGTGAAAGGCGTGGCGGTAACTCAGCATGAATTTGAAATTTGAGCGTTGTGCAGGCCGCAATTGTGCCACGCCCGCGCCCGCTTAACAAACCGGTAAAACACTGTTTCCCAACGCAGGGAGCAATAACGGCGACAATCTGGATTAGGCCAGCCGACGGATAACGTTGTTAACTGTTGATATAAAAGCGTGCAATACGTCCTGCATTACTCACCGTTAATTTTCAGATTGCCCGCCCAGCCACAAACCTCGCAGTGATAGCGCTTAATCGGGATAAGCGGACTAATTAAGCGATCAACAATGCGACGTTTCACGCGATTGACATCCGGCGCCTTGCAAACCGGACAATTACGATTAGAGGTACGAACAGGAAACAACGAATTACTGCTTAAGCGAAAAACCTTAGTCATAACAAACATCCCCCGGTAAAAAATGTATGGACAGATGTCAAATTAATTCAACAAGCAATTGATTTAAATAAAAACATATCAACCTTCTTGAATTTCATTCTACAAGCGGGGGTAACAATTTAATATAGACTGAATGGTCTATGCATTCCGGAATGCAATGCTACAATACATTGAATATAAAGAAAAAACAATAAAAATACGCTACTTTATTAGTGCCGACAACTCCGCTTCGCTGAATCCAGCCGCACGCCGTGCAGGCAAATTGAACGGACCGCGCAGCACGGGGGCGGCATATTCTACGGCAAGACGAGCGTAGGTCTCCAATGGCTCCAGATCACGCTGCTCACACAGAAATCCGTACCAGCGGTTGCCGATGGCAACATGGCCTATTTCATCGCGCAGAATGATATCCAGTATCGCGACAACGGCCTTATCTCCCACCTGTGCGAGCTTGGCGCGCACCGGCGGCACGGCATCCAGCCCTCTGGCCTCCATAGTACGCGGCACCAGTGCCATGCGTGCCAGAACATCGTGCCGTGTCTTGTCTGCCATCTCCCACAGACTGCTATGTCCGGCGAAGTCACCATAAGCATAACCCATGGTCTGCAGATGCCCTGCCAGCAATGTAAAATGCAAAGCTTCCTCATCGGCAACCTGCAGCCAGTCGGCATAATAGTCGAACGGCATTCCGGCAAAGCGCCAGATTGCATCCAACGCCAGATTGATCGCGTTGAATTCGATATGCACCAGCGCATGAATCAATGCGGCACGCCCCTCGACCGTGTTCATGCCGCGGCGTTTGACTGCAAGCGGCGATACCAGCTCAGGCTTGTCTGGGCGCCCCGGTATAGCTTGCGACTCGGACAGAACAGCAAGCCTGTCCACTGGCATTTTCCCTGAAGACCATGCTTGCGCCAGACTGTGCACCCCTGCGGCCTTGCGTACCGCATCCGGCTCGGCAAGCCAGAACAGCGCCGCCTGTCTTAAGTCTGCCTGTTGATCGTTCATCATTTCAGTGCCTTTTTATTCAAATCCGCTTTTATTTGAGCGAACTTACTCATACCTTCTTCCTTCGTCACCACCGGCGTAGCGTCTGCGTGGCCACCGGCATAGATCAGTTCACTGGCCGGCATCTCCTCCAGAAACCGGCTGGGTTCGCACAGCGCCCAGTCCTTGCCGCGACGACGGCGGTTGCAATAGCTGATCTGCAAGCTGCGCTCGGCGCGTGTGATGCCGACATACATCAGTCGGCGCTCTTCTTCTATGCCCTTCTCATCACTGTCGCGAAACGGCAGAATATCCTCTTCCACGCCGATGATAAACACATGCGGGAATTCCAGACCCTTGGCGGCATGCAGCGTGGACAGCGAGACAGCATCCGGCTCCTGATTCTTGCCTTCGAGCATATTGATCAGTGCGATGGTCTGCACCATGTCGAGCAGCGATTTTTCGTCGGCTTCTGCCTTGCGCTTGAGCCAGCCGATGAAATCATCGACATTCTTCCACTTGACCTCGGCCTGCCGTGATTCGTGCGTGTCGTACAGCCATGTTTCGTAATTGATCGCGCGCAACAACTCATCGAGCAATTCGGCACACGGGTCGGCATCCGCCCTGTCCTCAAGACGACTGATGAAACGGCAGAACACCATCAGGTCTTCGTACTGGCGCGGCGGCAGCAACTGCTCCAGCTGTGCCTCGAACGCCGCTTCGTACAGACTGATATGGCGCGTTCCCGCGTAGCTACCCAGCTTCTCCAGCGTGGTATTGCCGATGCCGCGTTTCGGGCTGGTGATAGCGCGGATAAAGGCGGGATCATCGTCCGGGTTGGCGATCAGACGCAAATACGCGGTGATGTCCTTAATCTCGGGTTTGTCGAAAAACGAGGTGCCACCGCTGACGGTATAGGGCACGCGCTGCGCGCGCAGCTGTTCCTCAAAGGCACGTGACAGATAATTGCTGCGATACAGAATCGCGTAGTCTGAAAAATGAGTCTGATGCTCGAATTTGTGCGTAATCAGTTTCATTACCACGCTCTCGGCCTCGTGCTCGTCATCACGTGCGGCATAGATGCGTATCGGATCACCGATACCGTGATCGCTCCACAGATTCTTCTCAAACACCTTGGTATTCTGATTGATCAAATGATTCGCCACCTTGAGTATGCGCTGCGACGAACGGTAATTCTGTTCCAGCTTTATGACGCGCAGATTGCTGTAGTCATGACGCAGATTGTGCAGATTCTCCACGCTCGCACCCCGCCAGGCATAAATCGCCTGATCGTCGTCGCCCACGGCAGTGAACGCGGCGCGCTTGCCCGCCAGCAAACGTGTCAGCTGATACTGGCAATCGTTGGTATCCTGATATTCATCTATCAGCAAATAGCGCAGTTTCTGCTGCCAGCGCAACAGTGCTTCCGGATGCTGGTTAAACAGCACCACCGGCAAGTGTATCAGGTCATCAAAATCCACCGCCTGGTAGGCGCGCAAGGTTTCCTGATAGCGCATATATAGACGCGCATACGCTTCCAACTCCAGGCTGTCGGCATTGACCACTGCCTGCTCCGGCGAGATAAACGCCGCTTTCCAGTTCGACAGCTGTGTCTGTACGTCCCTGATTTCCTGCTTATCGCCGGAGTTGGTCAGTTCTCCGATAATTTTGAAGGTGTCGCTGGAATCAAATATCGAAAACTGAGGTTTGTAGCCCAGCAGCTTGGCCTCAGCGCGCATTATATTCATGCCCAGCGAGTGAAAAGTGCTGACCACCAGTCCCTTGGCATTCTTGCCCTGCAACAGAGTGCCGACGCGCTCACGCATTTCGTTGGCGGCTTTATTGGTGAAGGTGATCGCCGCGATGTTGCGCGCCTGATAGCCGCACTCCTCGACCAGATAAGCAATCTTGTGGGTAATGACGCGCGTCTTGCCGCTACCCGCTCCCGCCAGCACCAGCAGCGGGCCGTCGAGATACATTGCCGCTTCGCGTTGTACGGGATTGAGTTTACTTAACATTGTTCGCAGTGGTTTGGAGAAATCGCCGGGGCCTCCATGATAGCAAACCGTCGAATTTGAATACCCGTCGAATGCAAAACGGCATCCATTTCACAATGAATGCCGTTTTGAACAACGGGTCAATATTACTTGACGACGCTGTCTATCGTGATATTCAGCCCCTTGCTGCCCGGCGTGACGATTCCTGCCGAACCCTCCAGATCACCCGGCTGCGCCACAGGCGCGCCTGACTTGGAGACACGCGCCAACACGACCACTTTGTCGAAACCGGAGAGTTTCATCTGTGGCTGCATCGCCATGCTGTCATCGAGCGTAAATGCCATCGGCAAGTCTTTGACCTGCTTGCGTAACGCGGCGAGCGGCATCTTCGGCCCCTCCGCCGCACGCGCCAGAATGAAGACAAAGTCATCGGGCGATGCTTTTGCCAACATTGTGGGACTCAGCGACACACGACCGGTAATTGCCATAGCCGGATTAACCGCAACCTTTTCTGGCGCATCCATTGCGGGCAGTTTCGCCAGTTTTTCCTTGCCACCTTTTTGCATGGACAGGAATTCGCGTGCCTGATTGATGCCATCGCGTATCATCTGAACATCTGGATAATCGGGCGGCAACAGACTGAGCAGCTTTTGCCAATGCGTAATGGTCGCGGCATAATCCCCGCGCTCCATGCCCGCCGACCCGGCCAGCGCAAGCGCCGAAGTATTTTCCGGATCCAGTGCCAGCGCCTTGTCTAGCAGTTTAGTCGGCTCACCCAGCAAGGACTGTCCGTTTCTCATTGCCATGGCATCCGCATCATTGGCCCAGATTTGTGCCTCACCCGGCACCAGCGCGACCAGTTGTTGATACGCGCGCACCGCATCATCAAAACGTTGCAACTCGGTATAGGAACGTGCCAGCGTCAGCCATCCATCCGGGTTTTCCGGCAATTTCACCATCTTGGCTTCCAGCTCCTGCAACGCAGCTTCCGAGCGTATCGAGCCAAAGCCATCGGCGACTTCGCCCTGCTGTTCGTTCGGCAGCAAAGCCTTACTATTTCCGATAGCAAGGTAGAGCAACACACTGGAAAGCGGAAGCAACA
>JAURZN010000051.1 GCA_030653355.1 Gallionella sp. | reverse complement strand
CGGGGCTGCCGCCCTCGGCCTGCTTAAGAATTGCGATGATCTGGCTATCTGAAAAGCGTGATAACTTCATGTAAAAATTCCTCTATTTCCAAGTGAGAAAATTCTACTTCTAATCGCAACTAATTTCAGGGGGGATTACCTTGCGGGTCAAATTGATAGTAAATATGGCACAAGCGGCGAGGGTGTTCGTTTTGGGCTTAAAAATTTCCTGCCTAATATTTTCATAATTGATAAAACATTCCGTGTGGCACATGTTGAGTTTTTCGATCTGCGAGGAATCGCAATTGATCCAGTAAAAATGACAAAAGCCGAAAAGAAGCTGTGGCTCGCACGCGCATTGCGCGATATAGATGACGGAGTCAATTACGATCAAGATTCAGAGTAAAAAATGCCTAACCCTGCATTCGAGCGGGACTGGCCGATAAGCGTTCTCTTTGCGGCCTGTGGTTTTTTGAACTTCCGGGGCTCCGTTCACGTTCGGTGCGGCCAGCCCCTCAATTTGAACGTTATGCTCCAGACAATATGGTCTCTCTATGACTACTCACGCTGCTAAGCCGCCGACTCCTGAACAGTTTTACATCACGTATCCGCTATACGAGGAATTCAATTTCTCCGAAGGGCAGGACTCGGATGGATGGAAAATTAAGTACTTCGGGGGCACGATAGACGCGTACTGCCCTGATTGTGGCAGTCATAGCATCTTCTCCCATTCGCCAGGGCAGACATCATATGCACAAGACGCTTGGATACACGATCATCTATTCGCGGTCACCCTAGTCTGTTCCCGCGACAAGAAACACCAACTGTATTTCTTGTTTCGGGTACATGGTCGCACGATGCAAAAGATTGGACAGTTTCCATCATTATTCATGAGCTGACCGAAGCTGAATGCCTCACAGCATTTCCCGTCGTTAAGCTCGGGATCGAAATCATTCTAGACGCCAAGATTCGCGCCCTAGAAGAACAAAAGAAGCTTGAAAAAGCCGCGTTGGCAATTCAACATCTTGCCGGCAGTACAGGAACATAATTTACGTTAGCCCGCTATGACCACCAGCACCCACCAACTTGATCTCCTTGATAACGCACTTGACAGCCTTGCGGAGGCGCTGGCGAAGTTCGAGGAGGGCGATGCGGGAGAACCCAAGGCATATAAGTTCGCCGTTTTGCATATGGCGCACTTCATTGAATTAGTTTTCAAGCATCACATCGCCGAGAAACATCCACTGTTGATCTACAAGGAGCCCTTCGGTCAAAAGCTAGACCGAAACAAGACCATCACCCTTTGGGATGCCGTGAACTTCATTAATAACGAGGCAGCCGACACTATCTCAAAGGAGTTTCGTGCCGACTTGGAGTGGCTAAAACGCCTGAGAAATGAAATTGAACACCACAGGTTTACAATGGATGTCCCGCAGGTGCGTATCACCATAGGGAGGCTCTTCCGATCTGTACTCGAGTTCCTTGAAGATTACAGCGATGTAGAAATCGAGTCTCATATTCCGGCGCGCACAATGGAAACATTCCAAATTCTTTCGGACGAGTATGAGTTCCGCAGACGAGATGCCCTTCGCGAGGCCGATGCAGTCGAAGAGGCAAACCCTCGTGATTATTCGTCTGGCGACGATGAACCACCTGTCCGATTGGATTGCCCGAACTGCGACAATCCTACTTTGGTTCTCAATGAGGATTCTGACACTGGATATCGCTGTACCTTTTGCGGCAATGAGGAGAGTGACGATTTGCCAGCCACCTGTGATATCTGTGGAGTCCAGACGACCATTGGTGAACTCGACTTCTGGGAAACCGAAGACGGACAGCCGGAAGGTAGGTGCTACTACTGCTCTGGTCGCTACCATGCTGACAAAGATGACTAATCAGTGGGCTAACCCGTCATTCAACCCGGACTCCGCAAAAGCGCGGAGCCGGTTAATTTTACGTTGAGCGTCTGCAATGTCTCTCCTGCCTTTCGAGCCAAATCAAGATGAACTTCCGCAATATGAACCAAATCTGCTGTTCATGAGCTGAACAAATACGTCCAGCATGAGGATTTGGCTATGCTCATACATGAAATAAATTGCGTCGATATCGACTCAGCCAACAAGCCATTTTCAGACCTCGTGCGCTGACACAAACCACTTAACTCCCAATAAAAAACCCGCCGAAGCGGGTTTTTTATTGGCATCAAATACCGTTTACTCGGCGATAGAAGCGCCGTTCGATTCAGGCGTAACCAGCAATGCCTTCATCGAGAGCTTCATGCGGCCTCTGTCGTCCATTTCCAGCAGCTTGACACGCACTACCTGACCTTCTTTCAGGTAGTCGCCCACGCTGTTTACTCGCTCGTGTGCGATCTGGGAAATATGCAACAAACCGTCCTTGCCCGGCAGGATATTGATCAACGCGCCGAAATCGAGCAACTTGACTACCGGACCTTCGTAGATTTTGCCCACTTCTACGTCCATCGCGATATCTTCGATGCGTTTCTTGGCCAACTCACCCGCTTCGCCGTTCACGCTGGAAATGGTGATATTACCTGCGTCATCGATATCGATGGTTGTGCCGGTTTCTTCAGTCAGGGCACGGATAACAGCGCCGCCCTTGCCGATCACGTCACGGATTTTCTCAGGATTGATCTTCATCTTGATCATGCGCGGTGCGAATTCGGACAGTTCGCTGCGAGCGCCTGCCAGTGATTCCGTCATCAGACCGAGGATGTGCAAACGACCTTCGCGCGCCTGGCTCAATGCAGCCTGCATGATGTCGCGTGTGATGCCGTTGATCTTGATATCCATCTGCAAGGCGGTAATTCCGGTTTCGGAACCGGCCACCTTGAAGTCCATATCGCCCAGATGATCTTCATCGCCCAGAATATCGGTCAGCACGGCGAAACGATTGCCTTCCTTGATCAGACCCATCGCAATACCCGCAACATGCGCCTTAAGCGGCACACCGGCATCCAGCATGGACAGGCAACCGCCACACACGGAAGCCATCGAACTGGAACCATTCGACTCAGTGATTTCAGAAACGATACGAATCGCGTAACCAAAGTCCTCTTCATCCGGCAGTACGGCAACCAGTGCACGCTTGGCCAGACGGCCATGACCGATTTCACGACGCTTGGGTGTACCTACGCGGCCTGTTTCACCGGTAGCATACGGAGGGAAGTTGTAATGCAGCATGAAGCGGTCAGAAAAATCTCCTTGCAGCGCATCGACCTTCTGCGCATCGCGCATGCTGCCCAGTGTCGCCACAACGACAGCCTGAGTCTCGCCACGCGTAAACAGGGCGGAACCGTGCGTGCGGGGCAATACGCTGTTGCGTATGGTAATTTGACGAACGGTGCGTGTATCGCGACCATCGATACGCGGCTCACCACTGAGTATCTGACCACGTACAATTTTAGCTTCCAGCGCGCCAAACAACTCATTGACGTGATTTTTTTCAATATCAGCGGATACCGCAGCCATGACTTTGTCATGAATAGCAGAAAGTGCTTCGGTGCGTTCCTGCTTGGAGCGAATCGCATATGCCTGTTGCAAATCAGCTTCAGCGAGTTCTGCGATCTGAGCGATCAACGCTTCGTCTTTTGCCGGAGCAACCCAATCCCAAGCCGGCGCGCCTACTGCTTCAACCATTTCGTTGATAGCCTGAATCACTACCTGGAATTGCTCGTGACCGAACATTACCGCGCCCAGCATCACTTCTTCGGACAATTGCTGCGCTTCTGACTCAACCATCAGCACCGCACGATCCGTACCGGCGACGACCAGATCCATTTGCGATGTTTTCAGCTCAGTCGCTGTCGGGTTAAGCAAATACTGGCCGTCAACATAACCTACGCGAGCCGCACCAATGGGGCCATCGAAAGGAATACCGGACAGTGCCAACGCAGCGGATGCACCGATCAAAGCAGGGATATCAGCATCAATTTCGCTGTCCGAGGACATAACCGTCGCAACGATTTGCACCTCATTGTAAAAACTCTCTGGAAACAGCGGACGAAGCGGACGATCGATCAGACGCGATGTCAGCACTTCCTTTTCACTAGGACGGCCTTCGCGCTTGAAGAAGCTGCCCGGGATCTTGCCGGCAGCATAGGTCTTTTCCATATAATCAACGGTAAGCGGGAAGAAATCCTGCTCAGGCTTGGCGTTTTTACGACCCACCACAGTGACCAGCACCACGGTATCATCCAAACTAACCAGAACCGCACCGCTCGCCTGACGCGCGATCTCGCCCGTTTCAAGCGTAAGCTGATTCTTACCAAATTCTAATGTCTTTTTTAAGTAACTCACGATAGACCTCTTTCAGGCTTGCATGACACGCAATCGCAT
>JAURZN010000039.1 GCA_030653355.1 Gallionella sp. | reverse complement strand
CTTCGGCAGCCAGCCAGACACCCAGTGGCCAGCCATGTTCATATTCGCGGTGTATCAGTTCGGCACGGCGCGCCTTCCATACCGATAGTGGCACCAGCACCGGCCCCACGGGGATCCTGATGTTCTGCGGCGTATCGCCTTCCGCAAAAGTCAGAGTTTTCCATACGTCAGAAACGATATTGCCATTCTTGATTAGCTTGAACATAGACTGCCTTCCTTTTGCTAGGTGGATGGATGGTTCAACACAACGTGTTGAAGCGCAGTCTAGGGGTGCTTGATATGCTTGTAAAATACTTTATTGTTGATATTAAATAGCTAATTGGAATATAGAAATTTGCGAGTTGCTAGGTAGATGCTGATTTATTCACCTAAGCTGTCATTGCGAGCGTAGTGTGGCATACATGGACGCCCACTTTTGCCATGGCGCTCGAACTGCACCAGGATGAGGGTGCAGACCATGGTAACGTCCTCAAATTCGAGTAAAATTTCCTCTTGACATTTTGTAATAGCCGCTTCAATATATTAAACATGCATTTCTGATACATGTTTAATCGGGTTTAAATTTGTAGTCGGCCCGTCGTAGGGTGTTCAGTTATGTATAAAAGTTAGCTGTCTGACAGGATAAGCTTGTTTTTATATCAAGTACTACTTTTACCCATCAGGAGGAAACATGAAAGCTATGATGTTGAGTATGGTTGCTGCGACGGCATTGATGATTGCAGGCGGCGCGATGGCAGTTGATATGCCAAAGTCAGCAAAAAAAAATGGCTGCACTAATTGTCACAAAATTGATAAAAAGGTGGTGGGCCCGTCCTGGCAAGCTGTTGCTGACAAATACAAGGTAGACCCGAGCGCAACAGCGAAGTTGAGCACCAAGATAGTCAAGGGGGGCGGTGGTGTATGGGGTCCTGTGCCTATGCCAGCCACACCCAAAATTACTGATGCGGAAGTGAAGGAAATTGTTACTTTCATTCGGGGTCTGGCCAAATAAAGGGGATATTGTTTAAAAACCGGCGTGAGTCGGTTTTATTCATTCCCACTGTTTGCTGCATTAGCCAGATTTTAGCTTTCTACTAAAAATTTAAATTATCGCTTGATAATCCGCAACTATTGGTTCAGTATTATGAACATGCATCATCGATGCATGTATTAAATTGAAAATAAACCTAAAGGATGTGAGTACATGTAGGCATAGTGACTTTGCAGTGTTGTTGATGCAGCTTACTTTGTACTGAGTAGTTCCCTCGCTTTGCATTGCAGAAATAACTAAATGGAGGAATTATGAAAACAATGATCGCAAGTATTATTGCAGCAATGGGTTTAATGATGGCTGGCGTTTCAATTGCGGCAGATATGCCGGATGTGGCCAAGAAGAATAATTGTACCAGCTGTCATGCAATAGATAAAAAAGTAGTCGGACCGGGCTGGCAGGACGTGGCCGACAAATACAAGGGCGATGCGGGCGCAGCAGAAAAGCTGGGTACCGTTATCGTTAAGGGGGGGCGCGGTGTGTGGGGTCCTATGCCTATGCCAGCCACATCCAAGATTACTGATGCAGAAGTAAGTGAGATTGTTGCTTTTATTTTGGGTCTGGCTAAGTAATTTTATTTGTACTACCGCAGTAAAATTTTTCAGTAGTCAGTTTTTGTTCTTGAAGTACTTGTAGTGTTTGTGTTTTTTCAATAACCGGCGAAGCTATTAAGGCTCTTCCAGAGTCTTCACTTAAGTAGTTAGCTTTTTGATAGTTATAATTGGGGAGATATTTCATGAAAAAGAGTTATAAAGACAAATTGGTGGCATTCGCAGTCCTGGCAGCACTACCGCTGCTCATTAGTAATGTATATGCGGCAGAGGCGGGTGCACCAGCAATCACTGCGGAAGAAACGACCAAGGCAAACCAGATATATTTTGAGCGTTGCGCGGGTTGTCACGGCGTATTGCGCAAGGGGGCAACCGGTAAAAAACTGACTCCTGATGTCACTATAGCCAAGGGTACCGAGTACCTGAAGGCATTTATCGGTTATGGTTCGCCTGGCGGTATGCCCGGCTTCCAGACCGGCGGCGAGCTGACCGAGAAGGAGGTTGACCTGATGGCGCGCTATCTGCAACAAACGCCGGTTGCTCCGCCTGAGATGGGCTTGAAGGACATCGAAGCCACCTGGAAGGTCTTTGTGGCGGTGAAGGACAGGCCTACCAAGAAGATGAACAACATCAATCTGGATAACATCTTCTCCACCACACTGCGCGATGACGGCAAAGTGGCGATAATCGACGGAGATACCAAGGAAATCATTACCACCCTCAATACTGGCTACGCGGTTCATATTTCCCGCTACTCCGCATCAGGGCGTTATCTGTACGTAACCGGCCGCGATTCCAAGCTCAGTCTGATCGACTTGTGGGCCAAGGTGCCGAATGTCGTGGCTGAAGTCAGAACAGGCGTAGAGGCTCGTTCGGTGGAAACCTCCAAGTTCAAGGGCTGGGAAGACAAGTATGCGATTTCCGGTACTTATTGGCCACCCCAGTATGTGCTCCATGAAGGTGATACGTTGAAGCCGTTGAAAGTCGTTTCTACCAGCGGTATCGCCTCCGAGACCAACGAGTTCGTTCGGGAAGCGCGTGTTGCGGCAATCGTAGCGTCGCATTACAAGCCCGAGTTCATGGTCAACGTCAAGGAAACAGGTAAGGTAATCATTGTTGATTATTCGGATCTGAACAATCTGAAAACAACGACGATTGATACGCCGCGCTTCCTTCATGACGGCGGCTTCGAGTCGACCAAACGCTACTTCATGGATGCAGCCAATGCTTCCAACAAGATCGCAGTCATTGACATCAAGGAGAATAAGCTGGCTGCAACAATTGACGTGGGCAAGGTACCGCATCCGGGACGCGGCGCAAACTTCATCGATCCGAAATTCGGGCCGGTTTGGGCGACCAGTCACCTGGGTGATGACACCATCTCGGTAATCGGTACGGATCCGGTCAAGCATAAAAAGAACGCCTGGAAAGTGGTAAGAACCTTGAAGGGTCACGGTACGGGATCGTTGTTCATCAAGAGCCACCCCAAGTCAACCAATTTGTGGGTTGATGCGCCGCTCAATCCGGATGCAAAGGTCTATCAGTCGATCGGCGTGCTTGACATCAACAATCTTGAGAAGGGCGTAACGGTATTGCCGATTGCCGACTGGGCAGACTTGGGTGAAGGTTCCAAGCGTGTTGTTCAACCGGAATACAACAAGGCGGGTGACGAAGTCTGGTTTGCAGTCTGGAATGCTGCGGACAAGAATTCCGCCATGGTGGTGGTTGACGACAAGACTCGCAAGCTGAAAAAAGTAATCAAGGGACCCAAAATGATTACGCCTACCGGGCACTTTAACCTCTACAATACGATGCATGACATCTACTAAAATCTTTGCAAATCCCTGATTTCATCGTTTCTGTGAACGTCGCAGAAATGATGGATGAATGGGAGCGCAAATAGAAGAAAGTGTGTTAGGAGGGCGGGTCACACCCGCCCTTTTTTTTAGCTATAAATAGACGGAGGCGTGCGATGAAAACTCAATCAAACAAAAGGCGGCTGCTGTTTGCGGCAGGAAGTATTTTTGGCCTGATTGCCGTGGCGGATGCAGCGGAAAGTGTTGACTCCCCGGAGTTGGACGATGTCGTGGTGACTGCCACTCGAATAAATGCCACACTTTCCAATGTACCTGCAGCTGTAAGCGTCGTTGATGCCAGAAACATCGAAGCAAAAAATGCCTCACGGCTCGGCGATGTGCTGGATCAAGTGCCTAGTCTGTATTTGCGCGGTGGCGCACTGGGACAGTCGCAGGGTACCGTAGGCACCAGCGGTATGTCATTGCGCGGGATCGATCAAACCAGAATACTTATATTGC
This sequence comes from Gallionella sp., assembly GCA_030653355.1. Classification (GTDB taxonomy): domain Bacteria; phylum Pseudomonadota; class Gammaproteobacteria; order Burkholderiales; family Gallionellaceae; genus Gallionella. The sequence continues at coordinate 6,150 of JAURZN010000039.1, read as the reverse complement.
TGGACGGGCAGCCTATCCAGGATGCCAGTTCAGGCAAGGTGAATTGGCGTGTGCCCTTTGTCGAAGACATTGCACGTGTCGAGATCGTGCCCGGCGCATTTTCTTCGCTGTATGGCAGCAATGCGATCGGCGGGGTCGTTAATATCATCAGCAAGAACGCGGACAGACGCGAGTTCACCGCTAAAATAAAGAAGGGTTGGAGTGATGCCAGTGGCGAGGATGCCAGCCTTTATTTTCGCGACAAAATGGATAACGGCTTGGGATTTGTGGGTGGGCTCGGTTATCAGAATCGTGACAGTTATGTGAATGATTTTGTCGTCAAGGCTCCGGTAGCGGGCGTAGGCGTCATCCCGGTCACCGGCGCACAGGCTATCACCACCCGGGAGGGGGCACCGACCTATCTGGTCGGTGATATGGGCGCTACACCGTGGAACGCCACCAATGCCACAGCCAAACTCTCTTATGATCTCAATGCCAGCAATAAACTGTATAGCGGGGTCAATTATCAGCAAACCAAATTGGGATACACGCAGTTTAATACCTACCTCAGAAATGCTGCTACCGGCGCGCCTGTTTCGGCTGGCAATCTCATTGTCAACGGTCAGAAAGTGCTCCTGACCAATTATGATTTCACGCTTTTTTCATTTTTACCCCTGCATGAGGCGACGACACGCTATTTTGCTGGCTTCGACGGTACGATTGGTAATGACTATTTGCTGAAAGTTGATCTGGCTAAAATCGAACGCAAGTATAGCTTTTCGCTGGCAAGCCCTACTGCTAACTGGAACAGTGGTGCAGGCACACTGTCAGATACACCGAACGATGGCATCGATGGCACGGTTCAATTGAGTTTTCCAGTCAACAACAACCATTTTTTGGTAGCCGGATTGGGGCTTCATAAAGACTCGGTCAATCAGCAAATTTACGGGCTGGCAAACTGGCGTGACCCCGGTTCCAAGACCACTGTTAACAGTGGTTATCATGCCAATTCAACCACGACTTCCATTTTTGCTCAGGATGAATTCAGCGCAACGGATAAACTGAAGGTTTATCTGGGGGGGCGATGGGATAGCTGGCAAGCCACAGGTGACAATTTTGTCACCGCACCAGCCAGCAGCATACTTTACCCGACGCGCAGCGCTTCGGCTTTCAGTCCAAAACTGTCTGCGGTGTACAAGCCGACAGAAATGGCGGTACTGCGCGCCTCATATGGCCAGTCTTTCCGCACGCCGACCAATCAGGATATGTTCACCTCAACCACCAGCAGAGGCAGAACGACGGCAGGTGACCCTAATCTCCAGCCTGAACGCGGCACAACATGGGAGGTGGGCGGTGAATATAACTTTACTGAAAACACCAAAGTTACCGCCACCTACTATGATACGCAGCTGAGTAATCTGATCTATCTGATGCAGGTCAGCCCGACCAATTCGCTGCGCATTAACGCAGGCAAGGCAAAAGTAAACGGGGTCGAATTGGCTGCGACGACAAAACTGGTGAATTGGCTGGCATTGGATGGCAATTACGCTTATGTCAATTCAAGAATGCTGGAAAATGTAGCCGATCCCCTGAGCGTAGGTAAACGCCTGACCGATTCCCCCAGAAACATCATTGGCCTAGGATTGACAGCACAGCTGGGCGCGTGGTCTGGCACGCTGAATGCGCGCTACGTGAGCCATATTTTCTGGAATGCACAAAATACTGACGTGGTGGAAGGCGTGCCGGGCAGCTATGATGCGCACACCATGGTCAATGGCAAGCTCGGCTATGCGTTTTCCAAAATGGTGAAAGGATCACTCGCCATTAACAATTTGTTAAACAGAAAAGCGTATGCCTATTTTCTGTTGCCGGGACGCAATGTAACGGCCGAAATGGACTTTTCTTTCTGAGTCGGTGAAACCGCATGAATGTCGCTCGCGCCATCGCAGTGCTTTGTTTGCTTGGCCTGCCGCTTGCAATGGCCGCAGATGGGTTTACGCCCGGAACGTCATATTATTATGCTGATTTTGAACCCGGGCGGAAACCGTGGCAGCCCGGGCAGGCTTTGAATTTTGAGGAAGTGTTCAAGAATTATCAGTACTATGAAATAGTCGTTGATCAGGAGGGCAGTGAAATGACTGTCAACCAATTTATCCGAGGTGACAAGACAGACAGTGCAAAGTATCTGCTGTTGCCGGATGGGTCGTTGCAGAAAAAATGAGTCCTTGGCGTAAGGAGTTGCGCAGCGTAACGCGGTGGTTACATGTCGGGTGAGTACTAGAATGGATGAGGAGTTGAGATAATAATGCGTAAACTATTTTTGGTATTGTGCTTGTCGCTGTTAACCGCCTGCGCGGAGTCGCCGCCACCCTACAATTCCATCGATGTCACCACACCGTTGGAGCTGGCTGATTTTCACCTGACTGATTTTAATGGCAAACCGCGTAGTCTGGCGGATTTCAGGGGAAAGGTCGTGCTGCTGTTTTTTGGCTATACCCACTGTCCTCTGATATGTCCAACTACGATGGCTGATCTTGCGCAGGTCATGGAGAAGCTGGGCAACGATGCAAACAGGGTGCAAGTTTTGTTTGTTACAGTCGATCCTGAAAATGACAGGCCGGAATTAATGGCAAAATATATACCCGACTTTCATCACTCTTTTCTGGGCTTGTACGGTGATGAACAGGCCACTAGACAAACAGCCAAATCGTTCGGTGTCAGTTATGAGAAGCAGACTTACAAACAAGGTGGCTATAGTTTTATTCACTCCGACAGTACGTTCCTGATAGGCACGACGGGAAACCCCCGCCTGCTTTCACGTTATGGGCAGAAAGTCGATCTGCTGGTGCAGGATGTCCGGCTGTTGCTGGCCGCCGGTCAATAAACCACAGGATTTAACAGATGAATTATCCGGATTTTTTTGATGCTGTGCCCAAGATCAATTTGCATGATCCCCTGGCTGAATTTCTCGGCGCAACGGAGGAGGGGATATTGCAGTACGGCTATCTGGATGCGGTACGTCTGGCCGGACATTCCTGCCCTACAGTCGCTGCTGCCTACTGGTCTACTTACAAGGCGCTCGCCTTGCTTTATCCGGACACCATGCCGGTGCGCGGCGATATCAGGGTGGCGTTCAGGCTGGGCAATACCAGTGGTGTCACGGGTGTGATCGCGAATGTGGTCAGTATGCTGACAGGTGCGATGTCAGATAATGGTTTCAAGGGATTGGGCGGTCGTTTCGACAGGCGTGAGCGACTATTCTTTACTCAGGACATACAAGGAGAAATCCGCTATACCCGGCTCGATACCGGTCAGGCGGTAGAGCTGGCCTTTAATTTACAACTCGTTCCGGCCGCGCCGCGCTTGTCTGCGTTGATGGCGGCTTGCCTGTCCGGTAGCGCAAGCCAGACAGAAATAGCAGAGTTCCGGCAGCTTTGGCAGGAACGGGTAAGGCGCATCTTGCTGGAGCATGGTGACGACCCGGCTGTCTTTGTCGTCAGCCGTGTTTAAACGCTTGCGTGTCTTGAGCGGCCTGGATGAATGTTTAACCGCGCATATGCGCTATTAAGAAAGAGAGTGGTTGTCGTGCCGGAGAATTTTTTGCAAGGGTTGGCATTAAGCAGTCGGGAGGGAATATGAAACTCTCCTCTCATCCTGTATGGCTGGTGGGTTTTCGCCCGTTTTTTGCATTGGCATGTTTGTCTGGTCTGGCGCTGCCCGTGCTGTGGGCGCTGATTTATTCCGGTACGGTTTCCGCACCGTTGACTTCTTTTTCCATGGTGCAGTGGCACGCGCATGAAATGTTTTTCGGTTTCGGCTGGGCGGTGCTGGGCGGCTTTCTGCTGACCGCGACCAAGAATTGGGTCAGGGTACGCGGCCATTGGGGTTACGCACTGATGTTCCTTACCGCCGCGTGGCTGTTCGAGCGGGTCGGCATGTGGTTTGAAGGGAGTTGGCCTTATTTGCTTTTTTTGACTTCAAATAATCTGTTTCTGGGCTCTATCATCGCGATGCTGTTGTGGACGCTGTTGCGCAATCGCGACAAGGATATCTATCGCGACAATTACTTTTTCCTGCTGATACTGCCGACGTTTCTGATAAGCAAGAACCTGATGCTGAATGCCGATTACTTTGAACATGGTTCGAGCATGGCGCTGGGGCTGTTCCGGGTGGCCTTTCTGGTGATGCTGGAACGCACCCTGTTTCCGTTCATGAAGGAGGCATTTCAGCTTGAAATCTTGCGCAATGTCAGGCTTAACACCGTCATCAAGCTGCTCGGCTTGTCTCTGGTATTCGCCAGCTTCATGCCGCCTGTTCTGGCCGGTGGTATCGCCTTGGTGCTTGTGCTGTTGCTGATGGTGCGTTTTGTTTACTGGAAACCGCAACTGGCAATGCAACGTCTCGATATCGCCATCATGTACATAGGTTATCTGGCGATAGTCGGACAACTGCTGATCGAGTTTTTGAGGCTGACCCTGCATTATGAGTGGCCGGTCTCGATGTCCATGCATGTGTTCACCTTCGGGGCGATGGGGCTGATTATTCCCGGCATGCTGATCAGGATAAGCAAGGGGCATACCGGCAGGAAGGTGGAATTTGACGGGCTGGACAAGTTTGCACTGTGGGTGATGATGCTGGCCTTCGTGCTGCGCATCGTCGCGCCCTTGTTCGATCCGGCCGACTATACGCGCTGGATATTCCTCGCCGCTGCCTGCTGGTTTGTCTGCTTCGGGGTACTGGGATGGCGTTACATTCCCTTCTTGCTACAACCGAGAGTGGACGGCAAGGAGCACTGACTGGAAGCGCGGCAGGGTTCCCCGGACAATGTCCGGGGGCGCAGGATTATTTTTTGCCGGGTTCGGCTGCCGGTTTTTCGGTCGGTTTTTTCACCTTATCAGTTTCGGGCTTATCCTTGACGCATTTGCAGGTGAATTCGTCGGTTTTTTTGCACGATTCGCCGGATGCGCATTCATCTCCGCCGCATTTCCCTGACGCGGTGATGGAGCAGGCCAGCGCCAGCGGCGCGAACAGAGTCAAGGCCAAAATAACGGCTAAACTGCGTAATTTACTGTACATGTCTATCTCCTCAGTGAGTGCCAACGATGGCTTTGAGAGGCTAATGCATTGAAGTGGCGCTGATAATGTAAAATTATTTTACTTCGCCCAGATCGAGATGCCGGACGCGGTGACAGGTATAGCCGCCACGGTGCTTGATCAGATATTTCTGATGGTATTCCTCGGCACGGAAGAACTCACTGAATGGCATGACTTCGGTGACGATTTTAGCCTGCCAATCGCCTGAGGCGTCTATAGTCCTGATGACATCCTGCGCGATGCGCTGCTGTTCTTCGTCGAGATAAAAAATTGCCGAGCGGTATTGCGTGCCGACGTCGTTACCTTGCCGGTTGCGCGTGGTCGGGTTGTGCATGCGGAAAAACTCGAACAGCAGATGGCGATAGTCAAGCTGCGAGGGGTCGAACACGATTCTGAGCGATTCCGCATGGCCGGTGCGCCCGGTCTTGACTTGTTCATACAACGCGTCCGGTATGTTGCCGCCGGTGTAGCCCACCTCAGTCTCCAGCACGCCGGGTATTTGCCGTATCAATTCTTCTATGCCCCAGAAGCAGCCGCCTGCGAGGCAAGCCGTTTGTGTGTGATTCATGAGTTGCTCCTAGCGACGCTCTTTTTTCATGGCCTGGGCGGCTTCGCGTTTCGAGTCTTTCTCCTTCTCCGTGGCGCGCTTGTCATGGAGTTTCTTGCCCTTGGCGAGGCCTATGGTCAGTTTGACTCTGCCGCCCTTGTAATGCATGTCCAGTGGCATCACGGTATAGCCTGCGCGTTGCACCTTGTTGCTGATTTTCTCGATCTCGGCTGCATGCAGCAACAGTTTGCGGGTGCGCACCGGATCGGGGTGGATATGGGTGGACGCGTTAAGTAGCGGGCTGATATGCGAGCCGAACAGGAAGAGCTCGCCCCCTTTTATGTTGACATAGGCTTCCTTGAGCTGTGCACGCCCGGCGCGGATGGCCTTGACTTCCCAGCCTTCCAGCATGATGCCGGCTTCATATTTATCTTCGATGAAGTATTCGTGAAATGCTTTTTTATTCTGGATATTTCTCATGAGTGATGAATTTTGCTTTGTGTTCGGCTATTCTACCAGTCTTTGGATTT
>JAURZN010000035.1 GCA_030653355.1 Gallionella sp. | reverse complement strand
GGGGGGTTGAATACGGTGTGATAGGTACGGCCGGAGGCCGGATGTACGCGTCGACCGCTCATGCGTTTGATTATTTCGCTATCTGCAACGTCAATTTCCAGCACATAATCTATAGCGATGCCTGCGTCCTTCATCGCTTGTGCCTGCGGAATGGTGCGGGGGAAACCATCAAACAGGAAACCGCCGGTGCAGTCTGCGTCTTTGATGCGCTCTTTTACCAGGTTGATGATGATGTCGTCGGAGATCAGGTTGCCCGCATCGATGACCGATTTGGCTGCCAGGCCCAGCGGGGTGCCCGCCTTGATTGCCGCGCGCAGCATGTCGCCGGTAGAAATTTGCGGAATATTGAATTTTTCGTGGATGTAATTGGCCTGTGTCCCTTTGCCTGCGCCCGGTCCGCCCAGTAATATGATTTTCATGGTGATTCCTCTCTTGGTGAGTGGTGAGTGGTGAGTGGTAAGTGGTGTGGGTTTTGTCGCCACTCACCACTGACTATTCACTGTTCTTTCAAAGGTTACTCTTGCCGCCTGTAAATCTTCTGCCGTGTCCACGCCGCCAGGCGGTGCGCTGTCGGCAATGACGACGCCGATTTTGTAGCCATGATAAAGCGCGCGCAATTGTTCAAGCGCCTCAAATTGTTCGATGGCCGCTGGTGTCAGTTGCCCGTAAGCGCGCAGGAAGCTGGCACGATAGGCATATAGGCCTATGTGGCGCAGCACCGGCAGCCCAACGGGTAAATTTTCACCCGCTGCATAGGCATCGCGCGGGTAGGGAATCGGGGCACGGCTAAAGTACAGCGCATTGCCATGCTTGTCCAGCACGGTCTTGACGATGTTGGGATTGCGCATCGACGCTTCGTCGTGCAGCGCATGGCAGGCGGTGGCAATCGCACATTCAGGGTGGTCGTGCAGATGCTGAGCCACGGCGCGGATCAGTTCCGGCGGGATCAGCGGTTCGTCGCCCTGCACGTTGACCACGATGGTGTCGTCCGGCCAGTCTTGCTGTTCGACCACCTCGGCGATGCGGTCGGTGCCGCTGACATGGCTGTCGCGTGTCAAACAGGCTTTGTAGCCATGCTCATGCACGACGTTGGCAATCGCATGATGGTCGGTGGCAATCCAGATTTGCTGCGCGCCACTGCTGGCGGCCTGTTCGGCAACACGGACCACCATGGGCTTGCCTGCGATGTGCAGCAGAGGTTTGCCGGGCAGACGGGTGGAGGCGTGCCGTGCCGGGATGACGACGTTAAACGCGACCATCAGAGTTTTTCGGCTTCCTCGGCTGTCAGTTTGCGCGCTTCGTCGGCCAGCATGACCGGGATGTCATCGGCAATTTTAAAAGCCAGACGGTCTGCACGGCAGATCAATTCCTGCTCGGTTTTGTGATAAATCAGCGGGGATTTGCATAATGGGCAAACAAGAATATCAAGCAGTTTTGCGTCCATGAGTGGCAATCTTTCGCAGTAGTTGGGTAATCAGGGCCGGGTCAATTTGAGCATCTACGCGCAGAACCCAGAATTTTTCATCCGCATAGGCCGCGCATTTTACCGCATCTTTTTCGGTAAGGAGTAACGCATCGCAATCGGTGAACAGCAAATCGTCAGCAGAGTAGGGGTAATGATCGGGAAATGCATGCGCGATCACCGTCAGTCCCAGCGATTTTAGATGAGCGAAGAAGCGTTGTGGGTGGCCGATGCCAGCCAGCGCATGCAGGCGCATTCCCTGAAAGTCGTCGGCCAGTGCTGTTTTTTCAGGGGCCAGCAGATTGCGGAAAACGGTTCCGGACAACTGCATGGTATGTTGACCCGAATCGGCATGGCCGCCATTTACCACTACCGCATCCACTGTTTTCAGGCGCGACAGCGGTTCGCGCAGGGGGCCAGCGGGAAGCAGATGGCCATTGCCGACGCGGCGCACGCCGTCAATGACGGCGATTTCCATATCGCGCTGCAAGCGGTAATGCTGCAAGCCGTCATCACACAGCACGACATCGCATTGCGGATGCGCCTGCAGCGCCAGCCTGGCCGTGGCGACGCGATCTCTGCCTACCCACACCGGACACAGGGCGCGACGCGCCATGAGCAGGGG
>JAURZN010000086.1 GCA_030653355.1 Gallionella sp. | reverse complement strand
CCGAGGAAGGCGTGGGCTCGCGCGAAGATTGGGTGCTCAAGCCTTCGGACAAGTGGCACGGTTTCGGCGATCTGGCCGAAGGTTTCAATATGCTCGATCCGATCAAGGCTACCATCATCACGCCGGGGTTGGATGTGGACGGCGATTTTTCCGACAGCGGTATTCCCGCTTCTATGGTGACCAAGTATCTGGCTGAACACGGCGTGATCGTCGAGAAATGCGGTTTGTATTCGTTCTTCATCATGTTTACCATCGGCATCACCAAGGGGCGCTGGAACACGCTGTTGACCGCGTTGCAGCAGTTCAAGGATGACTACGACAAGAACGCGCCGATCTGGCGCATTCTGCCGGAGTTCGCGGTGAAGTATCCGCGTTATGAGCGCGTGGGCTTGCGTGATCTGTGCCAGCAGATACACGATGCCTATAATGTGCATAACGTGGCGCGTATGACGACTGAGATGTATCTGTCCGACATGCAGCCAGCGATGAAGCCGTCAGAGGCATTCGCCAGAATGGCGCACGATGAGATCGATCGCGTGGAAATAGATGATCTGGAAGGGCGCATCACCGCCGTATTGTTGACACCCTATCCGCCGGGTATTCCGCTGCTGATCCCGGGCGAGATATTCAACAAGACCATCGTTGATTATCTGAAATTTGCACGTGATTTCAGTCAGAAATTGCCGGGTTTTGAGACCGATATTCATGGCCTGGTCGCGGAGGAAGTGGATGGCGTGAAGCGCTATTTTGTGGACTGTGTGCGATAAATGCAGGAAGCAGGATCAAGGATTCGGGATGCATGGAAGGTCAAAGGCGGTTCAGTGGTTTTTCTGAATCCTGAATCCTGAATCCTGCTTTTAAGATTTTGCTTGATACGTTTTTAAAGTTCGCGTATAAAGTAGCCTTCGTGTTTGATTCAAAGTCACTGCAGTACTGGTTTTACCATGTGCAACCTTAGATCAAATGGTTTTGCGGGAGTTTTTCCCGTTTTTTAAAAAAGGAAGTAGTCACATGGCAACTGGTACAGTTAAATGGTTCAATGATGCAAAAGGTTTCGGTTTCGTCACTCCTGATGATGGCAGCGAAGATCTGTTTGCACACTTTTCGGCAATCAACATGAACGGTTTCAAAACCCTTCAAGAAGGCCAAAAAGTTAGCTTCGAAGTTACGCAAGGCCCAAAGGGCAAGCAAGCTTCTAACATCCAGGCTGCTTAATTAGCGCTTGAGTTGTTGATAAAGGCCCGGAACGCGAGTTCCGGGCCTTTTGCATTCTGTGTTCTGAACGAATCTTCCGGCTCTGTAAATCCAGGTGAAAAATATGCTGGCCCAACTCCATATCGATATAGATCTGCGCGTCCAGAACATCCTGGCAGATCATGCAGACTGGCTGTGCGGCAAGGGCTGCGATAGCTGCTGCAAACGGCTCGCCCGCATGCCTCAGCTGACCCCCGCAGAATGGGACTTGCTGCGCGAGGGACTGCAAGAGCTGGCGCCGGAACGGCTACTTGAAATCCGCAGCAACATGGCCTCATCGACACAGCAGCCGTACACCTGCCCGCTGCTTGATCGCTCGAGCGGAACCTGCCCTGTCTATTCCAGACGCCCGGTCGCATGCCGTACCTACGGCTTCTACGTGCAGCGCGACCTGGGGCTTTATTGTCGCGACATCGAAGTGCAGGTGGCCGAGGGTGCCTTGCCCGACGTGGTGTGGGGCAATCACGATGCCATCGACCAGCGCCTCTCACGCCTGGGGGAGAGCCGTGCGTTGACTGACTGGTTTGAGCGCTGGATGGCGGAGCAGTAAAAATGCATCAATGCCGCTGCTGACGTAGATTTTGCATGATGAGCCCGCTGTAATAATCGAGAGCCTCACGAATTCGATTTGCGAACGGTCGGTTGTCTCGGTGTATCATCAGTTGCCGGCAAAGCGCCGATAGCGGTTGTTCGTGGCGTGTAACAGCGCGCAATTTCACGCCCCTCATAATACAAAATTTCGGAGCATCAGCTATCTGGTCAGTCTTTTCGGATGGTTAAAGATAAGTGGAGGAGTACATATGAGCGACAAACAAAAACCGTTACGTGTACATGCTGAAGCTTTAATTTCGCAATCTTCAATGCCGACTAGTTCCGCCTCGAATGAGGAGCTGTTACATGAGCTGCAGGTGCATCAGATTGAACTGCAGATGCAGAACGAAAACCTGCGTCAGATTCAGCTTGATCTGGAGGTGACGCGTGACCGTTACCTTGATCTTTATGATTTTTCACCCATCGCTTATCTCACGCTCAACGAGCATGGTCTCATCACCGCAATCAATCTGACCGGCGCCGACCTGCTCGGAGCAGAGCGCAACACGTTGCTCAACTATCCTTTTTCAAGATTTTTCGCTGCAGAAGCGGGCGATCAGTGGCGTCACTGTTTAATTGATGCGTTTAAATGCAAGCAGCGTCATCATTGCGAGCTACCAATCCAGCGTCGTGATCATTCCACTTTTATCGCTCATCTGGATTGCCTGTATATGCCGTCCGGTGAGGACGGGCCATCGATACGCATCGCGATCAGCGATATTTCCGAACGTAAACAGGTGGAGGCGTTGCAGCGAGTCAGCGCATTAAAATACAGGATGCTGTATGAGAGCTCACGCGATGCGCTGATGACCCTGGCACCACCGTCATGGAAATTCACCGATGCGAACGAAGCGACCTTAAAACTGTTCGGTGCAGCCAGCGTGGCTGAATTTACCGCACTGGGGCCATGGGATATTTCGCCGGAATTTCAACCAGACGGACGTCCTTCGAGTGAAAAAGCGCCTGAAATGATAGGAATCGCATTGGAGCAAGGCTCCAACTTCTTTGAATGGCGACACCAGAAGCTCAGTGGCCAACTATTTGATGCCGATGTGCTGCTGACCCGCATGCAGCTGGGTGAGGAAGTCTTTGTACAGGCAACGGTGCGCGATATCACCGTAAGCAAGCAATCCGCACGGCGACTGGCTGAGGCACAGGTGGTTGCTGAATCAGAGGAGAAATTCCGCAAGATTTCCGAATCCGCATATGATGCCATCATCATGATGGGGCCCGACAAATGCATTTCATTCTGGAATCCGGCCGCTGAACGTATGTTTGGCTATTCCGTGCAAGAGGCTCTTGGCCAGGAAATGCATCCGCTGCTCGCGCCAGCGGAAGTTGCCGCGCAATTCGAACATGGTTTTCGGTCTTTCCAGAAAACCGGCAATGGTCACGTTATCGGGAAAACGCTTGAGCTCAGCGCATTGCGCAAAGGTGGAGTAGTCTTTCCGGTTGAAGTCACTATTTCTGCTTTGCAAATCAACGGGAAATGGAATGCCATTGGCATTTTTCGCGACATCACCGAGCATAAGTTGGCCGAGGAAAAAATCCGCCAACTCGCCTTTTATGATCCCCTGACCCACTTGCCCAACCGGCGTCTGTTGAATGAACGTCTTGATCAGGCAATGGCGGTGAGCAAACGCAGTGGTCGTTATGGTGCGCTGATGTTCCTAGACCTTGATAATTTCAAGCCGCTCAATGATCAGCACGGCCATTCGATGGGGGACGTACTTCTGGTCGAAGTGGGGAATCGCATCACCCGTTGTCTGCGCGAGACGGATACGGTGGCGCGGTTTGGAGGTGATGAATTTGTGGTTCTGCTGAGTGAACTCGATAGCAATAAGGCTGAATCTATTGCACAGGCGAATACTGTGGCGGAAAAAATTCGTGTTTCCCTGGCGCAGACTTATTGCATGAAAGGCCAGCCGAGCGGTGATGTAGAAATTTCGGTGGAGCACCGCTGCACCTCCAGCATCGGTGTGGTGGTGTTTATCAACCACGAGATTAGTGTGGAGGATGTGCTCAAATGGGCGGACATGGCGATGTATCAGGCGAAGGACGGGGGGCGTAACAGGGTCTGTTTTCTGGAGCCGGATGACAGGCTGGTTTAGCTGTTCAAATACGGACAAACAGAGCCCATCTGTAGGCCAATGCGCTACGTCAGCAGCATCGTCACGGAGTAGCATGTGGCGACCGTTAGTAACCGGAAAGACAGATAAATGCCGAACCCAGCTATCGGGAGGCAAATGCAAACTTTGATCCTCGCGATTCTTATATACTGTGAGCCTATGCCGGCAATCGCTTACTGACGGCACCAATCTAACTCACAGCGACTACAAGCTGAGTGGTCACCGCGATGCGGGGGCCGAACTGCACTTCCTGTCCGTAGCAGGAAGTGCAAAGATGTCGGCCAAACCCGCTGGCAGATTGCTCAAGGCAAGGTATTTTGAAATGCGACTAAAACTGACCACAAAATTCAGTCGGGACAATATGGTCCTGGTGGCGGGTGCCATCGGAGTATTGATTGGCACTATGGGTATTGGATTGTCCCAGGACGCTACCTGGATACGCATTTTTGACAATCTTCACTGGACATCCGGCACGCTTGCCGCAGCAATTTCTGCCTGGCTGATTTCGAGGCAAGCTGTCCCTGGTGATTTAAAAGGCTTGTTCTGGATTGCACTGGGCCTGACCGGATATGCAATCGGACAAATCCTGTGGGATATTCAGGCATTGACCGGATATGAGGATTTTCCTGCGCCTTCGGATTTATTTTATCTTTGTCTGGGGCCATGCGTCACCATCGGACTCATGATGGAAATTGGCAGTCACACCTCAAAATCTCAAAGAAGGACGATCTGGCTGGATGCTGTAACACTGACGGTGGCGATGCTGACCCTGGTACTGACACTTTATCTGCCCAAGCGTGGCGATACAGCATGGTTGCCCATGTTGGTGCTGGTTGCTTATCCAATCACGCTGCTGGCAGCAGCCATCACCGCGCTGAGTATGATTCCCTTGCTTCGTTTGCGTCTGAATATTGGCCTGATTCTATTTACGGTAGGACTTATTCTTACCGGTATGAGTTGGATGAACTGGAATTTCCTTGCGCTGGATGGCGTCGAGATTGACGGAGCCTGGTTTAATCCCGTTTTTTCCGTTGCGGTACTGTTGATCGCTTATTCCCTGACACGCTGGAAGATCGAAATAAACGAGGATACTCAATGGGATAGACGTTGTGAATCCATCTTGCGCCTGCTTCCCCTGGTGACGGTCGTCATCGCCTCGCTCTCGGTTGTGCTGTCTCACACGCTCGCTGATCTGCCATTTTTTGTTCAGGCTACCACTGACTCGGGCGCAGTGATTGTTGTGCTGCTGGCTATGATCAGACAGTCCAGTCTGATGAAAGAGCGCGATGAGTTGGTGTTGACCCAGGCCGCGTTGATTGACAGTCAGAGAACCTTGTCGCATGAAAGGGGGATGCTTAAATCTTTGGTGAGCACGATTCCGGATCTTGTATGGCTCAAGGATCCCGACGGGGTATACCTCAGTTGCAACCCCAGGTTCGAAAAATTATACGGGCATTCTGAACAGGAGATTGCTGGTAAAACAGATTACGACTTCGTGGATAAGGCGCTGGCCGATTTTTTCCGGAAAAATGACAGGGCCGCAATGGAAGCCAGGACCAGTTGTGTAAACGAAGAGCAACTCACGTTTGCTATCGGCGGCTATTGTGGTCAATTCGAAACCATCAAGACGCCGATGTATGACGCGCAGGGTGGGCTGATTGGCGTACTGGGCATTGCGCGCGACATCACCGAACGCAAGCGCGTCGATGCCGAACTTCGCATCGCCGCCACCGCTTTCGAGACGCACGAAAGTTTGATGATCACCGACGCGAACAGTGTGATTATCCGTGTCAACCAGGCGCTTGTTGAAGAAACCGGCTATGCGTTCGACGAAATAATTGGCAAAACCCCGCGCCTGTTCCGCTCGGGTCGTCACGACAAGGATTTTTATAGAGCGATGTGGGAGCGTTTACGCGGAACGGGAAAATGGCAGGGCGAAGTCTGGGACAGGCGCAAGAATGGCGAGATTTATCCCAAGTGGCTTACCATCTCTGCGGTTACCGGAGTGGATGGTGTGGTCACCCATTATGTAGGCTCGCACATCGATATTACTGAACGCAAGGCGGCCGAAGATCAAATTCGGCATCTGGCCTATTATGATACGCTCACACAGTTACCTAACCGGCGACTGCTAATGGACAGGCTTCAGCATGTATTGGCTTCCCGCATGTGTTAAGGGTTGTCGGACGCCTGCCCTCAACCTCAGGCCGGTCAGAATACACCGGAACGCTGCGGGCAGGTGTCGGACAAGCCTCGAGGGACGAAACCGCGTGATGTTGCCGCTGCCCGTCAGATCAGGCGACGGTCTAT
>JAURZN010000033.1 GCA_030653355.1 Gallionella sp. | reverse complement strand
AGCCAGACAATTTTCTCATTGAGCCTGTCATCGGATTTGCCGCCTTCCTTGTAGCGCCAATGCGCGGCGACGCCCAATTCCGAGTGGTGGTGCATCTCGTGGGTGCGTATCTGTACCTCGAAAGGCAGACCGCGCGGGCCGACCACGGCGGTATGCAGCGAGCGGTAATTGTTGCTCTTGGGATGTGCGATGTAATCGTCGAATTCGCTGGCTATGGGTTGCCATAGATCCTGCACCAGACTCAATGCCGCATAACAGCTTTGCACATCTTCAACCAGAATTCGTACGGCGCGCACGTCGTATAGCTCGTCAAAATCCAGATGCTTGCGCTTCATCTTGTTGATGATGCTGTAGATGTGCTTGGGGCGGCCTGTCACTTCGGCGGCTATGCCGGCCTGAGTCAGCAATTGCCTCAGCCGGGAGATGACCTCGGCGATATAGCGTTCACGATCAACCCTGCGCTCATCCAGCAACTTCGCCACTTTTTTGTAGCGTTCCGGTTCCAGATAGCGCACGGAGAGATCTTCCATCTCCCATTTGATTTGCCACACACCGAGACGATTGGCCAGTGGCGCAAACAGGCTTTGTGTCTCCTGTGCAATCAGTTTTTGCTGTTCCGCGCCGGCTCCTGACAGATGACGCAGGGTCTGGGTGCGTTCGGCCAGCTTGATCAGCACCACGCGGATGTCCTCTACCATGGCCAGCAACATCTTGCGCAGTGTTTCGATCTGCTGACTATTTTCGCCCTTGCTATCCGGATGGGGCATCTCGCTGAATTGCTGGATTTGCTCCATGCGAGAAATGCCTTCGACCAGCGTTACGATGTTGGCGCCGAATTCCATTCCCAGTTTGTTGGCCCAGTCATTCAGATATTCGGGTACTGCATGCAGGATGGCGGCGGTAACCGTTTCAAAATCCATATTCATGCTGACCAGAATATCTGCCGAACCCAGCGCGTGCTGTATCAACGGCGCGCCGGTCAGTTCGGTTTGCCCGGCGTACAGCGGCTCAGCCAGTACGCAAGCGCGCCGAATCACCTCAAGTTCTGTGGGCGCGAAAGCCGGTGTCAGGGCAGCAAGCCAGGACGGGATGCCTTCGAACTTGCCGGTAGTTTTGGTATGAATGGAAACCATGTTTTTGGAATTAGCCCAGCATTTTCAGCAGTAAATTGCTTGCAAGTGCCAACAATAGCACGGCAAATAGTTTGCGCAACAATCCAATCTTCAGGTGGTGCGTGGCTTTCGCACCCAGCGGCGCGGTGAGGACGCTGGCCAGTGCGACCCAGGCCAGGGCGGGCAGGTAAACGAAACCCAGATTGGGTTGCGGCAGAGTATGGATGTTCAAGCCGGTAACGATATAACCCAGTGTGCCGCCGACCGCGACCGGAAAACCGATGGCGGCGGAGGTGCCGATGGCCTTGCGCAACGGCACGTTGCACCAGAGCAGAAAAGGGATGATGAGCGTGCCGCCGCCTATGGATACCAGGCTGCTCAAGCCGCCGGTGAATGTGCCGGTGAGGGTCAGGCCCGTCATGCCGGGTAACTGGCGCGCGGCATGGGGCCGCTTGTCGATCAGAATTTGCAAGGCTGCGAAACACAGGAACAACGCGAAAAACAGACCCAGACCACGCGTCGGAATGGTGGCGGCGAGCAAAGCGCCTAGCACTGCACCTGACAGAATACCGGGAGTGATGTCGCGCACGATGCGCCAGTTCACCGCGTTGTGCTGGTGGTGCTTGCGCATGCTGGCGAGCGAGGTGAACAGGATGACCGCCATCGAAGTGCCCAATGCCAGGTGCATGGCGTGTTCGGTGGGGAAGTGCTGCGCATCGAACAGCAGCAACAATACAGGCACGAGTACGGTGCCGCCGCCGACACCGAATAGTCCGGCCATAAACCCGGCACAGGCACCGAGTAACAGATAGGCTGCCAGCCACTCCATCAGTCGTGAGCCAATTGCGTGGTAATGAATTGCCACTCCGCCGGGTCCAGCGGGGTGATGGACAGGCGATTGCCCTGTTGCAGGGTGCGCATCCGCGCCAGTTCGGGATGCAGACGCAATTGACTGAGCGGAATCAGTTCGATTTTCCTGACCAGTTGCACATCCACATTGAACCAGCGCGGTTGCTCCTGTGTCGCCTTGGCATCGTAGTATTTACTGTCTTGATCGAATTGTTTTGCGTCGGGATAGGCGGTGCTGGAAACCCGTGCAATCCCCGCGATGCCGGGTATTTTGCAGTTGGAGTGATAAAACAGCACGCCATCGCCGACCGTCATCTGGTCGCGCATGAAATTGCGCGCCTGATAATTGCGCACGCCGTACCAGGCGACACTCTGTTCGGGGAAGGAGGCCAAGTCGTCAATGCTGACGTCAGCGGGTTCGGATTTCATTAACCAGTAGCGCAT
>JAURZN010000022.1 GCA_030653355.1 Gallionella sp. | reverse complement strand
GGGACGCGACCAGCGCGCCCAGGTCGCATCCAGCCTGCCGCCCAGCAAGGCCGCAATGGCGAAAGCAAACGCCACTGAAAAACCGACATAGCCCATGTACAACATGGGTGGATGTATTACCAGACCCGGGTCCTGCAACAGCGGATTCAGGTCGCGGCCATCGGCCGCCGCGGGCAACAGGCGCTCGAACGGGCTGGAGGTAAACAACATGAACATCAGAAAACCTACTGAAATCAGCCCCATCACACCCAGCACACGCGCCACCATCTCATCCGGCAAATGCTTGCTGAATGCAGCGACTGCGGCAGTCCAGACAGCCAGGATAAGTGCCCACAGCAACAGCGAGCCTTCGTGCCCGCCCCAGACCGCCGCAAAGCGATATTCGCCGGGCAACTGGGAATTGGAATGCTGCGCAACATACAGCACGGAAAAATCATTGGCCAGGAAGGCATAGGCCAGCGCAGCAAACGCCAAACCGATAAATATCGCCTGCCCGTAAGCCAGCGGACGGGCAACCCCCATGAAAACCGGGTTATTGCGTGCCGCACCCAAGATCGGCAGCACGCCAAGGATGATCGCCAGAAACAACGCGACGATTAAAGAAAAATGACCTAACTCTGGAATCATGTAAGAACTTTCTTGATTATTCTGCGACAGGTGAGGATGCTGGTGCGCTCGCAGCGGCCGCATTGGCCACTTCAGCTTTTTTCAGTGCGTCGGCCGCTTCCGGTGCCATGTAGTTTTCATCATGTTTGGCCAATACTTCATCGGCATGCATCAAGCCGTCGGCTTCCATTTTGCCTTGTGCCACCACGCCTTTGCCTTCCTTGAACAGATCCGGCAGGATGCCCTTATAGACTACCGGCAAACTCTTATGCAAATCGGTAATCACGAAATTTACCGTCAGGCCGTCATTCTCACGCTTGACGCTGCCCTCTTCGACCAGTCCCCCGATACGAAAACTGCGGCCTTCCGGCGCTTCCTTGTTGTAAACCTGGGTCGGAGTGAAATACAGACTGACGTTATCCTTGAGCGCGTTCAGCACCAGCGCCACTGCAAGGCCCACTGCAGCAAGTGCAACAACGATATAGACAAATCTTTTCTGACGTGGCTTCATGACTTATTCCTGTTCCGATTCATCTGCTTCACGCATCAGGCGCACCTGCTGCAAAGTAATTTTTCTTTTATGCATGACCATCGCGATTTCGATCGCGAAAATCAAAAATGCAACAGCGTAGGAGCCAATCCAGATATAGCTCAGCGGATTTTCTCTCATCCAGATATCAAGACTCATGCTTTCACCTCCGCCAATTCAGTAATCCATTTGGTATGTCGTTCCCGCTCCAAAATAATGCTGCGCACGCGCATCAGCGTGACCGTAATGGCATACAGCCAGCAGGCCACCAGCATGGTGAACATGGCCTGCTGCATGGCAATGTGCATCGATGTTCCGGTGAACTTGATGGTCGATCCCTGATGCAGGGTATTCCACCACTGCACCGAGAAGTAGATGATGGGGACGTTAACCGAACCGACAATCGCCAGCAGCGCCGCAGCACGGTCAGCACGGCGCGGGTCATCTATCGAAGCATGCAGTGAAATAAAGCCAAGATAGAGAAACAACAATATCAATTCAGATGTCAGGCGCGCATCCCATACCCACCATGCGCCCCACATCGGCTTGCCCCACAATGCGCCTGTCCACAGCGAAATAAAGGCGAACAAAGCGCCGGTCGGCGCAATCGCACTCGCCATCATCGAAGACAAACGGGTATTGAAAATCAGGCCCATCGCAGCATAGGCTGCCATGATCAAATACAAAAACATGGACAGAATGGAGGAGGGGACATGGATGAAGATAATGCGGTAAAACTCGCCCTGCTGAGCATCGGCAGGTGCCACGACAAAACCGATATACAAACCCACTATGCACAAAACGGCTGCCGAAATGGCAAACCACGGAATCAACTTACCCGCCAGACCGTAAAAGGTTGTCGGTGCAGAATATTTGAACCAGTTTATTGCCACAAATCACTCCATCGAAATTCGTAAAGCCTGCGCCGTCACCCATGGGGTGAATGCCAGGGCCAACACCAACAAGGCACCCATCAATGACAGATGGGATGACACACTCAAGCCACTGGTCACCGCCTCTACCGCACCCGTCCCAAAAATCAATACCGGAATGCACAACGGCAAAACCAGCAAAGACAACAACACCCCGCCACCGCGCAGCCCCAGAGTCAGTGCCGCACCTATGGCACCCACCATACTGAGTATCGGCGTACCCAGCAACAACCCCAGTATCAACACGGCTATCGCCTGCATCGACATATCAAATTGCAAACCCAGCACCGGCGTCATCAACACCAGCGGCAACCCGGACACCATCCAGTGCGAAATCATCTTGCCCAGCACCAATACTGACAGCGATTGCGGTGCCAGCAGCATTTGCTCTAGCGTACCATCCAAATAGTCTGCCGAAAATAGCCTGCCCAACGATAACATTGATGCAAGCAAGGCCGCTACCCACAGCACGCCAGGAGCCATCTTGCGCAACATATCCATTTCCGGCCCGACGCCGAGTGGGAACAAACTCACCACCATCACGAAAAAAATCAAGGTGGTGAGCACATCCGCACGACGACGCATCGCCAGCACCAGATCGCGGCGCACCACCAATATCAGCAAGGAAAACAGGGAAAGTTTATTCATAGCCCGCTCATGACAAGGACAAACAGCGCATTTCCATGCCCGCCACATGCAGCGGTTGATGAGTGGTGAATATCACCATACCCAGCCTTGCCAGATGTTCCGCAATCAACTCCTGAATCAATGCCACCGCTCCGACATCCAGCGCGGCCAAAGGTTCATCCAATATCCATAATTTGGCATCACTCACCAACAGGCGCGCCAGTGCGACGCGGCGGCGTTGTCCCTGAGACAGCACTTTGGTGGGCAAACGCTCGCGACCACGCAAACCCATGCGCCGCAACGCGGCAATAGCATCCTTTTCATTCAGTTCCGTACCCGACAAGCCCGCAGAAATACGCAGATTTTCCAGCGCGCTCAATTCATCCTTGATGGCATTCAAATGCCCCAGATACATCATCTGGGCGAAATAAGCCTCATCCAGTTCGCGAACGTTCTCGCCGCACCAGGATATTTTGCCGTCATCCGGAATGATAAATCCGCACAGGGTGCGCAGCAGGCTGGTTTTGCCGCTGCCGTTCGCGCCCTGTATTTGCATAATTTGCCCGGGATGGAGCGCAAAGCTCAGTTCGGAAAACAAACGATGATCACCACGACTACAAGCAAGATTGCTGACTTCCAGCATGAAGGGGAACCTGAAATTTAACAGCGTGGAATTATATACGATTGCATCTGACGCGCATGGCAAAAACGCCGTCTTTGGCAATAAAAACCGCCCCACCCCTCTCACACCCTCGATTCTGATGCAATGACGGGCCATTTGAGCAAACTGCCGACACACGATAACCAAGCACCAGCTTCCCCCCATAGCCGCCAGACAGATGAAACACTGCGCGCGTTCAGCTTAACGAATGTGCGCCACCCATTTACATTATAATCACCGCACTTTTGACCAACCGCTCATGCAATCAGGGGAAATATGGGATTTCTGGCCAATAAACGATTTTTGATTACCGGCATGATCAGCACCCGTTCAATAGCATACGGAGTCGCGCAGGCCATGCATCGAGAAGGCGCTGAGCTGGCTTTCACCTATCAGGGCGAACGTGTACGGGATCGCGTGACGGATCTGGCCAAGCAATTCGACAGCGAACGTGTCTTTCAATGTGATGTCGCCTCTGACGCCGACATCGAGCAGCTGTTCACCGACCTGAGCCGGCACTGGGACGGCTTTGACGGCTTTGTACATGCCATCGCTTTCGCTCCGCGCGAAGCACTGGATGGCGAGTTTCTGGACGGTTTCAGCCGCGAAGCATTTCACATCGCGCACGACATCAGTGCATACAGCTTTCCGGCCATGACCAAGGCAGCGTTGCCGATGATGAAGGGACGCAACGCGGCCGTTTTGACTTTGAGCTATCTGGGCGCCGTCCGCACCATGCCCCATTACAACGTAATGGGCATGGCCAAGGCCAGCCTGGAAGCCAGCGTGCGCTACCTGGCCATGCAACTCGGCGCCACGGGGATCCGCGCCAATGGCATATCCGCCGGCCCGATCAAGACATTAGCAGCAGCCGGCATAGCCGACTTCAGTAAATTACTGGGTTATAACGAAAAGCACTCTCCGTTAAAACGCAACGTGACTATCGAAGAAGTGGGCAATACCGCCGCTTTTTTGTGCAGCGATCTGGCCAGCGGCATCACAGGTGAAATCACTTATGTAGATGGCGGCTTCAATACCACCGCTATGGGAAGCGCCGAGGCGTAAACGCCCCCTTGACGCGGCTTGGTTCGGTTATGGCGAACTGCGATTTATAGCCGTCTTACATGCCAGCAAAAAATCATCCTGCAGCCCTGAGCCGCATCGTGAACAACGTTCCGCCTGAAACACTCTCAAGCCGGACGGAACCAGATCCATGCGCCCCGGCAACCGCCTTGCACAGGGCCAGACCCAAGCCGGTCGAAGAGGATTTTTCCGCAATTTTGCGCTGCATCAATTCACCCAACTCACCTACACCCGCCCCGTCATCCAGCACTCTGAAAACAATTTCATCAGCTTCTTGCTCAAACCAGACATCGACCCTGCGATGAGCATAACGAACCGCATTATTGAGTGCGGACTCCAGCGCCAGTTCAACCAGATTTTCGTCGAACATGCCGAAACCGCCTGCCGCACTGTCTGGCTTCATTCTCTCGTTATCGGCATGCACCACAATCTGGTGTCCATGGTGACTTTCCGCCATCATCGCAGACTGGCTATTTCGAACCAGGTCCTCAATAAATTCGGCCAAATCGACTTCAACCATCGCAGGCTGAAGTCCTGACTGATCATGCTTATAAAGCGTCAGAAAACTAACTAACCGGGTTTTTAGTTCGATACAGCGACGATAGGCGCGTCGCCCCTCAAGGGGCGTATCTTTGCGATGATTCAATTGTTCAAGATCGATCTCAAGCAATGACAAGGCATTCTTGATATCGTGAATAACCAGCGCTGACAGGGGGTTTTGCATTTAGTTGCTCACAATATCATTAAAAAATCGGTAAAAATTCATCACCTTCTGGTTGTTTGGCACCAGCTTGTCCAATGTGGAAAGATAAGCCTTTGCGCGTTCTACCACGCGCACATCCATGCCCTCATGCTTTAGCCACAGCAAGTGAAGCTGGGCAGCAGTCATCAAAGCTTCAAGGTTTTCCTCGTGAATTCCAAGTGCTTCATTAATCTTCTGGTTCGCCTCGGTAAAGTGGGCGGAGCGCATCAACTTCGTCGCCTCATCGACCAATAGCAAAATACGCTTGCGCCCGCCGTCGATCACATCTTCAACCTTATCGGCGTGCCCGGTATCTATCATGGATTTTTTTACATGACGGGCAATTATTCGCTCATCCTGCCCGCTGACCTGAACCGCTTGCGTCAACAACTTCATGCCCAGAACCATATCTCCGGTTTTCAACGCGGCTTTCCCCAACGCCACCATCGCAACACTATCTGTTCGATTCGCAAGCAGTGATACCGAGCGCTCCATTAATTTTCTGGCTTTTTCATGGTCACCCGAATCAAAATAAGCCTGGGCAAGTATCGCGCCTTTCGCCACCCCAAACAGGCCCACGTCCCCGTGCTTGCGTGCGTTTTTCTCCAGCGTCTCGATAGCGCACTTATGATCCCCCATGTCCACCTGGGTTTGCGCAAGGGATAAATAGTCATCCGGTTTCTCCACCATGGATCCATTGGATAACTGAATAGCCGCCTCGGCATTTGATTTGGCATCTTCGAGCTTACCCAGCAGAAATGCCGCCTGAGCGACCGAACGAAATCGCCTCGCACTCGGCAAAATAACAGATGAACGATTCAACAGCTCGAAAGCACCTTCGTCATCGTCGGCTTCAAGCCTAATTTTTGCCAGCAACTCATAGGCAGCCACGTAATTTTTATTTTTCCCGACAAGCATATTCGCCATTTCAGCTGCTTGCGCGAAATCACCGAGGGCATAATGCGTACGTGCCAGCCCCATCATGACCCATGGCGCATCCCCCCTGACTGCAGCTGCATGGGCATAGGTTTCCAGCACACTGAGGTGGTCACCCAGGGCGAGCTGGGCATCGGACTTGCGCCTCAATACGTCCATTCTGCGGCGGGCATCCGGTGCAATATCCAATAATTTATTGCACTCAGTGACCGCAAGGTCGTACTGCTTGGCATCGAGAGCTTTCAACACTGGCATCAGGAATGCACGCCTGTCAATCAACCTTTCAAGCCGTGATCGCAGCTTGCTCTCGGAACAAGGTTTCAAAAGATAATCATCCGGAATGTATTCCACTGCATTGGCAACAAAGCTGTATTCCGCTTCAGCCGTAAGCATAACGAAGACGGATGTCGCATTTAAAATATTTTCATTGCGCAGATATTCCAGAAAATGCTGGCCCGAGCTGGTGCTATTCAGATTGTAATCGCACATGATCACATCAAAAGCAGTCGCTTTAATCAGCTCCAGTGCATCATTCGCATTGCTTGCCACACTGACCTTATTCATGCCCAGGGATTGCAACTGAGAGCGAACTGCATGCCGCATTGCACTGATATCATCAATTACCAGCGCAGATAGCTTATTGAAATGTACGTATTCATTTTCAATGAAGCCGCCAGAAAACAGTGCGTTGATGCCTTGTACAGGTAGATTTGCCAAGTTGATTCGGCTCCGGATGGGTGATAACCGTTTTCAGTTTAGCCTTGATTACACTGTTCTGCTGCTAAAACTTAAAAATGATTTTCATCATGAAACAGCTTTTAGCACGAAACCATAGGGAAATTCTAGGCGGCCGGTAATGCACCCATCAACAACCGCACAGGTTTGAAGCTCTTGCGGTGCACGCCGGTTACGCCGTGCATGCGCAACGCGGCCAGATGCGCGGCGGTGGGATAACCTTTATGTATGTCAAATCCGTAGAGCGGGTATTGCTCATGTAATTGCAGCATCAGCGCATCACGGTCGGTTTTCGCCAGAATGGAAGCGGCGGCAATCGCGGCAACTTTGCTGTCGCCTTTGACGATGGCCTCACTGGGAATGCCGGTATCGGGGCAATACAGGCCGTCAACCAGTACTCGCTGCGGCTGAATGGACAAAGCCTGCACCGCACGCTTCATCGCCAGCAGCGTGGCTTGCAGAATATTGAGTTCGTCAATTTCCTCCACGGTAGCATAGGCCACAGCCCAGGCCAGCGCGCGCTCCCTGATCAGCGGAGCCAGCTTGTCACGCTGCTTCTCGGAGAGTTTTTTGGAGTCATTCAGGCCGGGGATAGGATTTTCAGAGTCAAGCATCACAGCCGCCGCACTGACAGGGCCCGCCAGCGGCCCGCGTCCGGCTTCATCTACACCGCAGATGAGGTACGCTGCCTGATCGAATGTTCCCTGCCCCATCTCACTTAAATTGAAAAGCGGCATCAGGCTGCGGGCAAATACGGCAGTATCGCCGCTGCCGCCTTCTCCGCAGTGTTCTGACGCAGCATTTGATGCAATTCGGTAAATATTCGCTCCAGTTGTGTCACCGCATCCTTGTCGTTCAGCAAATTGAGCAAAGCCTGAGATAGATTTTCCGGTGTGGCATCATCCTGCATCAGTTCCGGCACGACGAAATGACCGCACAGAATGTTCGGCAAACCAAAATAAGGCAAATAGCTTTTGCGCTTCATCATCCGCCATGTCATCGGATTCAGGCGGTAAGTAATGACCATAGGCCGTTTGAGCAAGGCGCATTCCAGCGTCGCCGTGCCCGATGCCACCAGTACCATATCGGCCGCCGTCATCGCGTCCTGCGCATGGCCGAATAACAAGGAAATCGGCAATTCCTGCGCATCACAATCATAAAGCGCCTGCTCGAAAATAGTGCGCGTCTCCCGCGTTGCCAGCGGCACCAGAAAGCGCGCCTCAGGCTCATGCCGCAAGATCAGACGTGCGGTTTCGATATACAGACGGGCAAGCTGCCGAACCTCGGACTGACGGCTTCCCGGCAGGAATGCAAAGACGCGTGCAGATAACGGAATGCGCATCGTCTCGCGCATCTGTGCCCGGTTCGGCTGCAAGGACAACATATCCGCCAGAGGATGCCCCACATAATCTACCGGCACGCCGGCATCACGATAGAGTGCGGGTTCATGTGGAAACAGCGCCAGCATGTGCGACACGGCTCGTTTTATTTTTTTGATGCGCTCACCGCGCCATGCCCATATCGAGGGGCTGACGTAATGCACGGTCGGTATCCCGTGCTGCTTGAGCGCGAGTTCCAGATCGAGATTGAAGTCCGGTGCGTCCACACCGATAAACAAGACTGGTCGGTGGGTCAAAAAATAGTTGCGTAATTTGCTGCGTATGCCGGTGATTTCGCGGTAGTGGCGCAACACCTCGACATAGCCGAACACCGCAAGTTTCTCCATCGGGAACAATAGCTGCATGCCGACTGATTGCATCTTGGGGCCGCCGATACCGACAAATTCAACCTCGGGGCGCGCAAGTTTCAATGCCGCCATCAGGTGACTGGCAAGCAAGTCCCCCGATGCTTCGCCCGCAACAATACCTATGACAATTTTCTGTTGCGACATGAACGGTTAGCGAACGATACCGCGTTGTGAGTTAGCCAAAAAATCAGCCAGGGGTCGCAGCTCGACATGCTCTGCCTGTTGAATAGCGGCCTGAGCTTCAACCAGACTCAGACCGGATTTATACAGCGTCTTGTAGGCGCGCTTGATCGCCATGATGGCGGCGCTGGAAAATCCGCGCCGCTTGAGCCCTTCGGAATTGATGCCGTGCGGCGCGCAGGGGTTGCCGGAAACCAGCATGTAAGGCGGCACATCCTGCAACAAAATAGTGCCCATGCCGGTGATGATATGCGCGCCGATGCGAACGAATTGATGCACCACGGTGAAACCGCCCAGAATCGCATAATCGCCGACTTCAACGTGTCCGGCCAGTTGTGCATTGTTGGCAAAAATGGTGTGATTGCCAACCTGACAGTCGTGTGCCAGATGCACATAAGCCATGATCCAGTTGTGATTCCCCACGCGCGTCACGCCGACATCCTGAGCCGTGCCGAGATTGAAGGTGCAGAATTCGCGTATGGTGTTGTGATCGCCGATCTCGAGCCGTGTCGGCTCATTAGCATATTTTTTGTCCTGCGGAATTTCACCCAGAGAACAGAATTGAAAAATGCGGTTGTGCTGACCAATGCGGGTATGACCGTTGATCACCACATGCGGGCCGATCACCGTGCCTGCACCTATTTCGACATGTTCGCCGATAATCGAATACGCACCCACCTCGACATCATCTGCGAGTCTGGCGTTAGGATGGACGATGGCGGTTGCGTGTATCATCAGGCCACCGATTTAACCGTACACATCAATTCGGCTTCGGCAGCCAACTGACCATCCACTTCCGCAATCGCCTTAAATTTGAACACACCACGCATGCTGCGTATCAGTTCCACCTTGAAAATCAGCTGATCACCCGGGGTGACCGGGCGTTTGAAACGCGCGCCATCGATACCCGCAAAATAATACACCGACTTTTCGTCAGGCTTGCCGCCCAGGGACTGAAATGACAGCAAGGCGGCCACTTGCGCCATGGCCTCGATAATCAACACGCCCGGCATCACAGGATGATGCGGATAGTGCCCGGGAAAGAATGGTTCATTAATGGTGACGTTTTTCAAAGCCACAATGTTTTTTCCGGGTTCGAGTTCCAGTACGCGATCCACCAGCAAAAACGGGTAGCGGTGCGGCAAGCTTTCAAGAATTGCGTGGATATCCATTACGGGTACGGACTTTTCGGATTGTGTACTCATTCTGCACTGCCTTTCAATGATTCCTGTTTTAACAACAACTTCTCAAGCACTTTGATTCTATTTGACATTTCATCAAGATGTCGCAAGTGGACCGCACTTTTCTTCCAGTCGTCCGTCTTGCCGAACGGGACTATCCCCGCATAGGAACCCGCTTCGCGGATAGATTTCCCGCTCAGGGAGAACGACGAAATGACCACATGATCGGCAATTTTCAAATGTCCCAAGATCCCGGCACTGCCGCCAATCTGGCA
>JAURZN010000021.1 GCA_030653355.1 Gallionella sp. | reverse complement strand
TAAACATATTGCCCACGCCATTCTGTCCATTCGTCGCATTGGCTGCAATACCGTTGGCAAAGTCGCTGATGGGGTTGCTGGAATTGTTGTAACCGGCTCCGAGCCAGTAACCGTCAGCTGCATATTTGCCACCGACAGCGATGACCGTCTGATCCTTCCAGCCAAAATCCTTATAACCTGCGGCGCTGCCCCATTGAATCAAACGATAGTCAGCAGTCACAGTAAAATTATTGGCAGCCGCATACGCAAACCCGGCTTTGATCTCAGCAGGCTGATCCAGATGATCGGCAAACACCTGCCTAAACCCCGCACCAGCCACCGACATTTGCGTACCATAATTCATGCGTATCTTCGAGTGATAAGAAGCGGCGAGCGTCAATTCGGGACTGGTGTTGTAGTAGCCGCCCAGTGCGATGCCAAAACCTGTGTGAGAGGATGCCTTGCGCGCCGCATTCACCGCAAAACCGAAGGGCATCGCGACCGACGTATCGTACGAGATCGCCAGCATACCGTACTGCAGCACAGGCGAGAAACCCAGGCCGAAGTTGTCCTTATTATATGCGATGGTCGGAATCACCTTGAGTATGCTCAAGGCAGTTTTGGCTGAAACATGCGTGCCTTTAGGCGCGCCGGTGTAGTCCACACCCATGCCTGCAATCCCTGCCATGGCTACGCCGTAAGTCAGATTTTCGTCCAGTCGGCTGGAGAACGAAATATCGGGAATGTAACTGGTATTCGCTGCACTGTTGGCTGCAAGCGCACCGCCGCTCATGCCATCGTTGGTAACGGACGGCCTGAACACCACCAGACCACCGGTTACTTCCCTGCCTGTCGATTTTCCCAGCATGGCCGGATTGGCAAAGGTGCTCTCCGCGCCCACAAAATGCGCTACACCCGTACCGCCCAAAGCCGTATTCTCCGCGCCCACCGACATCATCGTGTCACCGTTGGTAGCATACGCCATAGGGGATGTCATGACACCGGCAACCCAAATCGAAATAAAACGTATTTTCATGCTCACACACTTCCTCAATCGTTCCTGTTTAATCCGGGTAACCTTTTACCAAGGTCATCCGGATTAAACAGCTCCTGAGAATACAGATGCAAAACAAGTCATAAGTATCTAATTTCTCAAGATTTTTTGTAAAAAAACCCGTCCCCTCTCAGGAACGGGCCTGTTATCCTGCTCGTGCTGTAACCTTAGAAGCTGTGGCTGTACATCAACTGCCAGTTGAGCTGACTGTGATCGATGCTGTAAGCAGGTGACACACCTGCAACAGCAGGGGTATTTGTTGTCACCTTCGGCACATACACCAAAGATGCGTTCACTTCAGAGACTTTGCTCAGCGTATAGCCGGCGCCCACCGTGAAATGATCCTTGACGATGGCCGGGAACAGCGGATTAACGGTGCTGTCAGGAACCGGGTTATTGGCCAGATTGGCACCCGCTCTCAGCGTCATCTCAGGAGAGGTACGATAAGCCAGACCGATGTTGAATACATCCTGATCGACCCAATTTTGAGGCATTTTCATGTCCAAAGTCAGACTGCCATCTGTCGCAGCAAAGTTCATGTGAAAGTTCTTCATGACATTGGCCCAACCGATACGCTTATAATCTACCGCCACCATCAGGTCATCATTCGCCTGCAAAGCCATCCCGATACCATAGGTTTCCGGGAATTGAAAATTAACAATAGATACGCGACCGGCTATGGACTGCACAGTAACGCCGCCCATAATCATGTCCATGGTGGCACCGTCAGTTGTCATATCACCCAAGCTGGTCTTGGAATGATAGGTTGCGCCTACAGTCAGCTGTTTGTTGACTTTATAAGTCATGCCCAGTTTTCCGGCGAAACCGGTTGAATTGGCCTTGCCGGAGAAGCTGCTGCCATCGGTAAAGTTGAAGTATCCAACGCTGTTAGCACCACCTGCCATAAATGCAGCAAAAGCTGGGCTGGCCGCTGCGGGGCCACCGGGTGTTAAATTACCACCCGCTGCGAGCGCACCCATTTGATTAGCATTCATCGCCATCTGCAAATCCATGCCGCCCCAGACAAAATCCAGAGAACCGGCGATGTTCAGATCGGGGGTTACATTGTATGAAAGTGGCACAATCAGGTTGCCCACGCCCACTTCGGAACGGCTAGGTTTGCCTGAACCCGCTCCAACCCAGTCATTGGCGGTATATTCGGTTCCCATACCGCCCTGAGCAAACACACCGATACCATAGGCCAGAGGGCCGTCTTTCTTGACCCAGCCGCCGGCTGGCATGAAATAGGATTTGCCACCGGAGTTCGCATCAGGCATCCCTGCCATTTTGGAGGTCACGCTAGGGTGCAATCCACCCACGGCCACATCCAGACGGCTTGTGCCGTCTTCCATCAAGCCCAGCGTCGCTGGATTATTTGCCATGGCTGCCGCGCCGTTATCGAAGGCCATGGATGCGCCACCCATACCTGTCGCGATAGGGCCATAACCTTCCATCAACATGCCGTTAGTGGCGTGTGCCAGCGGTGACGCCATGACACCGGCAGCGAACATAGCAACAACAAGTTTGTTCATCTTCATGCAAATCTCCCTGATATTTAATTTGTGTTTTTAATAAAGTTTACTGCCTGATATTGCCACTACTAAACAAGCTGTTACACGAACAGACAGATGTCAGTCTCTCCGGCAAATCCGAAAAACGCTGCTGCACCGGCATATTCGACCGGTTCGATAAATTCGCTCTTGTCGAACTCAAACAGATCAACCGTCATCTGACAGGCAACGAATTTGACATCCGCTTCCAGACACAAGTCACGCAATTCCTCAAGCGAGGCAACGCCATGCTTCTTGAGCTTCTGCTTCATCATCATGGTCGCCATGGATTCCATGCCGGGCAGCATCTGCACCATTACCGGCATCGGTATAGGCATAGGCATCGCGGGGTTGGCCAGCGGACTGATCATTACATTCGACAAATCCTTGCGCAGCAATTGCAGGCCGTAAAAAGTGAAGAAAATTTGCACATCGTAACCGAGTGCAGCAGCAGTGGACGCCAGAATAAACGGCGGATAAGCCATATCCAGTGTGCCTTTGGTAGCGATAATCGCCATTTTTTTGGTAGTCATACTCACCCCTTGGAATTTGTTGTTAAAACGCTGCTCTGGTTAAAAGTGAGAGACTATTTCTTCTGCATCATAAAAATATAAGCGCCGCCTTCTTCAGCTGTCGACAGCAGGGTATTCCCTGTTTGATCGGCGAAAGCCTGCATATCTTTTACGGCACCGCAATCGGTAGCGATCACCTTGAGAACCTGGCCACTCGCCATATCAACAAGCGCTTTTTTTGTCTTCACGATAGGCAATGGGCAAGACATACCGCTGGCATCAAATTCTTTATCAAAATTCATTTATTTGTTCTCCTAAAATAATTATTAAAATAATCGCAATACAAAAAATCATGCAGCGCAAACCACTGTGCATTAAAAACAATTTGCACGCCAACGTCCATACTCATGAAGAGTCATCAAAATAACCCCTTGGGGTTATGATTTTGTTCATGCAGTGGTCAGGCTGCTGCGCTGACGCGCCCGTTATTACACCGAATAGAAAACGCACACGGCACGATCCCAACGGATCATGCGGTGTGCGCAAGACTCAATTAAAGCAAGACGTCGTTCAGAATATTCTTCAGCCAATATCCGGCAAACGCCCCCTCAAGTTCCGAGCGTTTAGCGGACACGCCGCCACCTTCCGCTGAAATCATGGCCTGCTTCTCGGCATTGAAACGATACACATTGGCCACATGCACGGCTTCATTGCCGCTCACCATGCTGTAGCAGGTATTGGCTATGGTCGGATTCTGATCCGGTTGCTTGCCCTGCATCAATTCGATAACCGCTGCCGCACAGACTTTCGCCTGCGATGTAGCCATGTGTCCCGACTTTGGCAATGCAGCAGAAACGGCATCGCCGATAACGTGTATGCCTTTGTGCACCTTGGATTCATAAGTGAGGAAATCCACGCCGCACCAGCGTCCATCCACATTGGCCAGCCCTGCCATGTCGGCCACAGCACCGGCTTTCATCGGCGGGATGACATTCAAGACATCCGCTTTAACATCATCGAACTCGGTCTTGGCAGTCTTGCTGGCCACATCCACCTTGGTGACAAGCGCGTTAGGCCGGTATTCCACCATATCCGGATAAAGCTCTTTCCAGGCGGCCATGAACAATCCCTTCTTGGAAACGATGTCCGGATTGGCGTCCAGCACCAACACCTTGGACTTGGGCTTGTTTTCCTTGAAATAGTGGGCGACCTGACAGGCGCGCTCATACGGCCCGGGTGGGCAGCGATAGGGGCCCTTGGGAATACTGATGGCAAAAACACCGCCGTCCGGCATGGCTTCCAGTTGTTTGCGCAACAAGACGGTCTGCGCACCCGCTTTCCAAGCGTGCGTGATGCTTATGTTAGCCACACTCTCGTTCAGACCCTCAACCTTGTCATACATAAAGTCCACGCCCGGCGAAACGATCAGGCGGTCGTATTTCAGATGACCGCTGGCCAGCATAACTGTTTGTTTTTCCGGATCGATCGCGGTCACTTCACCCTTAATCAGCTTGATACCGTATTTCTTCTTAAGTTCTTCATAACTCATCGTCAAATCGTCGATGGTACGACCGCCACCCAACACGGTGTTGCTCATCGGGCATGAAATGAACATCGGGTTACGCTCGATTAACACCACTTCAATCTTGTTATTACTCCACTTGCGGATATATTTCGCGGCAGTGGCACCACCGAATCCGCCACCGACAACGACGACACGCTGGCCCTTCTTCTTGATAAGTTCGCTGGATGCGAACGCAAGTCCCGGAAATGCGCCGATTGCAATC
>JAURZN010000085.1 GCA_030653355.1 Gallionella sp. | reverse complement strand
ATCTTCAAGATCGACATAGCTGAACAGCGAGCCGCTCTTCTCATCCATACCGCGCATTCCAACCCCCCGACATTGCCTTGCCCAGAGTGAATCACGTTCCTCAAACCGCGTCGAGGGACGACTATTTCAGCGGCCTGCTAGGGCCTGTTGACGTTCAGTTCAACCGCATCAGGGTTGCTGTTAGGGCGATGAAGGCCCTAACCAGTTTAACCTGCGGTGTCGTCAAATTTCGGCAGGCTGTGTTTATTAAGACGGCTAGGTCGAAGCCAGCCAGGCCCATAACTGACCACGCTTATAAGTTCCATTTTCGGCAGGAATTTGTTCTGAGCCAACGCTTGAAAGCAACCCAATTTGGGAATCGGTGCCTGTACATTTTTCTTTTCCCCGATCCCGGCTGGGACAGCAGCGGTTTCGCGCTACTTAAGAACTATTGCGATTGGCTAACATTGGCCAAGGCACATACCATCACCATCCGTGAAAGGAACAAAGCCTTGATCAAACTGCTAAAAACCTTTGTGGTTCAAGCGTGGAATTTCGTGTTCGACCACAACGTAAGCCCACTTCGCCATATTCCTGACGTCGGTATCCGGCATTATGTCTTGCAGGCGCTGGGGCTGATGTGGGCCGTCAGTTTCTCAGTTGCAATCGGAAGTTATACCTTTCTGGCGTACAGCATCCTTGGGCACGCAGTCCTCATCGCAGCTGCGGCCGTGACCGTAGCAACGTTTACTGTCGCGGCGAAGCGACCGAAATTGTTCATGCGCGGCGCAGGTCGCAGCTCTGATGGTGAGCATGAATGAACGGGTGCGGCTCGTGTTCAGCGATCAGTTGGGTGAATGGCCTAGTGTGGCCTTGTGCCTTTGCTCAAATAAGGAACCTCAGAGTAGCTTCTTGAGGGTGCTCAGCCAGAACTTTGGCATCGCAGATCATGTGTTAAACTGAAGCAAGAGGCCTTAGCTGTCGCGTCCCGGCAGGTTACGCGGTGATTTGACGAAGAGATGGGGGTGGGACTTGTGCCCGTCCTTCATGGCCTGCATCTGCGTTCGGCTCCCAAGGGCTGACTGCGGCAACTGCGTGTTGTAAAGTATCAGGTATCGCATGAGGGTCTGCTCCAGGTCGAGGGCGCTGTCGAAGCGATTGGTTTTGAGCACATCTGCTATGCGTCCGTTGAAGCGCTCGACCATGCCATTTGTCTGGGGCGATTTTGGTGGGGTCAGCGGGTGCTCGATGCCAAGCTCGTCGCAGAGCCGGTCGAACTCGTGGCTCCCCGAGGCGGCGCGCGCCCGGGAAGCGAAGAGCCGCTCGGTGAACTCTTTTCCATTGTCGGTCAGTATCTTTCTGATCCGGATCGGGCAGGCGCGGCTCAGATCGCGCAGGAACCGGCGGGCATTTGCGGTGGTTTTGGCGGGCATGATGCGCACGAACACCCACCTTGTCGCCCGGTCAATGGCCACGCACAGATAGCGCCGCGTGGTCTCGTCCGCCATCTGTGGCAGATACTTCACATCGACATGCAGGAAGCCGGGTTCGTATGCCTTGA
>JAURZN010000019.1 GCA_030653355.1 Gallionella sp. | reverse complement strand
CGCACTGCGCAACTCATCCGCCGAGGCGGATGGCGTCTCCAGCACGCCTTGCCACTTGAGCACGTCAGCCGCGCTCAACGAGCGCGCATCCGGCAGCGCGGCCTGCACTTCGCGGTTCCAGTCGGCCAGCTGTCGCAACAGGTCGCGGTTCAGCGTCGCGCCGTTCTGTG
Source organism: Gallionella sp. (assembly GCA_030653355.1). GTDB lineage: Bacteria > Pseudomonadota > Gammaproteobacteria > Burkholderiales > Gallionellaceae > Gallionella. The sequence goes on along the minus strand of JAURZN010000019.1, from coordinate 19,193 downwards.
CCGAACGCGCCGCGTAATTGACCCGGCAATCCACCTTGCCGCGCTGCAGTTGCGCGGAGATCGCTTCGCGCATCGCGCCCTCGAAGGTGCGCAGTTCGTCCGGCATGCGCAACTGGATGTCCAGATAGCGGTGGTTGACGGCGCGCAGCTCCAGCGTCAGCGAACCGCTGTCGAGTTCCGCGCCGGTGGCGGCGTAACCGGTCATGCTCAGGATCATGGCGAGAGTTCCGAAAGTGGCAGCCGAACAAATGACTGTGCTGAAAGCGCGCATTATATTACGATTGGCAACTTTCAATTCATTCACCGGCTCATGAAGTTCTCGGTCCATCAGGCCAGCCACATCGGCAACCGCAAATACAATCAGGATCGTGTCGCTTATGCGTACAGCAAGGATGCCTTGTTGCTGGTGCTGGCGGACGGTATGGGCGGGCATTTGCACGGCGAAGTGGCCGCCAGTATGGCTATGGATACGTTCGTCGAGTCGTTTGCGCAACATGCGCAAATAACCGACCCGCAAGCCTTTCTGTCCGACACCATGCGTCGCGCGCATGAGCGCATCATGGATTTGCCGCAGCATAAGGATCAAAGTTTCCCCGGTACCACCTGCGTTGCTGCCCTGATTCAGGACGGCAAAATGTATTGGGGACATGCTGGCGATTCGCGTTTGTACCTGCTGCGCAAAGGTGCGGTGCTATCCAAAACGCTGGATCATTCCATGGTGCAGATGTGGCTGGAGCTGGGCGTGATAGACGAGGACGAAGCGCGTACCCACCCCAGACGCAACCAGATTACCAATTGCCTGGGCGGGGTTGAAGACCTGTTCGAGATCGCGCTGGGGCAATCTGTTGCGCTGCAATCAGGCGACGTGGTGCTGCTTTGCAGCGATGGCTTATGCGGCCCGTTTGTTGACAAGGAGCTGGTATCCGCCTTTGTCGGCAATCCGGTGGATGCCGCGCTGGATAAGCTGATCGTGGTCGCCCTGAAGCGCGAAAACGGCAAGTCGGATAATGTAACCGGCCTTGCTATGCGTTGGGGAAACAGCGAATCCCTGCACGACACTGACGCTATAATCAGCCATATACTCGATATCCAGTAGCGCAGCCGCTTCTCCAACTCACCACTCACCACTCACCACTCACCACTTACCATTACCCTATGCGACCCAGTCAACGATCTGCAAACCAACTGCGTGAAATACGCATCACCCGTCACTACACTAAGCACGCCGAAGGTTCGGTGCTGATCGAATGCGGTGACACTAAAGTCATTTGTACCGCCAGCGTCGAAGAACGCGTACCGTCGCACAAGAAGGGCAGCGGCGAGGGTTGGGTGACAGCCGAATACGGCATGTTGCCGCGCTCCACCGGCAGCCGCATGCAGCGCGAAGCGGCCAAGGGCAAACAGTCCGGTCGCACCCAGGAAATCCAGCGTTTGATCGGGCGCAGTCTGCGCGCGGTGGTGGATCTGGGCAAGCTGGGCGAGCGCACCATTCAGATTGATTGTGACGTGATACAGGCAGATGGCGGCACGCGCACTGCCAGCATCACTGGCGCGTACGTCGCCTTGCACGATGCAGTGAGCGGCCTGATTACAAAAGGTCTGCTGCAGGAAAGTCCGATAAAAGAATCCATCGCCGCAATCTCGGTCGGTATCTATCAGGGCGTGCCGGTGCTGGATCTGGATTACCTCGAAGATTCCGCCTGCGACACCGACATGAATGTGGTGATGCTGGGCAGTGGTCACTTCGTCGAAGTGCAGGGCACGGCCGAAGGTCATGCCTTCAGCCGCGCCGAAATGGACGAATTGCTGGAGTTGGCCAGTTCAGGGATCGCCGAGTTGATACAGAAGCAGCAGGCGGCGCTGGCAGCGTAAACATGAAGAAACTCGTCATCGCCTCCAATAATGCCGGCAAACTGCGCGAGTTCCAGCACATGCTGGTTCCGCTGGGTATTGAAGTCATCACGCAGGCGCAGCTCGGAATCGGCGAGGCGGAAGAGCCGCACTGCACCTTCATCGAGAACGCGCTGGCCAAGGCGCGTCATGCCAGCAGGCTGAGCGGCCTGCCTGCGCTGGCCGATGATTCCGGCATCTGTGTCACGGCGCTGGGCGGTGCGCCGGGCGTGTACTCGGCACGCTATGCAGGGGATAGTCCCAAGTCGGATCAGGCCAACAACGACAAGCTGATGCGCGATATGCGAGGCGTGACGGACCGCCGTGCGCATTATTACTGCGTGCTGGTGCTGGTGCGTCACGCGGACGACCCGCAACCCGTCATCGCCGAGGGCGAATGGCACGGCGAGATCGCGCACGAAGAGCGCGGCGACGGCGGCTTCGGCTACGACCCGATGTTCTGGTTGCCCGAACTGGGCAAGATGAGTTCCGAACTGACGCACGACCAAAAGCATGCGATCAGTCATCGAGGACGGGCGATGAAAGTGCTGCTGCAGCGCCTGAGTGCTGCATGAGGGTGCTGCAACCCGTTGGCATCAAATCGCAAGTCGTCAATTTTCAGGCGCTGCCGCCGCTGTCGCTGTACATTCACATTCCCTGGTGCGTGAAGAAATGCCCGTATTGCGACTTCAACTCGCACGAGGCCAGGGCCGCTTTCCCGGAAAAAGAATACATCGCCGCCCTGACTCGCGATCTGGAGATGGCATTGCCGCAAATATGGGGGCGCAAGGTGTATACGGTGTTCTTCGGCGGCGGCACGCCCAGCCTGCTCTCCGGCGCCGGGGTCGAAGAGATACTGCGTCAGGTGCGCATGCTGTTGCCGCTCGCAGGCGATGCGGAAATTACGCTGGAGGCCAATCCCGGCACGGTGGAGGCGGACAAGTTCGCCGCCTTCAGCGAGGCGGGTGTAAATCGGCTGTCGCTGGGCATCCAGAGTTTCAACGATGACCACCTGAAGGCGCTGGGGCGCATCCACAGTGCGGATGAGGCGCGCGCCGCTATCGACATCGCGCAGCGGCATTTTGACAACATCAACCTCGATCTGATGTATGCGCTGCCGGACCAGACACTGGAACAGGCACTGCATGATGTGCAGAGCGCATTATCTTTTGCGCCGCAGCATCTGTCAGCCTATCACCTGACGCTGGAGCCGAACACGCTGTTCCATCGCAATCCGCCCTCACTGCCGGATGACGATGCCAGTTCCGACATGCAGCAAAGCATAGAGTGCCTGCTGGCGGAAAACGGCTATCAGCATTACGAGACTTCCGCGTTCGCACAGCCCAATCGCCGTTCGAAACACAATCTCAATTACTGGAAATTCGGCGATTATTTAGGCATAGGCGCGGGCGCGCACAGCAAGATCAGTTTTCCGGACAAGATCATCCGTCAGGCGCGCTACAAACAGCCGCAGGCCTATATGCAACAGGTGGCATCAGGCGCACCGATACAGCTTGAAAACGAAGTCGGCCGCGATGAGTTGCCGTTCGAATTCATGATGAATGCGCTGCGCCTGAATGAGGGCTTCGATTCCGTGCTGTTCAACGAACGCACCAGCCTGTCGCTGATCGCGATACAGCGCGAACTGGCCGAAGCTGAACGGCGCGGCCTGTTGCAGCGCGACATCTCACGCATCGCACCGACGCAGCAGGGGCAACGGTTTCTGAATGATTTGCTGGAGATATTCCTGAAGGATAAAAGTTAGGCTGGTTTGTCATCACCGCGAAGGCGGGGAACCAGTCCGGCAGGCCGGTAGGCTGGTGTAAGGCGCGCGGCACGCTCTTCATAACAAGTCAGGATGGGGTTCGTTCTTCGCCGCCAGCCTGCGGTTGTTCTTCCGCCTGAACATCAGGTAAGCAGCAAGATGTCATAATCCCCCGGAGCCAGCGTCCCGGCACCCGGAGTCAGAGTGCTGGCTTTGGGAATGCCGGTTACGGTCCCATTCCTGCCGGTGTGAGCCGTGGGATTACGGGTGTCAGCTCATGGCGCAGTGGGCGGCCATGTGCCAATTGCGGTCCATTAAAGTCCGGAATTCGCAGCCTGAAACCTGCCCGTCGTGGATAGCATTGACATGCCATGACCGGATGGTCTGCAGAATATTTCGTTACCATCATCCCTGAATTTGAATAACAATTTTCCTTGACCATATATATCGTTTTGATATAATTCACGTATGCACATCATATCTATCAAAATGCTTCGTGATTTCTGGCAAAAACATCCTGAAGCGGAAAAGGTATTGCGTGAGTGGCACACGGTTGTTGAGCATGCCGAGTTTATGGATTTTAATCATGTCCGTGAATTTTTTAACTCTGCCGACTATGTACCACCCTATACCGTCTATGATGTGGGCGGAAACAACTATCGCTTAGTGGTTATCGTCAGATACAGGTACAAAAAAGTCTTTGTGCATAAGGTGATGACACACAGGGAATACGATAACTGGAACAAACTCTATCGGAAAGGAAAAGGCTAATTATGCGCGCTACACATACCCAGTTTGATATCCGGGGCATTCAAACTTCTTGGCAAGCCTTTGATGAAATCGCGCATTTGCGTCCTATCCAAAACGAGGAGGGCTATAACCGAATGGTTGCGCTCATGAATTCTTTATTGGACGCTACAGGCGAAGATGAAGATCATCCGCTGGAGGGCTTACTTAATTTAGTTGCCGATATGGTGTCCAACTACGAGCAAGATCACTATGCTATTGAGGCCGCAACGCCGAAGGACACCTTGCGTTTTTTAATGGATGCTCGTGGATTAAAGCAAGAAGACTTGTCTGCCATCGTGCCGCAAAGCAACCTATCGGCCATATTGGCAGGAAAACGTAAAATAAGCGCAACGCTGGCTGGGAAATTAGGTAAATTCTTCAGAATAAGCCCTGCCGTATTCGTACCTGCTTAATAAAGGGGGGTACTAGAATTTGCCAAGTATCAGGTTTCTAGTGGAGGAATCAAAGATCTGTGGAGGCTCGCGATATTAAATTAGGCCGCATAAAACTATCCATGATTGAATCGAGCGACTTTGATCTTGAAGACTGGCTGAACCGTTGGGATATGCAGTCAGTTCCGGACTTCGACGACAAAGTCCGGGAGTGTGAGTTCTTCTTTGAGCAACTTGCCAGTGAGGTAGACAGAAGTAGGTTCAGGTGGTTTTTATCCGGCTTCATGAACGCGGCGTACAGTTTTTTTGAATCAACTGCACTGGCCGCGCATTTCCGATTCACAGACGCTAATGGCAATCCATTTGAAGATGATAAGGGACTCTCAGTCCTTCGTCGCCATGTAAAGGTAGAGCAGCGCAAAAACAACCCAGAGTATGTCAAAACCACAGGACTTTCTGATCTCACAAAGCAACTCTATAAGATCAGAAAGAAGTGCACTCACCACTTTCCGCTATCAATCATGGAGACAGGAGCATCATTGCCTGAAGATTTTCAACTTGGAAACATGCGCGGGGATGGAACCCCAATAATGCCGTTTTGCCGCGAGGTACTCCAATTGATTCAGAGTATCCACGCAGAAATCGATTGGTAGTTTGCAACATGCGGCCCAGCCAATCATTCCACCGGACTGGCCAAAAAGCGCGGAGCCGGTTAATTCCACGTTGAAGTTCCGTTGTGTCTCGTTGCTGACCGTCGCTAATGGCGGCTGTCAGGCGAAGTGATTATGAGGTTGGATTGTCGTAATGGAACGGCAAATCGGTTGCCTGTTTCCTGTTTGTGACACAATGTGAATTGGCTCGGCTATTTTGGCAGAGTTGTAGTAAGTAAGAGGTTTCATTGGGAAAATCAAATACAAAAATAGTTGAAGTTGCAGCCGCAGTGCTGCAAAAATCGGATGGTACTTTTCTGCTCGCGCAGCGCCCGCCAGGCAAGATATGGGCGGGTTACTGGGAATTTCCGGGTGGCAAGATCGAGGCCGGTGAATCGGCGCGCGATGCGCTGGTGCGCGAATTGCGAGAGGAGCTGGGCATAGATGTCGTGACCGCGTATCCGTGGATTATGCGTGTGTACATTTATCCCCATGCGACCGTGCGCCTGAATTTTTTCCGGGTCACTGAATGGTCGGGCGAGATGCATCCGCATGAAGGGCAGCAGTTTTCGTGGCAGCGTGCCACGGAGGTAACCGTCACTCCTGTGTTGCCGGCCAATTCACCTGTGCTGCGCGCACTGGAATTGCCGTCGCTGTATGCCATCAGCAATGCTGCTGAACTGGGGGTGGAAGAATTTATGCGACGGCTGCCAGTCGCGCTGCGCAACGGTTTGCGCTTGCTGCAATTGCGTGAAAAGAATTTGCCGCGCGAGGCGTTGCGCGAATTGGCGCTGCGGGTAGTCGCGTTGGCGCATGCCAGCGGCGCGAAGGTGTTGCTCAACGCTGATGTGGCGCTGGCGCAGGAAGTGGGCGCGGATGGCGTGCAGTTGACGGCTGCGCAGCTTGTCGCCTGTGCGGGGCGTCCTGCGGTGGAATGGTGTTCGGCTTCATGCCATTCGGCGGAAGAGTTGAGGCTGGCAGAGAAACTGGGCTGCGATTTTGCGGTGCTGAGTCCGGTGTTGCCGACACAGAGCCATCCGGGTGCGCCGCATCTGGGCTGGGAGAGCTTCGCGGCTATCGCAGTTGGCTCATCTATTCCGGTGTATGCACTAGGTGGTCTGAAGCATGATGACATGCATACCGCCTGGCAGCATGGCGCGCAGGGTATCGCATTGTTGCGTCAGGCCTGGTGAGGCGGAGCGGTAAATTCCTGCTCTTCTTCCGGAAGGGCTACGCGAAATTCTTCGTCTGCCCATTTCCCCAAATCAATCATCTTGCAGCGTTCGCAGCAAAACGGGCGGAAACGGTTGTTGGTATCCCAGGGGGATTCCTTGCCGCAGTGCGGACAAGCGGCAACAGGAGGTTTTTTGGTGGTGTTCACGATGTCAGTGCACAGAAAGTCATATCGAATGGGACGTCCTGCTCAAACAGGGAAGATTTCGCCGCGTAATTTGCGACAATGAAGCGAATGTTGATTGCGTACTTGTTTGCGCCCAGCTCAGGTATGCATGCCAGCTCAGAATTTAGACTGACGCGTAGTAATTGCGCGGCTCGCCCGCCTTGCATCTGCTGAAAAGTGCCCTGTTGTGCGGTAAAACTGATTTTTCTGCCGTTCTCGCGCAACAGCTTCATTAAGATGTCGATCGCTACGCTCACGGGTAACAGGGGAGCCAGCCATTCCCGCAGATTGTCGCGACGCAAGTCGACGGGCTGATTTTGCCAGTAATGATAGGAAGGCAGGTCGAACTGACAAGTGCCGCCCGGCATGCAGGCACGTTGCTTGATTCCCATCAGCCATTCGTTCTCACGCAAATTAAGGCCGACCTTGCCTGTCATTGCGAGCAACGCTGCGCCTGCCTCTTCGATTTCATTCAAGACGTTGTCCAGTGCCTGTTCAGAAATGGCGGGATTATTGTGCAGGCTGGAAAGGGAGCGCTTCTGGCGCTCAAGCTCATGAAATAATTCGGATTTCAGGTCTGGACGGCTGGCGACTTCGTACATTTCAAACAGCGTAATGAGCGCGGCATGGTGTTCCATGCTGAGATCACGAGCCAGAAAATAATTTACGCGGCTGAACAAGTCCTCAAGGCGTAACCATGTTCGTACTTTTTCGTTGAGCGGGAATTCGTAACTGATCACGTCATTAAGGCCTGATATTCGTTTGAAATAAAATCAATGCGAGAAGATATATTGAATATCCGGTTGTCGTCAAATGGTGCTTTTATGGCTTAGACGTAAATAGCAATCGTGCATGGCGGTAACCTGATTTGCCAATTCGTCGCGCGTGCCGTTATTCTGGATGATGTCATCTGCGCGCGCAATACGTATTTCCGGTGCGAGCTGTTGCTTAATAATCGCACGTATTTCTATTTCGTCAAGCTGGCTGCGTTGTTTGACGCGTTCGATCTGGTTTTTTTCTGTGCAATCTACCAGCAATACCCGCTGAACCAATTGCATGAAGCTCGGATTTTCCAGCAGCAAAGGCACCATCAGGATGACATAGGGCACGCGGGCATAGGTGGCTAGCCGGGATACGCTGATGGCCAGTATTTGCGGATGTAATATATTTTCCAATTTGCGTCTGGCATCCGTATTGCTAAATATCAGCTGGCGCATTCGGGTGCGATCCAGTGCACCCGTGTCCGTGAGGCAATCCGGGCCAAAGGCGGCGCGGATAGATGAAATGGCCTGTCCGCCGGGTTGCGTTAACTGGCGGGCAATTTCATCGGTATCGATGATCCCTGCGCCGTGTGATTCAAACAGGCGCGCAACGGTACTTTTTCCGCAACCTATTCCGCCGGTCAGGCCGATGCAAAGTTGTGTAGGATGAAGCGGCATGTCCGGGTTTGCTGGAACACTCATAGCGCCAGCAGTTGCAAATAACTTTGCGTCAGGGTTTGTCCCCAGAACAGTGCAATCAGGCCGCCGCCCGCCAGATAAGGGCCGAACGGAATGGGAATATCGCGCCCCTGCTTGACGGCGACGATCAGGGTGATGCCGACTACTGCGCCGACCAGCGATGACAGGATGATGATCAGCGGCAGCAGTTGCCAGCCCAGCCAGGCGCCGAGCGCGGCGAGCAGCTTGAAGTCGCCGTAACCCATGCCTTCCTTGCCGGTGATCAGTTTGAACAGCCAGTAGACGGACCAGAGGGCGAGGTAGCCGAATACGGCGCCCAGCAGAGCGTCGGGCAGAGTGGCGTACACCCCGTTCAGGTTGAACAGCAAACCGGCCCAGACGAGCGGAAGGGTGATGTCGTCAGGCAGCAATTGCGTGTCAAAATCGATCACGGTAAGCACCAGCAAGGCCCAAATCAGCAGGATGGCGCCTGCCGCCGCCAGTCCGAAGCCGAAGTGCAGGGCCGCAAATCCGCACAGCAGGCCGCTGACGGCTTCGATGACGGGGTAGCGCGGCGAAATGGCCGCCTGGCAGGCACGGCATTTTCCTCTCAACAGCAGATAACTGGCGACCGGGATGTTTTCCCACGCGCTGATGGCGTGATTGCAATGCGGGCAGGCGGAACGCGGGGCGATCAGATTGTAAGGTTCGTCGTGAACGGGCGGTTTGCCGTGCAGTTCGGCGCACTGCTGCTGCCAGCCCAGTTCCATCATTTTCGGCAAACGATGTATCACCACATTCAGAAAACTGCCGACCAGCAGTCCGAGTACGGTGCAAACGCCGATGAACAGCGGCGGGGAAGATTGGATGAGATCGAGTAAATTCATATTTAGGATCGAGGATCGAGGATCGAGGGCTGAGGAGTAAAATCAGTGCCCCGTTTTTGACTTTCACTCGTTCCTCAGTCCTCCGCCCTCAGTCCTGCTTTTAAACCACCTGTCCCATCTTGAAGATAGGCAGATACATCGCGACAACCATGCCGCCGATCAGGGTGCCGAGTACCACCATGATGATCGGTTCCATCAGGCTGGACAGGGCTTCGACAGCATCATCCACCTCGGCTTCATAAAAATCGGCAACCTTGCTCAGCATGGCATCCAGCGAGCCTGCTTCTTCGCCGATAGAGACCATTTGTAACACCATGCTGGGAAAAACCTCGGTGTTTTGCATGGAGACGGTCAGGCTGTTGCCGGTGCTGACCTCGCGCTGGATATTCTTGGTGGCTTCAAAATACACGGCATTGCCGGCGGCACCCGCCACTGAATTCAATGCCTCGACCAGCGGTACGCCGGCCGCAAACATGGTGGCCAGAGTGCGCGTCCAGCGTGCGATGGTAGCTTTGCGTACCAGTGCGCCAAATACCGGCACTTTAAGCAAGATTCTATCCATGGCCGCCTGCATGGGTTTGCTGCGTTTCCAGAAATAGAAGAAAGTATAGAAGCCGCCGCCTATGCCGCCAAAAATCGCCCACCAATAGGTCACGAAAAAATCGGAAATGGCCATGATGAATAAAGTAGGTGCGGGCAAATCTGCGCCAAATCCGGAAAATAATTCCTTAAACGCGGGGATGACGAAAATCATGATCACGGCGGTGATGATGAAAGCCACCACGAGAATGGAAATCGGGTAGAACAAGGCGGACTTGATCTTCCCCTTGATGGCCAGGATTTTTTCCTTGTAGGAGGCCAGGCGATCCAGCAAAGTGTCCAGAATACCCGCTGCTTCACCCGCGCCAATCAGATTGCAGTACAGATCATCAAAATACAGAGGATGTTTTTTAAAGGCCTGTTGCAAGCTGCTGCCGGTTTCGATATCGGTCTTGATTGCAAACAGCAATTTCGATACGGAAGGATTGTTATGACCTTTGCCTACGATGTCGAATGCCTGCAGCAGCGGTACGCCCGCGCGCAACATGGTGGCCAGTTGTCGGGTAAACAGTGCAATATCTTTTTCGGTAATCGCCTTGGCGCTGCTGCGTACACGCTTGATTTTGCTGACGTTTATGCCTTGTCGGCGCAGATGGGCGGACAAATTGGCTTCGCCAACCGAGCGCGTTTCCCCTCTGATTAACTTGCCGGATTTATCTTTGCCTTCCCAGGAAAAGGTGAATTCTTTTGCTTTCGTTGGTGCGACAGCCATAACGTGTCCTTTGAATTGCTAACTGACATTGGTGGGCATGATGCCGAGCTTTGAGTTTATTGTAAAGCTGGTGGGGCAGAGAGTGGCAAGTTGAAACTAGAAAGTGGGAAAATTTGCCACACTCACCACTGAGCGTAGCGGTCGCAGCTTTAGCTGCGGGTGCCGCACGGCCCACCCCTTGCGGGTGCACTACTCACTGTTTTTGCACCTGAGCCGGAAACAGGCGCACCACTTTGACGATGCGATCTTGAGTCTGAATGATTTCGATAGGGTAGCCGGCAATTTTTAGGCTGGTGCCGGTTTCCGGTATATCTTCCAGATGTTCGAGTATCAGCCCGTTGAGTGTCTTGGCGCTGTCCAGCGGCAGATGCAAGCCCAGCTTGCGGTTCAGCTCGCGCAGGCTGTTGCTTCCTTCCAGTAGTATGCTGCCATCTTCCTGACGCATAAATTTCCCGGTTTGTGCGGGCGACTGGGTAGTAAATTCACCGACAATTTCTTCCAGAATGTTTTCCAGCGTGACCAGTCCCAGCAACTCGCCGTACTCGTCCACTACCAGTCCCAGGCGCGCGTGACGTTGCTGAAACTGTTGGAGTTGCTGAAGCAGCGGCGTGCCGGAAGGAATAAAGTACGGTTCGGTGAGCACTTCCCGCAGTTGCTCAACATCCAGCACTGCCTCCTGCATCAGGGCGGGTACGCGTTTGATGTGCAGGATGCCGATAATATTGCTGGGTGTATCGGCATATACCGGCAGCAGGGTGTGGTGGCAGGTGATAATCTGCTGGCGCAGCGCATCGTGCCTGGCACTGATGTCTAGCGCCTCGATCTGGTTGCGTGTGACCATCACGTCATTGACCGTGATGCGTTCCAGATCCACCAGATTCAATAGCATTTTCTGATGCTTGCGCGGCAGGAAATGCTCGGCATCCAGCACCAGTCCGCGCAGCTCCTCCATCGTCATTTTCTGTTTGCTCTGGTCGGTTTCGATCTTGATGCGCATCATCCACAGCAATACTTTGACCATACCCCCGGCGATTGCGACAACGGGCTGAAACAGGGTAATCAACGGGGTGAGTAAATAACTGGCCGACAAGGCGACGCGTTCCGGATAGCTGGCCGCAATAATCTTGGGCATGATTTCGCTGAAAACCACCAGCGCAAAAGTAAGTATCAGCGTACCCAGCAGTATCGCCAGATCATTCTGGCCGAACAGGCGCAGGATGATGATGTTGGTCACGGCTGCTGCCGCGACATTGAGCAGAGTGTTCCCCAGTAAAATTGAACCCAGCAGCTTGTCTATCCTGCTCAACAGGTTATTGACCAGTTTGGCGCTGCGGTTGCCCTTGCGTACCAGGCTGTTCAGGCGATGGCGGCTGATTGCCATCATGCTGGTTTCCGATGCGGAAAAAAAAGCGCTGCAAACCAGCAACAACAGCAAGATGCTGAATAGTGTGGTTAAAGAAATGTCTTCCAAGATGTTCCTGCGATTAGGTTGATAGCGCGGACAGTGTGCGAGAGGTCAACACGGGTGTCAAGTTGTCCGCCGCGCAGCCCAAACCATCATGAGCACGCCGACGACGACCATGGGCAGGCTGAGCCATTGCCCCATGCTGATACCGAAGGTCATCAGTCCGAAGATGCCATCATCGGGGTTGCGAGTGAATTCGGCGAGAAACCGGAAGCTGCCGTAGCCAATCAGGAATAAGCCGGAGACAGCGCCTACGGGGCGCGGCTTGTTCGCATATAGCCAGAGCAGCACGAATAGCAGTACGCCTTCCAGTGCGAATTCATAGAGCTGCGAAGGGTGGCGCGGCAAGCTGTCTACGTGGGGGAAAACCATGCCCCAGGCTGCATCGGTGGGACGTCCCCACAATTCGCCGTTGATGAAGTTGCCCAGCCGGCCAAACGCCAGTCCAGGCGGCACCAGCGGCGCGATGAAATCCATCAGCTCCAGCCAGCGCAATTTATGCTGATAAGCGAACAGGGCCATGGCTATCAGAACCCCTATGAATCCGCCGTGAAAGGACATGCCGCCTTCCCATACGGCGAGGATTTTGAGCGGATTGGCAAAATAGTAAGCGGGGTTGTAAAACAGGACTTCACCCAGACGACCGCCTAAAATGACGCCGAGCACGCCGTGGAACAGCAGGTCATCGAGCTGCTTGTTGTTGATGCTGATTGTGCTTGACGCAGAGGCGGGCATGGCGGGCTGCTGCGCCATTTTCGCCAATGCTACGATGCGTTTACGCCCCAGCCAGATAAAACACATGAAGCCGGCCAGATACATCAGACCGTACCAGTGTATGGCGAGCGGGCCGAGTTGCAGGGCGATAGGGTTGATATGTGGATAAACGAACATGATGGAATCGGGTAGAATCTGTCGCTTGATTATAGCTTACCCCAGAGAGACAACATGCCAGTTTACCGTTCACGTACTTCCACTCATGGTCGCAATATGGCCGGCGCACGCTCCTTGTGGCGCGCGACCGGCATGACCGAGACCGACTTCGGCAAGCCTATCATCGCCATCGCCAACTCATTTACCCAGTTCGTGCCAGGCCACGTTCATCTCAAGGATATGGGGCAGCTGGTGGCGCGGGAGATCGAAAAGGCGGGCGGTGTCGCCAAGGAATTCAATACCATAGCCGTGGATGACGGCATCGCGATGGGGCATAGCGGCATGCTGTATTCGCTGCCCAGCCGTGATCTGATTGCCGATTCCGTCGAATACATGGTCAATGCCCATTGTGCGGACGCGCTGGTGTGCATTTCCAATTGCGACAAAATCACGCCCGGTATGCTAATGGCGGCAATGCGGTTGAATATCCCCGTGGTATTTGTCTCGGGCGGGCCGATGGAGGCCGGCAAGGTGAACTGGGGCGGGGCGACTCGCGGCCTGGATCTGGTTGATGCGATGGTTTCGGCCGCGGACAGCAGTTGCAGTGACGAAGAAGTGGATGCCATCGAGCGTTCCGCCTGTCCTACCTGTGGTTCATGCTCAGGCATGTTCACCGCCAATTCGATGAATTGTTTGACCGAAGCACTGGGTCTGTCCTTGCCCGGCAACGGCACGATGCTGGCGACCCATGCCGAACGCAAACAGTTGTTCCTGCGCGCAGGCAGGGTGATCGTCGATTTGTGCAAGCGTTATTACGATCAGGACGATGCCTCTGTTTTACCGCGCAGCATCGCTAGTTTCAATGCCTTCGAGAATGCGATGACGCTGGATATCGCGATGGGCGGTTCGACCAATACCGTATTGCATCTGCTGGCCATCGCGCGCGAGGCTGAGGTGGACTTCACCATGAAAGACATGGACAGGCTGTCACGCCGTGTGCCGACGCTGTGCAAGGTCGCGCCTTCATCCGAATATCACATGGAGGATGTGCATCGCGCAGGTGGCATACCGGCGATTTTGGGTGAACTTGACCGCGCCGGTCTGTTGCACGGCGATGTGAACTCGGTGTATGGCAATACGCTGCGTGCAGGCCTCGCTCAATGGGATATCGTGCAAAGCGCTGACGAGGCGACGCAGAAGTTCTTCCGCGCAGCCCCCGGCGGCATTGTCACGACCATCGCGTTTTCGCAGTCCATGTTGTATCCGGATGTGGACGCCGACCGTGCAAGCGGCTGCATCCGTGACAAGGCGCATGCCTATTCGCAGGACGGCGGTCTGGCGGTGCTGCATGGCAATATCGCGGTGGACGGTTGTATCGTCAAGACTGCAGGTGTGGATGAGAGTATCCTGAAATTCACCGGACGTGCGCGCGTGTTCGAGAGTCAGGACGAGGCGGTAGCGGCCATTCTGGCAGATACCATCGTCGCGGGCGATGTAGTGGTGATCCGCTATGAAGGGCCCAAGGGCGGGCCGGGCATGCAGGAGATGCTGTATCCGACGGCGTATCTCAAGTCGAAAGGGTTGGGTAAGGTGTGCGCGCTGCTCACCGACGGTCGTTTTTCGGGCGGCACCTCGGGGTTGTCTATCGGCCACGTCTCGCCGGAAGCGGCTGGCGGTGGCGCGATCGGGCTGGTGGAAGAGGGCGATACGATAGAGATCGACATTCCGAATCGCAGCATTGCGCTGGCGGTGAGTGTCGATGAAATGAACCGCCGCCGCACCGAGATGGACGCGCGCGGCAATCGTGCCTGGAAGCCGGTCAGTCGCGAACGGCATGTGTCGGTCGCGCTCAGGGCCTATGCGGCGATGACCACCTCGGCCGATAAGGGTGCGGTGCGCGACGTAACGCAGATAGAACGTTAATAATTCCGGCAGCAATACCTTTGTCGATAACCTTAGGGAGAAATATATGATTACAGCATTGAACACGCAATTTGGCATTAGCGGACAACTGAGTTTTTGCGAAGACGCCAGCGGTCTGATCGTCGCGGAAATCAACAACGCACTGGGCAGTGCATCGCTGTGTCTGCAAGGCGCGCATCTGATGACCTGGCAGCCTAAGAGTCAATCGGTTCCTGTGGTCTGGTTGTCCAAGGATGCCAAGATGGCGGCGGGCAAGTCGATACGCGGCGGTGCGCCGGTGTGCTGGCCGTGGTTCGGTGCACATGCGACTCAAAGCAGCTTTTCGGGGCACGGATATGCGCGCACCGTGCCATGGCAGGTGATTGAATCGGGTACAGAACCGAATGGCGCGACGCGCCTGACCCTGCGTCTGGTGGAAAGCGAACAGACGCGCGCGCAATGGCCGCATGACTGCAATGTGGACCTGACCGTAATCGTCGGTGACACGCTGCGCATGGAAATGACGACCGAAAATACCGGCACGTCTGACTTCGTGATCGGTGAAGCCCTGCATACCTATTTGCAGATCGGCGACATCGGTTCGGTGCGTGTGACCGGACTGGAAGGTTGTGAATACTGGGACAAGGTCGGCGGCTCCAATCTGCGCAAACAGGATGGCGCGATCAGTTTTGCAGGAGAGACCGATCGCGTGTATATCAACAGCGCGGCAGAGTGTGTGATTCACGACGAACAGCTCAAGCGTCGTATCCATATTGCAAAGTCCGGCAGCCTGTCCACTGTGGTGTGGACGCCGTGGGTTGAGAAGGCTAACAAGATGGGCGACATGGGGCAGCCGGACGGTTGGCGCGAGATGGTGTGCGTGGAATCAGTGAATGCGATAGATAATTTGGTGACGGTTGCGGCGGGAACACGGCATACCCTGATTGTTGAATACCGCGCCGAATCGGTGTAGCCTGCCACCTCGTACTTAAACAAAGGGGGACGTCATGCATATCCAGAAAGTTTTGTTGTTATCACTGTTGGCCGCGCTATCCGGCTGCCAGCCTGAAACACCAGTGCAACAGGAAGCAGCGCCTGAGATGCAGCCAGCCAGCGCACCTGTCAATGCCGTAGTTGAACAGGAAGCGATAGTCGCGGAATCAGCTGTCGTAGCGCCGTCTGTGGATGCGCCTGTCGCTCCTCCCGTAAAGACCGAACCCATCGCCAAAAAAGCGACGCAGGCCGCGCCGATCGTGACTGCTGATAAAGTCGTCGCGCAACCTGCTGCCAAAGCGGTGAAGGAACAGGCCGTTGTGCAGGTCAAGGAAATGGCGGTGGTTGCAGTCCCGGCGGTCGCAGCCGTTGCGGCGGTAGCCGCACCTAAACCTGTCGCTGTCGTGTCTGAGGCCGATGCGCTGGCATTGGCGAAGAAGAATAATTGCCTGGCTTGCCATGCAATTGACAGAAAGATGGTCGGGCCCGCCTGGAAAGACGTGGCAGCCAAATATCGCGGTGATGCGGGCGCAGAAGCGCATCTGGTGAATAAGATAGCCAAGGGTGGCAGCGGCGTGTGGGGTAGCATGGCGATGCCGGGCAATTCGAAAATCAGTGAGGCGGACAGGACAACGCTGTCAAAGTTTGTGCTGAATCTGAAATAAGTTGTCAACCGGAGACCGTGCGGCGGCGTTAGTCGCATACGGTCAGAGAAGTAGGTAGGCAAACTGAGCGGAGTTGTTTAGAATCACCAGCGGAGGCCAAGCCTTCACGATTTTTAGTTTTTTGATCATAAAACGGAGAGAATATATGAAATCTATCGTCGTAAGCATGACCGTAGCAGCAGGTTTGATGATTGCAGGTTCCGCAATGGCAGCTGATATGCCTGACGTGGCCAAGAAAAACAACTGCACAGCTTGTCATGCAATTGACAAAAAGGTAGTTGGTCCATCTTTCATGGATGTTGCCAAGAAATACAAGGGCGATGCTACAGCTGAAGCCAAACTGATTGCTAAAGTATCCAAGGGCGGTGCTGGTGTATGGGGTTCCATGCCTATGCCTGCTAACGATGCAGCTGGCAAGAAGCAAGACCAGATGAAAGAAGTAGTTCAATTCGTTCTGGGTCTGGCTAAGTAAGGTTGACCTGAGCAGTACGCAAAAAAGCCGGCGCAAGTCGGCTTTTTTGTTGTTTGCAAAGCGCAAAATATTTGAGCCAGCTTGAGTATGCCGCTGTTTCCGTGTTTAATTCGCATGGTGTCAGAACAGTTACTTTGGAAAAATACATGAGATACTTTATTGCGGCGCTGCTGTTATTTCCTATGCAGGCTCACGCCGCTGATGACGCCATAGACAGTATTTTTGACGCGATCAATGGTTTTCTGGCGCAGATTATTTTCTTCGATGTGTTCCCGGGTGAGCCGGTCATGCCGTTTATCGTCGCGTGGCTGATTGTCGCGGCGGTGTTCCTGACGCTGCGTTTCAATTTCGTCAATTTGCGCATGATGCGCCATGCCTATCGGGTGATTCGCGGCAAATATCATACTGCCGACGACAAGGGCGAGGTGACGTCCTTTCAGGCGCTCTCGACAGCGCTTTCCGCGACTGTCGGGCTGGGCAATATTGCTGGGGTGGCGATCGCCATCTCCATAGGCGGGCCGGGTGCGACGTTCTGGATGATCGTTGCCGGATTTCTGGGGATGTCCACCAAGTTTACCGAAGCCAGTTTGGCGCAGATGTATCGTGAGGTTCGCCCGGACGGCAGGTTGATGGGTGGTGCGATGGAATACCTGTCGAAAGGATTGGCAGAGAAGGGTGCGCCACGTCTGGGTAAGGGGCTTGCCATTATGTTTGCCATTTTCACTATCCTGGGTTCGTTTGGTGCGGGTAGCGCGTTTCAGATCAGTCAGTCCATGGGAGCCGTGCAGTCGCAAATTCCTTTTTTTCGTGAAGTCCCTATCGCCTATGGCTTGTTGATGGCGGTTGCGGTCGGGTTGGTCATCGTCGGTGGCATACGACGGATTTCCCATGTGGCAGAAGCGATAGTGCCGAGCATGGTCATTATTTACCTTGGTGCCTGTCTGTGGATCATAGGTGTTAATGCAGAAATGGTACCGGCGGCCTTGGGTAAGATATTCACCGAGGCATTTTCACCTGTCGCCGTTGCGGGCGGGATGGTGGGTGCGCTGGTGCAGGGGTTCAAGCGTGCAGCCTTTTCCAGCGAGGCAGGACTGGGTTCCGCCGCAATCGCACACTCTGCCGCATCGGTGAAGTATCCGGTACGTCAGGGGCTGGTTGCGCTCTATGAGCCTTTCATAGACACCGTGGTGATCTGTACCATGACTGCGCTGGTTATCGTTATCACGGGTGTATATAACGCACCCGAGTATGAGGCAATGCGTGCCGCGAGTCAGGGTGCGGCATTGACCTCGGTGGCTTTTGCCACCGTTTCTGACTGGCTTCCGGTGATACTCACGTTGTCTGTGGTGTTGTTCGCCTACAGTACGGCAATCTCCTGGTCGTATTACGGTGAACGCTGCTGGGTGTATGTGTTCGGCGAACGTTACTCGCTTTTGTATAAGACGATTTTCATCTGTTTTCTCGTTGTGGCGTCCGTTGCCAGTGCGGGCAGCGTGCTGGACTTTACCGACTTGCTGGTGCTGGCGATGGCTTTCCCGAATCTGATTGGTCTGTATGTGCTGAGCGGTAAAGTAAAAGTCGCGCTGGGTGAATATCAGATCAGGCTGGCGAGTGGCGAACTGGATCGCGAGGCGGGCATAAAGCGTTGAGCGCCATGTGCGGGCGTTCGTGATTGTAGGCACGCATTCACTTTATTCGCTCCACTTCGCGTCCAGCAGGCGATCTTGTCTGCTTTCTGCCAGTCGTTGTATGAAGGCGCAGTCCTGGCGATGTATCGTTATGCCCCGGTCGCGCGTGATATAGCCAATAATCGCGTTAGGCGGAGACGGATGGCAGCACAGGGCTGATCGGGTCATCAAGTTGCCCACCCCTTCTATCAGGATGCCGGTGGCGGAACGTTGTTCCGGCGCTGGTTTAAAGGCTACGGGTTTCGTTATATCCAGCACCTTGTTGGGTAATTCTTCCTGGATGGCGAGTGCGATGCGCCTCAGTGTGATGGTGTTGCGTCCGATGGCTGCCAGCAGGTCTTCCAGTTTGTTGAAATGCAATCGTTGCGCAATCTTTTCCTGATTGACGGAGATCACGCCGAGACGGTGTAATTCGCGATCCAGTTGTATTCTGCCTTGTGCGACATTTTCATCGAAGTTCTGGCTCAAAAACCATGCGCGCACTTTGCAAAAATCCCAGGGACGGGTTGATCCAGTCGCGACTGGGCGCTCCCTGTTTGGTGGTGAGGATTTCCACGCGCTGACCGTTCTGCAATTGATAATTGAGCGGAACGATGCTGCCGTCCACTTTGGCGC
>JAURZN010000013.1 GCA_030653355.1 Gallionella sp. | reverse complement strand
TGATAGCGCCCGGTCCGGCCAGCAAGGGCATGGCCAGCGGCACGATGGCGACGGATTCCTTGTCGATGGATTCGCTGGCTTCTTCATCAGTCTGCCTGATATGGCTGGTTTTTGCATGCAGCATGGAAATAGCCATCAGCAATATCAGGATGCCGCCCCCGACTCTGAATGAGGCGACGGTGATGCCGAAAAACGCCAACAGCAGCTCGCCGAAAAACAGCGTCATCAACAAAATGATGGTTACCCCAAGCGCCACCATGTTGGTCGTCCTGCGACGCTGAACAGGGTTCTGATCGGAGGTCATGCTGATGAAGATCGGTATCACCCCTAAAGGGTTGATGATCGCCAGCAGGCCGATAAATATTTTTACGTATTCCGCGTAGTCAAGCATGGACATCGTTCCAGGTGCGATAGCGGCATGATACTTCAAGAAATTGCCCGGTTTGCCGATATCGTAATTAACAGGGGAGAAAAATCATGGACCTGATCGCGGGCATCAGCTATATCGAAAACAGTCTGGCCGGACGCCAACCTGACCATGGCGAAAAAAAGTCTGCGCGAAAAAACAGACGCGTCGAGGGCGCTGAGGAACAGAAAGAACCGGCGGATATCAGTCATTCTTCAACAGAATATGATAGCCGACTGGGACGTAAGCTGGATACGAATGCATAGCTGACTGTTTTCGAGAAAAGCATCAAGAAAGTTGCATTCGTGAATTGATTATTGAGTAATATCACCACCTGAGATGTGAGCCATATAAGATTTTGATGATTCAGATGTAAATGAACAGGGCGGTGGGATGACGATTGCACGAGGGAGTTTGGTTCTATGGTGCCTGCGGACGAGTGTTGCGCTGCTGGCAGCGGGCGTGCTCGCATCTTGCAGCAAGGCACCGTCTGAACCGTTGCGCATTGCCAGCAGTCCGTGGCCCGGTTACGAGCCTGTCTATCTGGCGCGAGACATCGGATATCTGCCCAGAGAAAAGGTAAATATCTTCGAGCTGCCTTCTTCGGATATCACCCTCGAATCATTCCGCAATCGCTCCGCCGATCTGGCGACGCTGACGCTCGATGAAACCCTGGAGCTGCTGGCGGGCGGTGTCAGGTTGCGCATTCTGTTCGTCATGGACGGCTCCAACGGCGGTGATGCGGTGATGGCCTCGCCCAAGGTAAAAACACTGGATGATCTGAAGGGCAAGCGCATCGTTATCACCAATATCCCCCTGGGCGTGTATATGCTGAGCCGCACCTTGAACGCGGCGAAGCTGAAGCGTGAGGATGTGCAAGTCATTTCGAGCAGCGAGAGCAAACATGTGGAAATGTATAAACAGGGCGTGGCGGATGCATTCGTCAGCTACGAGCCTTTCAAGTCGCAACTGGCGGCGTTGGGCGCGCATGTCGTTTTCGACAGCAGCCAGATACCCAACGAGATATTCGATCTGATGGTGGTGCATGAGGATGTGTTTCAGGCGAGGCGTAAGGAGGTGTGCAACGTTGCGCATCAATGGTTCCGTGCGCTCGAATATACGAAGCAATCCCCTGAAGAGGCAACGCGTCGTATCGCCGAGCGTCTGGGGGTCAGCGGGCAGGAATATCAGGCGATGTTGAGTGGTTTGACTATTCCTACGCAACAGGAAAATCTGCGCTTGCTCGGCGGCAAGGAACCCGCTTTGGTCGCTCCGGCGAATAATCTGGTGCGGGTGATGTTGCAGGAGGGACAGTTGAAACACACTGTGGATATACGTCAGGCGCTGGATGCCAATATCGAGGCGTGCATCGTCAAATGAATAAACGTCTTTCCCTGCTCATTCCGCTCATTCTGGTAATTGTTTCGCTTGCCAGTTCGTTCCTGATCTATCTGCAAACAGATCGTGCCAGCCGGGCCTCCATACAGAAGCATGCCCTGACTGACGCCACGCTGCAGATGGGCGGCTTGCAAAATGGTTTGTACAACTGGCTGACGGCGGGTGATAAGCAACATGCCTTGCTGAGCCTCTCCATAGCGGCTACTTATCCCAGTATTCGTGCCCTGATGCTGGTGGATGAAAACAATCGCGTGTTGATGGCGAATCGTTACAGCTGGAAAGGTAAACCCGCCAGCGCGGAATCGGGCTATTCCGACATCGAGGCGGGCCGGATTATCGACACCGGCGTCAGCCAGCTCGCATTTAATGACGCTGAAAGTACCCTGTTGCAGGGTTATTTTCCGTTGATCACCGGATACAACCAGGGTGGCCTGAAAAAGACCATGGGCATGCTGTATGTCGAATACGACATCAGTCGTGAGTTGCAGGCGGAAGAAAGTGAAACGATAGCGCAGGCGCTGATTTTCGCTTGCATCACCCTGCTGGCCTCTGCTCTGATCGGTATTCTGTTGCATCTGTTGGTGACACGGCGCGTCAATCTGCTGGCTGTGGTATCCGCTCGTATCGCCGAAGGCGACTACAGCGCGCGCACCCGTTTGCAGGGCGGGGATGAATTGTCGGCGCTGGGGCACTCGTTCGACCTGATGGCGCAGCGCATGACGGAGAATATGGTACGACAGGAGAAACAACGCACTTTCCTGGCGGAAGCTCAGCAGATTGCCCACTTCGGCAACTGGGAGCTCGATTTGCTCACGGGCAAACTGGAGTGCTCGGATGAAATGCTCCGCCTGTTTGCGATCGATGCGTCTGAATCTATCCCGTCGTGTGACACTTTTCTGAATATCGTTCATCCCGAGGACAGGGTGTGGGTGAGTCAGTCGTGTTTCTATGCGCAGCCGGAGAAAGAATCCTGTCAAATCGTTCACCGTTTGCTGATGGCCGACGGGCGGATCAAATGGGTAGAACAGCGCTGCACCCATTACTTTGATGCCGATGGCCGGGTGGTGCGTTCAGTCGGCACGGTGCAGGACGTCACCTCACGCGAGGAAGCTGCATTGCAATTGAGTATCGCCGCCGTGGCGTTCGAGACACAGGAAGCGATACTGGTGACGGACAAGGATGCCAACATCATCAAAGTGAACCATGCTTTTGAAATGATCACCGGTTATTCGCAGGAGGAGGTGCTGGGAAAAAATCCGCGTCTGTTGAGCTCGGGGCGCCAGGATAAGACTTTCTATCGCATCATGTGGGAGGCGATCAACAAGGAGGGGCGGTGGTCTGGCGAATTATGGGACAGGCGCAAGGATGGCGAGATCTATCCTAAATGGCTTACGATCACTGCCGTGAAGACTCGCGATAAAGTCAGTCATTATGTGGCGGTGTTCATGGACATCACCGGGCGCAAGAAGGCGGAAGAGGAAATTTACAGCCTGGCGTTTTTTGATCCGCTGACGCACTTGCCCAATCGCCGCCTGTTGATGGATCGCATGCATATCGCGCTGGGGCAGAGCGATCGCAGCAGGCATTGCGGTGCGCTGATGTTCCTCGATCTCGATCATTTCAAGGTGCTCAATGACACCAAGGGGCATGAGTTTGGCGACCAGATGCTGATTGAGGTGGCGCGTCGTCTTACTGCATGCGTGCGCGATAGCGACAGCGTAGCGCGCTTTGGAGGCGACGAATTTGTGGTGTTGCTGGAAGGGCTGAGCGTTAATGAAAACGATGCGGTGGTGCAAGCCGGGTTGATTGCGGAGAAGATACGCGACTCGCTCGCGCAGACTTATCAGATTGCAGATTATGCGCATGAAAGCTCGTCCAGTATTGGCGTTGTCTTGTTCAACGGCGCAGAGGTCGAGGCTGATGATCTGTTCAAGCGTGCCGACCTGGCGATGTATCAGGCGAAAGAAGGCGGGCGTAACATGGTGCGTTTCTTCGAGCCGACGATGCAGGCCGTGCTGGAGGCGCGCACCTTGATGGAAAGAGCGTTGCGCCAGGCCTTGCCGAATGATGAGCTGGAACTGTACTTCCAGGTGCAGACCAATCAGGACAACACTTTGCTGGGCGCAGAGGTGTTGCTGCGCTGGCACAATCCCGTACTGGGCATGGTTTCGCCTGCTGAATTTATTCCACTGGCAGAGCAGACCAAGTTGATACTGCCTATCGGGCAGTGGGTGCTGGAGCAAGCCTGTGCGCGCCTCAAGTTATGGGAGGCGCATCCGGTTTTGCGCAATATGCGGCTGGCAGTGAACATCAGTCCGGTGCAGTTCCATCGACCTGATTTTGTACGTCAGGTGAAAACGATTCTTGCTGAGAGTGGCGCTAATCCGCAATGTCTGGAACTGGAGCTGACCGAAAATCTGGTACTCGAAGATGTCGAGGAGGCTATTTTGAAGATGACCGAGCTGAAAGCGTTCGGCGTGCGCTTCTCGATGGATGATTTCGGCACGGGCTACTCGTCATTGCAATACATCAAGCGCCTGCCTATCAGTCAGCTGAAGATAGATCAGTCCTTCGTGCGCGACATTCTGACCGACAGCGGTGATGTCATGATGGTGCAGACCATCGTGGCGATGGCGCGTAACTTCGGTTATGAAGTGATCGCCGAGGGCGTGGAAGAACATGCGCAGTTGTCGCCGCTGATCAAAATCGGTTGCGCTTCATTTCAGGGGTATTTGTTCGGACGCCCGGTCGCACTGGATGATTTCGAGCATTTGATCGGCGGCTGGGTAGAGCGTTGATTCGCAGGCAATTCGGGGGTGGCGTATCAATCATCAGATGGCACGATAATGTGCTGCGGCGTTTGTGCAATCAGGCTGATTTTTTGCCGGCTTCGTGCTCATTGTGGTCACAACTCTTGTGGCCACGCTCCTTGTGGCGACGATCCATCCAGTAGGCTACCAGCGGCAGCATGAAAATGCCGCCGGGCATGAGCAGTGGGATCAGATAAGGGCTAAGGTTGGACAGGGCGCGCAAGTCACGTAACAGGGTGGCGCGCTCGTCGCTGCTCCATTGCTCGCCGTTGCGATGTTTCATTAGCAGCGGAATCAGACCGCGCGCCTGATTCAGTTCGTTGCGAATGTGCAGCCGATGACTCTCATTCATCAGCAGGCTGTCCCGGCAACGCTGTAGCAGGGTAAGAAATTTTCTGCTGTTTGCTGCCATGATGGCTGTCGGACTCGCTGTGGAAGCTATGGGATGTTCTGGCGGAAGCGGTGAGATTCGAACTCACGGAGGACTCTCATCCTCGCTAGTTTTCAAGACTAGTGCCTTAAACCGCTCGGCCACACTTCCTGTTTTGCTTGAGACGGGCGCATGCCTGTCCTTCAAGGTCGCGCATTTTCCACTAAGCCACGTATCCTGTCCAGAAAATTTTAACCGCGCACGCAGTCCGCCCAGTTATTGGGAGTTTCAAAAAGACGGATGCGCTCCAGGCGCAAGTGATTGCCGTAGCTGTCCTGGTAGGCAGGATTGAGGATGTCGAAGGCCGCCTGAGCCAGATTTTCTGCTGTGGGAACGGCATTCATGATTACAGTCTTGTGCCCGGGCAGCGTCGCCAGAAAGTCGCACACCGTTTTGTCGTCGCGATAGACCAGAAAAGCGTGATCCCAGACATTGACCAGTTTTTCCTGCGCGATGCGTTTGACATCGGAAAAATCCATCACCATGCCCTGTTCGGACTGCCCTTCAGTGTTGATGATGTCGCCGGACAGGGTGATTTCCAGTGCGTAGCGGTGACCGTGCAGGTGTTTGCACTGGCTGTTGTGGTTGGGGATGCGATGTCCGGCATCGAATTCCAGTCGGCGGGTGATGAGCATGAATGTAACAGTCGATTTTTAGGTGATGCGGATTATAGCATCGCGGTGTAAGCATTTTATTCCGTCATCTCTGCCTGCGCGGGAATGACGGAAAGCGCACGACGCGGCGGATGAATGCCTGTTGTGCGTGTTGATCGGGGCTGACGCCGTAGCGCAAGGTGATGTAACGCGCGGCGAGGTCGGTGAGGTCGGCTGCGAGATCGGGGCGTGCGGCCGCGCAGCGCAGCGCGTAATCCCACGGGCCTTCGTGAGGCGCGCGCGGCAGACCTGCCCGGCCCAGTTTGCGGCAGAGCTTCAGCCAGGCGGCCTGGGTTTTGTCCTGTTCGCGTTTGAGCAGATGGCGCAGCATGTAGAGCGCGAACAGCGCGATCATCAGCGCCAGTCCTGCTGTCATGTATATCACCTGCAGGCTGATTGATTCCATGCCGAAGCGGGAAAGGTAGGCAAACTGGCGTTCGCTGTCATAACCCAGCACCTTCTGGTTCCACTGGTTGGCCAGGGCATCCCAGTTCAAACGCAGGTCGCGCAGCCAGAGCGGCGGATTACGCGACATGAAGGGCAGGGCGGTATTGTCTGTCAGCGCGGCGGATAAACCGCGTTCCACCCGTTCCGGCGCGATTGCCGCTGTCGGGTCGATGCGCACCCAGCCCTGCCCTGTCAGCCATACTTCCGCCCAGGCGTGGGCATCGGATTGACGCACGATGTGGTAGTTGCCGTATGCGTTATATTCGCCGCCCTGATAGCCGGT
>JAURZN010000223.1 GCA_030653355.1 Gallionella sp. | reverse complement strand
TCCTCGAGTGGAATCGAACCACTAATTGCCCCTTAGGAGGGGGCGGTTATATCCATTTAACTACGAGGACAGCGGCGCGCATTCTACCGGAAATACGCTGTAATCTAAACCCTCACGCTGGTATCATGCGCGCCTGCCGCTTAAAGAGGGCCGCATGATGAAATGGCGGGTCGTTGTCGACGCGAGTGAGGGTGCGCGGATGAAAGGGTAAATCGTGAAACGGCCATCTGGCTGATTGAACTGCCGGGCAGGCTGAATTGCCGAAATACACGCCGCTTGAGAGAAATTGTTGAAATTTCGCGGAAATTAACCGCTGGAGGAAAGTTTTAATGTTGGCACGTATCAATATATTTGTTGCATGGTTTCTGATTCCGCAGACGCTCACCATGGGTTGGGTGGCGGCGATCGGACGCATCGTGCTGGAGTTGCTCGGTGTCAATACCTACGAGGGTGATATTCCGGGTCGCATTGTCGGTGCGTTGTTGCTATTGGCTGCGGTATATCTGGTGCTGCATTTTCGCGGTTCCCTGCCTCCGGAGGGCAAGCCGGAAGGCAAGGGTTTCCGGTTTGGCCATCGTTTACTGCTCGCGGCCAACCTGCTGGCCTCGTTGTTTGTCATTTTCCAGTTCACCCATCTGCTGATTGATAACCGCGATCTCTACCTTGTGCTGGATGGCTTTACCAACGCATTTGGCGTCTGGACCATGGCCCTCTGGGTAGTGGGATTCTCCTTTATTTATCAATCAGCACTTCCTAAAAAGTAAGTTATGCCATACATCACACTAGACAAAGCCAGCCTCGCCTTTGGTCACGTAGCACTGCTCGATCATGCTGATTTTCAACTCGATGAGGGCGAACGTGTCGGACTGATCGGGCGCAACGGCGGCGGCAAGTCCAGCATGATGCGCGTGCTCGCCGGTCAGGGAACGCTGGATGACGGCTTGTTGTGGCGTCAGCCTTCCGCGAGGATTTGTTACGTCAGTCAGGAACCGGTGTTGGATGCCGACGACAGCGTGTTCGATGCAGTCGCAAAAGGCCTGGGATCGTTGCAGAAACTGTTGCACGATTATCACCATGTGTCGCACCAACTCGGTGAGCCGGACGCGGATTACGACACCC
This sequence comes from Gallionella sp., assembly GCA_030653355.1. GTDB lineage: Bacteria > Pseudomonadota > Gammaproteobacteria > Burkholderiales > Gallionellaceae > Gallionella. The sequence goes on along the minus strand of JAURZN010000223.1, from coordinate 20,414 downwards.
TGCTGGAAGAAATGCAGCATTTGCAGACGCAGCTCGAAGCCGAGGATGGCTGGTCAGTTCAGGCGCGCATCGAGACGGCCATCGCCAAGTTGGATCTGGATGCCGACAAGCGCGTTGGTGATCTGTCCGGCGGGCAGCGCAAGCGTGTGGCGCTGGCGCAGGCGCTGGTGGCCGAGCCTGATGTGCTGATTCTGGACGAGCCGACCAACCATCTGGATTTTGCTTCGATTGAATGGCTGGAAGGCCTGCTGAATAATTTTGTCGGCAGCGTATTGTTCGTCACCCATGACCGGCGTTTTCTGGATAATGTCGCTACCCGTATCGTCGAACTGGATCGTGGCAAACTGGCCGGATTCCCCGGTAACTTCACCGCCTATCTGGCCATCAAGGAACGCATGCTGAGCGATGAGGCTGTGGTGAATGCCAAGTTTGACAAGGTGCTTGCTCAGGAAGAGGTGTGGATACGTCAGGGCGTCAAGGCGCGCCGCACGCGCAATGAAGGTCGCGTATTGCGTCTGGAGCAGCTGCGTCGCGACCGTGCGGCACGTCGCGAGAAAGTCGGCAAGGTTGAGATGACCGTAGATACCGGGGAGCGTTCCGGCAAGCTGGTCGCTGAACTGTCAAATGTGAGCAAAGGCTATGGCGGACGCACGCTGATTAACGACTTTTCCTGCCGCATCCAGCGTGGCGACAAGATCGGCCTGCTAGGACCCAACGGCGCGGGCAAGAGCACGCTGCTCAAACTCATTCTGGGGGACATAGAAGCGGATTCAGGCGAAGTCAAGCTTGGCACTAAAATGTCAGTTGCCTATTTCGACCAATTGCGCGAACAGCTCGATGAAAACATGACGCTGGCCGATACCATCAGTCAGGGTTCGGATTTCGTCGAAATCGGCGGCCAGCAGAAACATGTCATCAGCTATCTGGGCGATTTTTTGTTTCCGCCGGAACGGGCCCGTTCGCCGGTGAAGAGCTGTTCGGGCGGCGAGCGCAATCGTCTGTTGCTGGCCAGACTGTTCACCCAGCCTGCCAACGTGCTGGTGCTGGATGAGCCGACCAACGATCTCGATATCGAGACGCTGGAGCTGCTCGAAGAGCTGCTGGCGCAATACGACGGCACGCTGTTTCTGGTCAGCCATGACCGTACCTTTCTGGATAATGTCGTGACTCAGGTGATTGCGTTCGAAGGTGATGGCAAGCTGGTTGAATACGTCGGCGGCTATGAAGACTGGGTGCGCGTGAAGAAGTATCAGGAAAGCGTCGCGCTTGCCAAGCCAGTCGTTTCCACGCCGCCGCGCGCGGCTGCCGTACCCGCTGAAAAACCTAAGGCCGCCAGCAAGCTCAATTACAAGGAAGCGCGCGAACTGGAAGAGCTGCCCAAACGTGTTGAAGTTCTGGAGCAGGAGCAGATCGACATTGCCGCGCATCTGGCGGATGGCACGATATTCCGCAATGATGCCAAACGCGCCAAGCAATTGCAGGCTCGCAATGAGGAAATTGAAGCGGAAGTGCTGGCGACAATGGCGCGCTGGGAAGAGTTGGAAAAGCGCAGCTAATCCTGTACACAGTATTGATGTCTACAATGAACGTAAAGTTAACGTTCATTGTAGACGATACGAGCTCTGGCGAGAGCGTGATATAACGTTAGTTGATTGATTAATAAGAGTTATAATTTCTGGCATGGTTGTTGCTTATATTATTGCACAGGCGGACACGGTGTATCGCCATAAACCAATAGTAAGGAGTAGCAATCATGAAACTGAACAAATTTGCTTTAACATTAACCGTTGCAGCCCTGCTGCCTAGCTTTGCCCATGCGGGTGTGGACGCGGTTGTTGCCAGCTTTGAACGTGATCTGCAAGGCGGTGCTGCCATCGAATCTGCGGTGCTTGCCGGAGCGGGGGCAGCGGACCCGCTGGTAAGCGCGCTCAATACGGCGTTGAACGGAACGCGTGATCCTGTATTGGCAAGTTTCGAGCGGGATTTGTACCGTGTGCCGACCATAACGCCAACCGTGATGCTGGCAGCTGAGATCGACCCGTTGACGCGTGCGATCAATGTCGCCCTGCAGAGCAGCCCATCGGTCATGCAAGCCACCACTACATCAGGTTATCGTCGCGGTTGCTAATTGTACTGGCCGCAAGTCGGGCATTGCTCAGCTTGTGGTCCTGAATGAGCGTGGATAATTCCGCTCAATCACCGCGCTGATCTACGTGATCTCCCCCTTAGGCATCCTTTCCAGATGCCTTTTTTTATTATCGCCACAGCTAATGCACAACGTAAACCGTCGGGCGTAGAGGCGCGACAGCCTATTTCACATCCGTGTCTATGCCATATTGCTTCAGTTTTTTCCACAGCGTGGTGCGCGACATCCCCAGGTTTTCGGCTGCCGCCGCCTTGTTGCCGTCGGCATGCTTAAGCGCCTGAAGAAGAATTTCCTGTTCATTTTGCTGCGCTGGCGCTCGATAGTAGCGTTGCATGATGCCTGTGCTATGGAGGGAGGCGGTGTCAGTTCGCGCTCTCGATAATGCCGGATGACTGTTACGCACTTCAGGCGGCAGATGGCGTGCCAGAATTGTCGTGCCGTCGGTCTGTACCACGGCGTATTCCAGTGCGTTCCCCAGTTCACGCACATTGCCGGGCCAGTTATAAGCGCTCAAGGCATCGAGTGCCTCGCTGGAAATTTGCAGATCACGTCCCTGATGGCGGCTGAGTATATTGGCAAGCATGGCATTAGTCAGGAGAGGAATATCCTCAAGGCGATCACGCAGGGCGGGGAGATGCAAGGGGAGTACGCGCAGCCGGTAATATAGATCGGCGCGGAATTCGCCCCGGCTCACCATGCCGGGAAGATCGCGGTGGGTTGCCGCAATGATGCGTACATCTACTTTGCGTGTCTGGTTTTCTCCCAGCCTTTCAATTTCACGTTCCTGCAGGACGCGCAGCAGTTTTACCTGAACACTCAGCGGCACTTCACCGATTTCGTCCAGCAACAGCGTGCCGCCATCAGCCGCCTCGAAGCGGCCTTCGCGGGCCGCAGTCGCACCGGTGAACGCGCCGCGTGCATGTCCAAACAATTCCCCTTCGAGCAGGTGCTCGGGAAAGGCGGCGCAGTGGACGCGTATGTAAGGCCCTTTGGCACGGCTGGAATTATCGTGCAGTGCGCGCCCGACCAACTCTTTGCCTGTGCCGCTTTCGCCGGTGATGAGAATGCCGGCCTCGCTTGCAGCCACCCGCAGTATCTGGCGAAACAGATCCTGCATGACCGAGCTGTTGCCGATCAGTCCGCCCAATTGCATCTTGTTGCTGGCCTCTTCTTCCAACTGGACTTCGTGGCTGCGGTCACGCAATACCACGGCGCAGTAGGCCAAGGGTTCATCGGCGGGCAGCAACATGGCCCACATGCGTAACGGGATCAGCCTGCCGTCAGCGCGTTGCACGACCAGGTCCTGAACCTTTTTTTCATGTTGCGCATCTGCCATGAGCGTGCAATATCCGGCTTTTTCGCAGTCACGTGCGCAAGCCGTTCCCCGAAAAAGGCTGGGGCATAGCGTGTTCATGATGGTTTCGTGGTTTTGCCCCAGCATGCGGCTGGCCGCCTCATTGATGGCCACGACATGGCGCTGCTGGTCAAGAAAAAGAATGCCTTCTTCCAGGTTGTCAAGAAACTGTCCCAAGCCTCGCAAAGTAATCATAGTGTTTGTGTGTTAAACGTTAACAGGTGCAGCGATATTAGTGTTCACAGTTAACGATGTCAACCCTGATTTCAAGTGCGAATAATTTTAGTTCTTTGATTTTAATATACAAATATATTGGCATGGTTGTTGCTGTAGTAACTGAAGGGCATCTGCGTGGCTGGACATGCGGGGCGAGGTGAGCCGCATGTTTTTGCAGGCGCGCACGAGCAGAAATCGGCAATAACAGGGTGACAATTATGGCCGGACAAGATTCGGCCACGGAGGTGTATAGTTGCGATGAATTCAGTGTGCGGGAGCTTCATTTGAATGCCTCATTCCAATATATCGATCTTTGCGGCCTGAATCATGGCGCTCTCTGATTACGTCCACACCTTTGGTCAGTACCTGCTCAAGCGGCACGGCGAACGGGTACACAAGATCGCTCTGGACGCCGGTTTTACCTGTCCAAACCGGGACGGCAGCAAGGGAATCGGCGGCTGTACATTCTGCAATAACAATTCATTCAGCCCGAACGGACAGAAACAGCGCGAGCTGGAAGAGCAGCTCGACAGCGGGCGGCGTGCCATCTCCAGACGTACACGGGCAAAAAAATATCTCGCCTATTTCCAGGCCTATACCAATACCTATGCCGATGTAGCGGAACTCGATGCGCTGTATCGCCAAGCCATGGCGCAACAGGATATTGTTGGCCTTTGTGTCGGTACGCGACCGGATTGCGTGTCCGGCAAAGTGCTTGATTTGCTTGCACGCTACCTCGACGAAGGTCGCATCGTGTGGCTGGAACTCGGTCTGCAATCGGCCTTCGACGAGACCCTGCGGCGCGTCAACCGCGGTCACGGTTTGCAGGAATACCGCGCGACAGCCGTTGAAGCGCGACGGCGTGGAATCCCACTATGCACTCACTTGATTCTCGGCCTGCCGGGGGAAGATGAGTCACATTATCATGCCAGTCTGGACACCGTGCTGGACATAGGCGTGGATGGACTCAAGCTGCACGCTTTACATGTGGTGAAACAAACCGTGCTTGCCAACCAGTGGCGCCGCGGTGAATACCAGCCACTGGAGCGCGAGGCCTATATCCGCTATGCCTGTGATTTGATTGAACGCACACCGCAACACATCGTGTTCCACCGCGTGACCGGCACCGCCGCGCCGGACATCTTGCTGGCACCGGAATGGTGTTCACAGAAATGGAATATACTCAACGGCATCGAGTTTGAGCTGAAGCGGCGCGGCCATCGTCAGGGATGCAGGGTCGATCCTGATGTTTACTTGAAACCCGCGTACTGATCGTGAGGAGATACGGGATGCAGCCTGAAAAAATCGAATTGGTGTGTCCGGCAGGCAGTCTGCCGGCGTTAAAGACCGCCATAGACCATGGTGCGGATTGTGTTTACATGGGATTTCGCGACGACACCAATGCGCGTAATTTTACCGGTCTGAATTTCAGTTTTGACAACGCAAAAGAGGGCGTGCGCTACGCTCACGCAAAAGGCAGAAAAGTGCTGCTGGCGTTGAATACCTATCCTCAGGCCGACGGCTGGCAGCGCTGGAGGACGGCTATCGATAATGCTGCCGAACTGGGTATGGATGCGGTTATTCTGGCTGACCCCGGCCTGATGCAGTACGCCGCAAAGACTCATCCCGAGCTGCGCCTGCACCTTTCGGTGCAAGGTTCGGCCACCAACTACGAAGCCATCAATTTTTACCATGAGATGTTCGGCATCCGGCGCGCCGTGGTGCCACGTGTGCTGGCGCTGGCGCAGGTCGAACAGCTGATGGCCGGCACGCCGGTGGAAATCGAGTTGTTTGGTTTTGGCGGCCTGTGTGTCATGGTGGAAGGGCGTTGCGCCCTGTCTTCCTATGCCACCGGTGATTCTCCCAACACCCGCGGCGTGTGTTCGCCACCCAAAGCGGTGCGCTGGCAGGAAACACCCAAGGGGCTGGAATCACGCCTCAATGGCATTCTGATCGACCGTTATGATCCTGAAGAAAAGGCGGGTTATCCCACACTGTGCAAGGGCCGCTTCGATGTGGAGGGCGAGACCTATTATGCTATTGAGGAACCTACCAGTCTCAATACGCTGGAACTGTTGCCTAAGTTGATGAACATGGGGATAGCCGCGATCAAGATCGAAGGGCGTCAGCGCAGTCCTGCCTATGTTGAACAGGTCACCAGAGTTTGGCGTCAGGCAATCGATAGTTGCCGGCGGGACACGCAATCCTTTACCGTCAAACCCGCATGGATGGCGGAACTGGGCAAGGTTTCCGAAGGACAGCAACAGACGCTGGGCGCGTATTACCGCCCCTGGAAATAAGCTATGAAACTAGCCCTCGGACCCGTCCTCTACTACTGGGATCGCGACACCATGCTTGATTTCTACGATCAGATGGCTGACGCGCCGGTGGATATCATCTATCTGGGCGAGACCGTCTGTTCGCGCCGTCACTTGCTGCGCCTGCAGGATTATCTGGATGTGGCTGAACGCCTGGTTGCCGCTGGCAAGGAGGTGGTGATTGCGACGCAGACCCTGATTGAATCCGAATACGACGTCAAGACCCTGCGCAGGATTGCCGGTAATGAAAAATTCCGCGTTGAGGCCAATGATATGGGGGCGGTGCGCCTGCTGGCGAATAAGACTCTATTCGTGGCAGGCTCGACTCTGAACGTTTTCAACTCACAAACGCTGGATTTACTTGCCGGATTGGGCGCGACGCGCTGGGTAATGCCGGTGGAAATGTCACGCGCTGCGCTCGCCTCCGTGCTGCGTCAGCGGCAATCCGCCGTTGAAACTGAAGTGTTTGCCTATGGACGCCTGCCGCTGGCTTACTCGGCACGTTGCTTCACCGCCCGCCACCATAATTTGCAGAAAGACGATTGCCAGTTCAAGTGCCTCGATTATGAAGATGGCCTTGCCCTGAAAACTCGCGAAGGCCAGCCCTTTCTGACGCTGAACGGCATTCAGACCCAGTCGGCGCTGGTACATAATCTGATTGGTGAGTTAGACACCCTGCAGGACGCGGGGGTAGATGTGGTGCGGGTCAGTCCGCAAGCGCACCACAGCGGCGAAATATTGCGCCTGTTCCGGGAATGCATGGAGCAACGTCTGACCTCCGCACAGGCTTTATCGCAAATTGAAGGGTTGATGCCGGCGGCATCCTGCAACGGCTATTGGCACGACCAACCCGGCCTTGAATTCATAAGCCGTTAGCAACTATCGAGGGAGGTGCACAGCATGAAACCGTTTTTAATTCCGCAGTCCATCAGTGCGCTTGTCTCACTGCTGCCTCAATATCCCCATGCAGTGATTTTTACCCGTGCCGTCAATCTGGCGCTGAACGACAGGCTGCGCGATGAAGTCTGGCAACCCCTGCACGGCAAGCGCGTCTGCATCCGCGTCAAGGATGCCGGCATTGCGTTCCACTTCACACTGGATGCACACGGTATGCTCGCCCGCCATGCGGTTTCCCGACCCGATCTCACTATCAGCGCCAGTGCGCAGGATTTCTTCCTGCTGGCCTTGCGCAAGGAAGACCCGGATACGCTGTTTTTCAGTCGTCGTCTGCTGATGGAAGGGGATACCGAACTGGGTCTGCTGGTGAAAAATACGCTGGATGCCATGGAATTGCCGCCGCTGGATTTTCACGCCTTACTGCCTGCGCATTTACTCGGCAGGCTGCGTACACGCCTGCTGGCGTGACCCAAGGGGGCGTACTGGCAGTCCGGCATACACCGGGCTGCCACCCGTCACCCTCACTGCGGGAATATTTTTAGATTTATGTAAAAACACGCTCACCGATTGATGCCGCAGTGCCTTCCAGTTGGGGCACCTGAGTATGCCCCATCGCACGGATATTCACCGTCACCTGTGCGTCGAGTTTGCGCCGCGTGATGGTAGGCCCGGCTCCCCTCAATACCTTGCAGAAGTTATAGGTGAACACACCCCGTATCGCGCCGCCGATCGCAGTTTCCGCCGAAGTCTGGTTGTCACGGCAACCGCCCCACAGTACATGATTCAACACGGGCAGTGCGACCGCATTCTTCGTTTTGCTGGTTTCCTTGCGCCTGAGTATGCCGCGCGCCGGCAATGAAGGATTGGCGTCGATAAAGAAACCCCAGTCTATCGGCGGTTCGACGTAACGCGAGGTGCTGGCCGGCACGCCGGTTAAGGCATCTATGCCCCCGCGCGTCGCACTACCTGAATGGCAGGAATCGAAGATGATGTCCAGATTGACCCCGGCAGGTAGCGTGTTCAGTGCTACGCGAAAATCGTCATCCTTGATCATGCCTGCCGTCGCATAGTCGTGCGGACAGATGGTCTCATCCCTGCCGTCCGGCTCATCCCCGCTGGTATCCACCATTTGCGAACCATGACCTGAGTAATAAAACACCAGCACATCGCCCTTGATCGCCTTGCTGCACAGCCATTTTAGTCCTTTGACGATCGCAGCCCGTGTTGCCCTGCCGTCGGTGAGTATCTGCATCGTTGCGGGTGTGGCCGGTACGATGCCCAGGGCGTTGAGCGTGTTCGCCATATCGCGGACATCGTTTACGCAGCCGCGCAGATCGGGTCCGCCTGCTCCGACGGGTGCATAGTCATTGATTCCAATCAGCAACGCTTTTCTTTTCATGATCGCTTCTCCCTTATGAATTTGCATCCCGGATTCGGGAATGACATCAATACAACGGACAGTGGCAAAAGCCGGAAATGTCCGCGGGAAAATTAGAGCACAGTGTTAAATATTGCGGTATATGACTGATTGTCTAGGTAAATTGGCCTATTACTGCGATGCGCAAGGGAATAATTCCGCCCACAGCCGTACGCTGGCGCTGATGTCGATTGCGTCCGGCGCGACACGGCAGGGGGTAACGTCATTGAGGCGCATGCGATGCTGAGTCTGGCGCAGGGTGCGGTACAAATCGCGAACCCGTCCGGCAAGCTCAACGTTGATCAGGCCGAATTCAGCCGCCATCTTCAGCAGGGCCAGATTGCCGTCATTATTGGTGAGTTGCGGATAGGCGTGCGCGTGGGCGAGCACCAAGTATTGCACCATGAATTCGATGTCCACCATGCCGCCGCTGTCGTGTTTGATGTCGAACAAGTCGCTGTGGTTGGGATGTCCATCGTGCATCTTCTGTCGCATGGACAGGATTTCAGCGCGTAATTTTTCGGTGTCACGCGGCAGGCTGAGCACCTGCTGGCGTATGCGTTCAAATTCCGCGCCCACCCGGTCATCGCCCGCACTGAAACGGGCGCGGGTCAGTGCCTGATGCTCCCATACCCAGGCCTGGCTGTGCTGGTATTCGGCAAATGCAGCGACGGAACTTACCAGCAGGCCACTCGCGCCGTTCGGTCGCAGGCGTAAATCGGTTTCATACAGACGCCCCGATGCGGTGTAGCTGCCCAGCATGGAATTAATGCGCATTCCCAGCTTGGCATAGTTTTCCTGCGCGTCAGCATGGTCGTCGTCATACAGGAAAATCATGTCGATATCGGAGGCGTAGCCCATTTCCTTGCCGCCCAGTTTCCCATAACTGATGATGGCAAAGTTGGGCACATCGCAGTGCCGTTTGCGCGCTCCCGCCCAGGCCAACACCAGCACATGGCGCAGTACCAGATCAGCCAGTTCGCTTAAATGGTCGCTGAGATTTTCCAGCGGCAGCAGGCCCTGCAAATCCATCGCCAGCAAGTGAAAAATCTGCTCCTGCTGGACATGATGCAGCACTTCCAGTTGCCGTTCGGCATCGTTGCCATGATCTGCAAGTCGCGCCTGCAAATCAACTTCGATCTGCGACCACTGCGGCGGCTGATACAGTTCGCGTGCATCCAGCAATTCGTCAAACAGTGCCGGATGGTGCGCCAGATAACCGGCCGCCCAGCTGCTGGATGAAACCAGCCGTATCAGGCGCTGCAAGGCTTGTGGGTATTCGGAGAGAAAGGCCAGATAAGAGGCGCGGCGACTGATCGCTTCCAGCAAGACCAGCATGCGTGACAAGGTGGCATCGGGATCGCTGTATTGCGCGCTCAGTGTAATGAATTGCGGGATCAGCTGGTCCAGACGTTGCCGCCCCAAATTGGACAACTGCCGGTAACGTGAACTGCCGCGCATCTGCAACAGGCGCTGCGCGCTGTCCGGTGCGGTGTGATAAGCCAGCTCTTCCAGACCCTGAGTCAATTCGTCGGCGCTGATATCTTCGCGCCAGAGTTGTGCGTTATTGTGCTCTTGTGCGGTTTCGCCGAAAATTTGCTCGAATTGCTGGCTGACCAGTGCGCGATGCCGATCAAGCACTTGCAGCAGCGCGGCATAATCGGCATAAGCCATGGTGGTGGCGATGAGTTGCTGATCCTCGGGTTTTACCGGTAATTCCTGAGTCTGCTGGTCATCCAGATATTGCAAGCGATGTTCCAGATTGCGCAAAAAGACATAGGCCGCATCCAGATCAGCCACGACACCGGCAGATAATTGTCCATTTTCTGCCAGTTGTTTGAGTACCTGACGGGTGGGCAGGATGCGCAGTCGAGCATCCTGACCACCACGGATCAACTGAAACACCTGGGCGGTGAATTCGATCTCACGGATACCGCCGGGCCCCAGTTTGATATTGCCCAAACGATCGCGCCGTTGCACTTCCTGACGAATTTGTGCATGCAGTTTGCGCATCGAATCAATCGCACCGAAATCAAGGTATTTGCGGAAGACGAAAGGCTGATACAACTGGCTCAGCTCGACTACGCTGGCGTGTTTGGCAGGAGCAATGACGCGCGCCTTGATCCAGGCGTAGCGCTCCCATTCCCGCCCCTGACTGATCAGATACTCTTCCAGCGCGGCAAAACTCATCACCAGCGGACCGCTGTCGCCATAGGGACGCAGGCGCATGTCCACGCGGAACACATAGCCGTCGCCTGTGGCTTCGTTGATGATATTGATCAGGCGGCGGCCCAGCCGGGTAAAAAATTCATGATTGCTGAGGGTGCGTGCGCCATTGGTTTCACCCTCTTCCGCATACGCAAAAATGAGATCGATATCGGACGACACATTCAATTCGCCCCCGCCCAGTTTGCCCATGCCGATAATCAACAGTTGCTGCGCGCTGTGGCTGGTCGCACCCAGCGGCGTGCCAAATTGTGCCTCCAGCGTTTGCATCAGGCAGGCTTGCGCCTGTCTTACCACGATCTCCGCCAGTGCGGTCATGGCCTGCATCACTTCATCCAGGTCCGCCAGGCCGTTCAGGTCGCGCAGTATCAGCTTGACCATCACCTGCTTGCGTAACCGGCGCACCGCGCGCCCCAGCGCCGCCTCATCCTGCAAATCGAGGTCGGAGCGTTGTAACAGGGAGAGTATTTCGGCGCGGTTGCAGGGCGTGGCGTAATTTGCCTGCAACCATTCCAGCAAAGAGGCGTCCGCTTCCAGCACGCGTCCGGCATAACGGCTGCCGCTGCGGGTTTTTTGCAACAGAGCGGCGAAGATAAGCGGCGTGTTTTCAGTATTCACAGGCGGATGGCGGGTCTGATAAGTTAGAATGCGCATTGTCTTACTATTAGTCGCTAGTCGCTAGACGTTAGCCGCTAGTAAAATCAAAAAACGAATACCAATTGGCTACTTACTAGCGACTAATAACTGCATTTATGCTGAATTCACTTCCCGTACGCCTGCTTTGGCACAGTTTAAACTGGTTGACGCGTATAACTATCATCGCGTCGGCGGTGACGGCTGTGCTGTGCGCAGTCATCATCATCACGTTGCGCTACTGGCTGCTGCCGGATATCGAGCAATTTCACGGCAAAATTACCGATTCACTGGCGAGTGCCATGGGCAATCCGGTAAGCATAGGCACGATCGAGGGGGATTGGCTGGGACTGCATCCGCACCTGAGATTGACCGATGTGCGCATCCTGGACAAACAGCAGCAATCCGCGCTGGTACTGCCACGCATAGACGCCAAGGTGTCGTGGCTGTCGCTGCTGGCCGCAGAATTGCGCCTGTCCAGTCTGGAGATAGAGCGCCCCGAATTGCTGATTCGCCGCGATGAGCAGGGCAAGATGTATGTCGGCAGTGTGGCGCTGGATACGCAAGGGGCGGGCAATGACTTGTCCAACTGGCTGTTGCACCAGTCGCGCATGGTAGTGCGTGATGCGACTCTGGTCTGGGTGGACGAGCAGCGTGGCGCCCCCCCGCTGGTGCTGAGCCGGGTTAATCTGCACATCAGAAACCTGTTCAGTCGTCACCAGTTTGCCTTGCATGCCGTGCCTCCGGCCGATCTGGCGACCCCGCTGGATGTACGCGGCGATTTTTACGGCAAGAGTTTTGATAATTTGAAAAAATGGGATGGGCAATTGTATGTCCGGCTCGATCACACCGATCTTCTGGCATGGCGTCCCTGGTTGAAATTGCCGACCCAGCTGAGTCGGGGCAGAGGCGCGGTGCGTGCCTGGTTGAATGTGGCCGACGGAAAAATTGCGCAGCTAACGGCTGATCTGGCTTTGCGTGACATGGCGACCCGGTTGGCTGAAGACGTGCCGGAGATGAATGTGCATTATTTGCACGGGCGTGTTGCCTGGAAAACGGTAATGAATGGCTGGGAGGTGGACACCCGGAATTTGTCCATGCAGCTTGAAAACGGCGTCAAGTTGCAGGCTACCGATTTTTATTTTCGCACGGTAGCGGCCGCCAAGTCACAGCCTGCCGGCGGCGAACTGCGTGCCAACCTCCTGCAGCTGGAAAGTCTGGTCAGCCTGGCCAATTTCTTCCCCTTGGATGCGAAATTGAGGGAGCAGCTGAATGCCTATGCGCCCCGTGGGCAGGTGTCCAGTCTTGAAATGCAATGGCAAGGCGCGCCCGAAAAGCTGCTGGGCTACAAGATCAAGGGACAGTTCGATAATCTCGCCTTGCAGCAAGTAGGTGACATGCCCGGGTTTTCAGGCCTGTCGGTGGCGGTGGATGGTAGCGAGCAGAGTGGCAAACTGAATATCAATACGCGTGACCTCGCCCTGAACGCGCCCGGCATGCTGCGCGAACCCTGGTTGTTTAATACTCTGACCGGGCAGGCACGCTGGCAGCGCACGCAGGGCGAGCTGTATGTCAGGGCGGATAATGTGGCCGTTGCCAATGAGGATCTGGCGGGTAATCTGTACGGCAGTTTCAATTCCAGGGCGGGTACGCTGGGCGTACTGGATTTGACTGTCAATCTGACGCGCGGCGATATTCGGCGTGCCGCCCGTTATACCCCGCTGGTTGCACTGGACAAGGAAGACAATGACTGGCTCAACGATGCCTTGCTGTCCGGGCACACCGAAGACCTTTACCTGCGACTCAAGGGTAATCTGAGCGACTTTCCACTGGATGGCAGTACGGACGCCTTATTTGAGATGGGCGCGCATGCGCAGGATGTGTCCGTGCAATTCGCCAGGGATTGGCCGCGCATCGAAAATATCAGCGGGGATTTTCTAATACGGGGCAACAAGCTGGAAGTCAAGTCACCCGGCGCGACCATACTGGATGCACGCATTCATAAACTGACCATCACGCTGCCGGATATGATGAGTGTTGATATGCCACTGGAAATCAGAGGCGAGGCAGAGGCAGCCAACAATACTTTTTTACAATTTATTCAAAAAAGTCCGGTACGCGGCTATATAAACGGTTTTACCGATGGCATGAGTGCCAGCGGTGACGGACATCTGGATCTGTATGCGCTTATCCCCCTGCTGAGTGACAAGCCGGTGAAGGTATCGGGCGCTTTGCGCGTCCAGGCCAGCGATATGGATTTGGGGGAGGGGGTTCCCTGGTTGCGCAATACGCGCGGCGAATTATCTTTCACCGAATCAGGCATGAAGACCACAGGTGTTACCGCAGAAATTCTTGGCGGGACAGCATCCCTGAGCGCGCAGAGCACCGAAGGAGGCGTGGTGCGTGCCAGCTTGCAGGGGCGTGCCAATCTTGATGCCTTGCGCAAGAACGAAGTGCATCCCTTGCTTGAATTTTTGCGCGGCGGGGCGGCATGGGATGCCAATATCAGCGTGGTGAATAAAACGGCGCAGGTGGTACTGAATTCCAACTTGCAGGGTATCAGTTCGACACTGCCTGCGCCTTTTGGTAAACGTGCCAGTGAAGTCTGGCCGTTGCGCGTGGAAAAGAAAAGCCTGAACGATCAGCAGGAGATGATTACCGTGCAACTCGACAAGCTGGTGAACGCGCGTTTGCTGCGCAGCGAAGAGAATGGTGTAAGCGTAATCAAACGCGGTGTGATCAATTTTGGCGCTCAGGGAATATCGCCGCCTGGCGTGCAGAGTAGAAATGACTCTGCGTCTGAGCTAAAAACAGGCATATGGCTGACAGGCCGTTTACCGCTTGTTTCATTGCAAGGCTGGGATGGGCTGATCTCGGGTTCAGGGCAGACGGCCCTGCCGATAGCCGGTGCAAAACTGCATATTGATAAGCTGAACGGTTACGGGCTTAGCCTGAATGACCTGGATATTAACGCGGTTAAACGTGGCGACGGCCTGGCTGCACAGCTCTCCAGCACGCTGATGAACGGCGAGTTGGTGTGGCAACCGAAGGGCTATGCCGGAGGGGGCAAGGTTACGGCCAATTTGCGCAATCTGCACTGGCCCGAGGAAGACAAAGCGTCTTTGCCAGCGAACAAGCCACGCTCAGGCGAGCCCGCTGCTGCGCCGCATCCGCGTGAACTGCCTGCGATGGAAATAACCATCGAGGATTTGCTGTTCAAGGGTAAGCAAATCGGTCGTTTTGAATTGGTGGGCTATCCGGAAGGGCAAGACTGGCGCTTGCGCCGCCTGCGCGTCACGAATCCGGACGGCAGTGTGACGGGGGATGGTGTCTGGCATGGCGCGAACGCCAGCATGCAGACTCAGCTTAATTTGTTGCTGGAAATCAGCAATGCCGGGAAAATTCTGGCACGTTCCGGCTACCCGAATACCGTCAAGAATGGCAGCGGAAAACTGGCCGCTGCGCTGAGCTGGGACGGACAGCCGGACGAATTCAACTATGCATCGCTGGATGGCACGCTCAAGCTGGATACCGGCAAGGGACAGTTTCTCAAGATGGACCCCGGAATTGGAAAATTGCTCGGCATTCTGAGCCTGCAAGCCTTGCCCAAACGCATCACGCTGGATTTTACCGATGTGTTCAGCGCGGGTTTTGAATTCGACAATATCAATGGCAACGCTACGATTAAGCGCGGGGTGATGCAGACCCAGGACTTGCATATAGATGGCTCTTCAGCCAAAGTGACCATGAAGGGAATGGTCAATTTGAACGACGAAACGCAGAATCTGCGCGTGGTGATTTTACCGACTCTGGGCTCCAGCGTATCCATGTTGAGCGCGTTCGCGGCGGGGCCCGTGGTCGGTTTGGGTACGCTCATCGTCAGCAAGGTATTGGGCAATCCACTCGATAAATTGATGTCATTTGAATACAATGTCAGCGGAACATGGAGCGATCCGAACGTGATCAAGGTGGGCGAAAAGCCCGTCCAGCTCAAAAATGTCACGGAATAGCCCTAATTAACAGCATCATTATTCAGGAAAATACTATGTCGGACGGGAACACTGCCAGCAACGCTCAAGTCAGCACATTCAAGGTGGCAGCCATTCAAATGGCCTCAGGGCCGAATGTGGCGGGCAATCTGAGTGAGGCGCGTCGCCTGATTGCCAATGCCGCCGGGCAAGGCGCACGGCTGGTAGTGCTGCCGGAATTCTTCGCGATTATGGGCATGAGCGAACAGGATAAGGTCGCGGTGCGCGAACAGCCGGGTTCCGGCCCGATACAGGATTTTCTCAGCGAAACCGCGCGCCAGTTCAAAATATGGCTGGTTGGAGGATCAATTCCGCTGGCGGCCAGCACACCGGACAAGGTGCTCAACAGCTGTCTGGTGTTCGACGATCAGGGCGTGCAAGTGGCGCGTTACGATAAGATACACTTATTCAACTTGTCGCTGGGCAATGAAAGCTATGATGAAGCACAGACCATAGAAGCCGGTAATCAGGTGGTTGTGGTGGATAGTCCGTTTGGTCGCGTCGGCCTGGCCGTGTGTTACGACTTGCGCTTTCCTGAATTATTCCGTGCGATGAAGAACGTGGATATTATCGTGCTGCCTGCTGCATTCACCGAGACCACGGGCAAAATGCACTGGGAAATCCTGGTGCGCGCGCGCGCGATTGAGAATCTGGCCTATGTCATCGCCTCCGCACAGGGCGGATATCACGTCAACGGCCGAGAGACGCACGGCAACAGCATGATCGTAGGCCCCTGGGGGGGCGTGCTGGACAGGCTGCCACGCGGCTCCGGCGTAGTGATGGCCGAGATAAACCCGTCCTATCAGGCCAGTCTGCGCGCAGGGCTGCCTGCGCTGGAACATCGTAAAATCAGCTGCTAGAAACGGGAAGTGGTGAGTAGCAAGTGGGAAGTAGAAAAACCTGCTGCACCGACTCACCGCTTACCACTCACCGCTTACCACTCACGACTTTAACAAATATGACCTCTTCTGACTCTCTCTTTACCACGGCACAAAAAATCCTGCTGGGGCCCAATTTGATCGAAACGCGCCAGATCGAGCAGGTGTTCAACAGCATGCTGGCCCATCGCCTCGATTATGCCGACCTGTATTTTCAATACAGCCGCGCCGAGAGCTGGTCGCTGGAAGAAGGTATCGTCAAATCCGGCAGCTTCAGCATCGATCAGGGTGTCGGCGTGCGTGCGGTAAGCGGCGAAAAAACGGCATTCGCCTATTCGGATGACATCAGTCTGAACGCGTTGCAAAGTGCGGCCAACGCCACGCGTGCCATCGCCAGTACCGGTGGCACGCAGACCGTACCGATGCTGCATCACGGTTCGCGCCGCGACATTTATTTGCCGGATGATCCGATTGCCAGCCTGAAGGATGCTGACAAGGTCGCCCTGCTGGAACGCATCGAAGGCTATGCGCGCGCGCTCGACCCGCGCGTGGTGCAGGTCATGGCGGGGCTGGCCGGCGAATACGAAGTGGTGATGGTGGCGCGCAATGACGGCCTGATGAACGCTGACATCCGTCCGTTGGTGCGGCTGTCAGTCACGGTGATTATCGAGAGCAACGGCAAACGCGAGCAGGGTTCGGCGGGCGGGGGTGGACGATTCAATTACAGTTACTTTGACGACGCGATGCTGCGTCGTTATGCGGCACAGGCGGTGCATCAGGCAGTGGTCAATCTCGATGCGAGACCGGCACCGGCGGGCAATATGACCGTGGTGCTGGGCAACGGCTGGCCGGGCATACTGTTGCATGAGGCGATAGGTCACGGGCTGGAAGGCGATTTCAACCGCAAGGGCAGCTCGGCGTTCTCCGGTCGCATCGGTGAGCGCGTCGCCTCTGAAGGCGTGACGGTGGTGGATGACGGCACGCTGGCCGACCGGCGCGGTTCGATGCAGATGGACGATGAGGGCAATCCCACGCAGTGCACCACGTTGATCGAAAACGGCATACTTACAGGCTATTTGCAGGACACGCTCAATGCGCGTTTGATGGGCGTGCCGGTGACCGGCAATGCCAGGCGCGAGTCCTATGCACACATCCCGATGCCGCGCATGACCAACACCTATATGCTGGGCGGCGACAAGGATCCTGCGGAGATCATCGCCTCGGTAAAGCACGGTTTATACGCGGTCAATTTCGCCGGTGGCCAGGTGGATATCACCAGCGGAAAATTCGTGTTTTCTACCGCCGAGGCCTACATGATAGAAGACGGCAAGATCACCTATCCGGTGAAGGGCGCCACGCTGATCGGCAACGGCCCGGATGTGCTGACGCGCATCTCGATGATAGGTAACGATATGGCGCTCGATTCCGGCGTCGGCACCTGCGGCAAGGAAGGCCAGAGCGTACCGGTCGGTGTCGGTCAGCCTACCGTGCGCATAGACGGACTGACGGTCGGCGGCACGGCTTAAGCAAACCATTTGTTTTGTATTTATAAATTCATTATTTCGGAGTTCCTAAGATGATTGCACCCGTTCCCCTGAGAGACCTTCCCCAGACCAATATTTTCCGTAAAGGCGATGTCTTCGTGCTGTTCGGCGAACTGTTCGGTCGTGGTTACGCCAACGGCCTGATCAACGAAGCGAAGAAATCCGGTATGACTATTGTCGGTATCACCGTTGGCCGCCGCGATGAAAACAATGCGCTGCGCGCACTGACCGACGAGGAACTGGCGATAGCCGAAGAAAACCTCGGCGGACGCATCATCAATGTGCCGCTGATGGCCGGTTTCGACCTGGATGCGCCTGCCGGCGAGCCTACCCCGACCGATTTGCTGGGTGGCATGACGCTCAAGAGTTGGCAGGAAGACCAGCTGGACTGGGCGCACATCGAGAAATGTCGCGAAGTGGGCGTTGCGCGTTTCAGGAATTCCGTCGCACAGGTGATGGACGAACTGGATGGTCTGATCCCGGACGGTGCCAATGCCTTCTTCGCGCACACCATGGCGGGCGGCATCCCCAAGGTAAAAGTGTTTCTGGCCATCGCCAACCGCATCTACAAGGGCCGCGGCGAGCGCTTCATGTCCTCCCGCGCGCTGCTGGACAGCGATCTGGGCAAACTGATTCTGATGAATTTCGACGAAGTCACCGCCAACACCTTCCAGTATCTGATCGAAGGCAGCGCGTCGATCCGCGCAAGGCTGGAAAAATCCGGCGGCCAGGTGCGCTACACCGCTTACGGCTATCACGGCACCGAGATCCTGATAGACGGCCAGTACCAGTGGCAAACCTACAGCAACTACACGCAAGGCAAAGCCAAGATGCGCCTGGAGCAGGTGGCTGAAGCTGCCTGGGCTCAGGGCATCAAGGCCACGGTTTATAACTGCCCGGAAATACGCACCAATTCGTCAGACATCTTTGTTGGCGTCGAACTCTCGCTGTTTCCGCTGCTCTTGGCGCTTACAAAGGAAAACGGCGGCGACTGGGCCGAAGCGCAGTGGCAGGCTTGTCGTCCTCTGTTGCAGGAAGGCGTCACGCTCGAAGACCTGTTGCAGAAAATAGAAACGTATAACACCAGCGAGGTGATGGCAGGCTACCGCAATTTTGCCGCCTGGCCTATGGATAATTCGGAAGCACTGGCAGACCGGATGATAGGTACTTCGGAAGAAATTACCCAGATGCACCATGACCGCAAGGAACTGGTTGTCGGTCATCTGAGCGCGCTGGTACTGGAAGGAACCGGGCCGTTGATGTTTTACGAGACCTCCCGTCCGGCGGGGCCCGTGCTCTGGCTGAACCATGACATCATCGCCAGACAGCTCAACCTGATGCACCAACCATAATCTGGCGGGCTTTTAATCTGGGAAAAGCTTTTTATCCACGAAGAGCTTTTAGCAGGGATGATGCCGTTTGCATCAACTCGCAAAAACACTAAAAACACGAAATAAATCAAAATTTTGTTTGGTTTTAATCACGCACCGAACAGTTGTAGCCTAAGAGATTAACACTACGGCTAAGTACATTCTGAGGTTGGAAGTGTGGCTCGACCTGCATTCAATTATGTTGAATTGTGCAGTCCGGGTTTGGCAAGCAAAATGTCTGTGACGGAAAAATAGAAAACGTGACCTGTTGGATATAGAATATTCGGGCATAAAGCTGATGGTCGCGATGAGCCGGTAGGTGTCATTGCTGCTGTTTGCATCTCTAAATTCACCGCCTAAAAGCGGATGCCGAGACGATGAATCAAGGATGCACGAGAGTCGTGACAGTGGTTTCATTTTGACGGGGGCTGTGATTTTGCGAACCCCATTCATAAATCTGTTGCCGAATATTTATTATTGTAGTAATGTTGCTACAAACATAAGGAGGCAATATGACTATCACTACGCTATCAAGTCGAGAGTTCAATCAAGATACCAGCAAAGCCAAGAAGGTTGCAAAACTTGGTCCTGTTTTTATTACTGACCGGGGGCGGCCAGCACATGTTCTGTTAACAATCGAGGAGTACCAGAGAATTACTGGTGCTCAACCGAACATCGTCGAATTACTGGCTGTACCTGGTATTGCTGATATTGATTTTTCACCTGCTTGTTTGAGCAATAATCTTTATCGGCCTGCGGAATTATCCTGATGTATTTACTCGATACCAATGTCGTTTCCGAATTGCGTAAAGCAAAAGCAGGTAAGGCTGATAAGAATGTCAGGGCTTGGGCGGAAAGTGTTTTGGCTACAAGCATGTTTTTGTCGAGCATCACTATTCTGGAATTGGAGACTGGAATACTTTTAGTCGAACGGCGCGACCCCACCCAAGGAGCACTACTCCGTACATGGCTGGATGGTCACGTCTTGCCAGCGTTTTCTGGTCGCATTCTCTCAATTGATGTTGCTGTTGCGCTGAGATGTGCCAAGCTACATGTGCCTGATCCACGTTCTGATCGAGATGCACTGATAGCGGCAACAGCCCTAGTTCATGGCATGACGGTTGTAACGCGAAACGTTGCTGATTTCGAACTGACTGGTGTTGCTGTACTAAATCCGTGGTGAGCATTTCTGTTTTCCCAATTTCAGCTTTTGGGCCAGCAGGTTGTAATGATGAAGCCTCGCTACGTGCCACTATGTACAGCTGTGCATAGTGGCACCTATGCACAGAATTAAACTATGCACAGTTGTCGTTTTTAAAAGTCCAAGAAGCCCTATTTCATTAGGCTGCAAGCAAGGTGTTGGCACACTAGCTTGACATAGTTTCAC